>CABYFA010000005.1 GCA_902518155.1 uncultured Pelagibacteraceae bacterium
TTAGAAGCCTTAGTTTCCACTGCTATTGTTGGGATTGGCTTCATTGCAATACTGCAAATGACGAATTTTTCAGTTCAATCGATTGATAGATCAGCAGATCGGACAAAAGCAAATTACTTGACTGAAATGATTGCTGAAGATGTTCTTGGTAGCAAAAATGCATTATATGGCATTGCCTCTGATAGTGAAGATCTTCAAATAAGAGGCGATGGAACTATTACATTAAGCGGGGGTGGTGATGCCTCAAATATTCAAAAATTTTCACAACATCTTGCTCAAAATACATGGAGTGCTGGATTGAATTGCCAAGGTACTACCAACACAGCTACCGGGGGAGCTCAGTTTCAAGAAAACATTTATGAAACTCAAGAGGTTGATGCACCCAGAAATAAAGAAGCTAAATGGAACCTGATATTTTCTGAAAATAGATTCTTAAAATGTTTAAGCGATAATGAAACTAAAAGATTACAAATGTTTACAATATGTAGATGGGCTAGTTGTGGCGCATTACAATCAGATTCTGTTTTTGATGATCCACTTTATATTGGAAGAGTTGAAATGTTCTTAAATAATGGAAAAAAAAAGAAATATTTATATTTTCAATCTGATTACAAAATAAAAAGAGAAAACGAACAAGCACCTGGAGGACAAGACGGAGGTGGCGGTATGATAGGAACACCATCAGGTTAAATGAAAAAAAAATTCATCAAAAATATATTAGGCCTCACACTGGTTGAAATTTTAATTAGTCTGGTAGTTTCTTCAATGATGATGGCAGCAATGTATACAACTTATTCAATAGTTAATTCTACTTATGGTCAAGTGGTAAATAAAGCTCAAATTAGTAGAAACTCTAGAGACTTAGTAGAATTATTAATTCGAGATATCAGAATGGCAGGCTTTAAATATTATTTGGGTACGAATTCATTAAATTATCCTGAAGAAACTTATTTACAAATACCAGATACATCAAGTATTGAAGATAGCCATGCTCCTATAGTGATACAAGAAGGTTTGGATCATGAAAGTTTTGTTGAAACTGGCACAGCCCATGTAACTAAAAATACAAAAAATAATCCTTTAGATCTATGTTGTGATAAAATTCATATAGTGTTTGATGATTTTGATCAAACCAATCCGCTTCAGCCCTATAAAAGATATAAGACAACCTATTACGCTAGACCAATGGATGATGGAAAAGATGCTCAAGGACTCATAAATCCAAGGTATGCAATTTATAAATCTAAAATAAGTTGGAGCCAACCCAGAGGCAATGAGACTGATTCCTTTCCTCCAACTGGTGAATGGATTGGGCAACTCCAGGGCTGTCAAGAGTGTTACCATGAGCAATTAATTAGAGATTACGTTGAAGACATTGAATTTATAGCTTTAGATCGAAATGGTAAAAGATTATTACCGTTTCCAGACCCAACAACTGCCGCTGGTAGAGATAATTTGTATAAAATTCGATCTGTAGATATTAAATTATCATTCAGATCAGAAAAAGATTTTTTCAGACTTGAGGCAAGAGATGGTCAACCCAGAAAAGTACTTGGGTTTTCAAGAACAAAAGAAGATTATACTGACAGGTACTTAAGAGATTCAGTGGTAGTAACAGTTTATACACGAAATATAGTTGATGAAGGACTTTTCTAATGAAAAAAAATAATCAAGAAGGTTTTACACTTATATTGTCACTCGTTCTTTTGTTAGTGATGTCTTTAATGGGTGGTAGTTTAATTGTAATTTCGTCTGGCGACCATCAAAGTAATAATACTAGTGATGAATATCAGCAAACTTTTTATGTGGCAGAACATGCTTTAGTTGAGGCTGAAAAATATATTATTAACGAAATGATTGGTCCTTGGATAAATCCAGGAGAGTCCACAAGAGTACAACCACCAAATCCAGAGACAGCGACAACACAGGAAGAAGAAGCTCATGTAGATTATATGGAGGCTCTTAATGCTGAAGCTACATTGAATGGCGGATTTGCAAGACATACCGATACACTCCATCCTTGGCCTGTAGGCAGAGGAACACCAGTTAATGTAGTTACTTTACCAGATACTCCTTGCACAAATAGTTTTCGAAATCTAGTGAGAAATGATGCAGGTAATGTAATGGTGTCTGTACACCAACCAAATTTAAATTTTGGTAATGTCATAGCACCTATTTTGTTGAGTGAGGGCGCTCTAGAGGAATTGCAACATATGCAAAGATACAGGTGGGAATTTTTTGCAATTAATGTTGGTAGAAAACAATTTACCGGTGGTGGTTCTAGTATTAAAAAAACTACGACCAATGTTCAAAAACAGGGAACAGTATATAAAGTGTATGGTTGTGGTATTTTAATGCCAAAAGGCTCTGCTCTTGATGCAGTTAATAATCCTGACATCTTGATTCCTTTAGAAACCCTAGTAATATTGTCTACATAAACCCAAAATGGTTAAATTAGACAAAATTGATTATTTATTTAATTTGATCACTAGGTAATATTTTAATAATGAAATTATTTTATAAAATTAATTTAATTTTTTTTCTACTATTTAGTTTCAATTCAATTTCAAATGCTTGTGATTTTACAAAGATAGATATGGGCACACAGATTTCATCTATTGAGGATAAATATGATGATTTGAGCGTTACAAATACAGATGATTATGGTGACTCAACTGTGATGTATACTTATGACACTTCACTATTTTGTGATGATGAACTTTTAAAAAATACTTTTGTAAATATTTATATTAAAGAAAAAAAATTGATAGGAATACAAATTGAGGGAATAGCAAGCGATAAAAATACAAATGAAATTTATAAATTTGCAAAAAATAATTTTGGTTTAGATAATGATCAAGCCAAATCAGCAAAATGGGTAGGTGCAGTAGATTTGAGCTCAGACATTAATTCTATTATATATGGTAAAGTAATGGGCTTTGATGGAATACACGAAGCTCTAGAAATTTCTTCTTTTGAGTATGCAGATTTTTTAATTGATGGTGATATTGTTGAGGCATTTCAATGATTAGAGGTTTAAAATTAATTTTATTCTTTTTTGCTTTTTGCAGTTTTAATCAAATCTCTTTCTCTAAACCACTACCCCCAGGATCAGGTAGCGGAGATGTTCCGGCAAACATATTATTTTTACTAGATAGTTCAGCAAGTATGAATCGTACAATAGGAGCAGGTATACCAAGAATATCCTCTATGACAATTGATGGAGATGGCAATAAATTTTTAACATCTGTTGATAGAAGAGGAGGAGGGTTATTTCAATTTAATTCAGATGGTGAGCGAGTAAACATATCAGGAACTAGAGATAATGGCTCCACTTACTCTGTTTGGCCATGGCGAGCAACTAATGCAACTGATAGAACTTGTGATTTTGGTTTATCAGTTATGGGTGGTCTACAGACAAATGTAACAATTCCAATATTTGGTAGTTTTCATGAAGTCGATTATGTTGCAAGTGTAACTGTTCCTGGCACGACCATTGATGATGATCCTTTATTATTTGTTGGAATGTATAACAATACCAGGGCACCGTATATTATTGGTCTTGATACAAATTTTCGATGCCGTTTAGTAGTGTCGAGTAGCTTAAATAGAGACAGGATTATGGGTTTTGACATTGCTATCAAAGATAGTGAACCGGTTATATACTTTTATGGTTATACAGGAAGAACAAATAGAGGAACTTTTTTAGCAACCTGTAGCTTCGCAAATGCATCTTGTGCTGAAATGATAGGTAGAGGCAGAGGCCGGACGGATACGTTTGGACGATTGTGGGGTGGATTTCGTATTAGGATAACTGCTGAAGCCACAATGATGTATATGAGTCAAGCGGGTAGATTATATGGATATCAACTACCCGATCAGGTAAATGGTCTTCCAACTAATACCAGCACGCCTTTAAGGCAATGTACGCCTACGGCTAGGGTCTCGCCATATGATATCTCTAGCACAGATGAGGATATTTTTTATGGAGGCGATTGGAATGTTGCTCGTCTTAACAAATTTGAATGGACAGATAATAGAACTTGTACAATACTTGATACAATTGGAACTTTTAGCAATGTGAGAAATAGCGGTGATCCAGGTACTATTGCAGCTGATAGTATAAGAATGCAGGGTCTAAATGGTGTCAGGGTAATTGGCAACAGAATTTTGTATTCAAGCCGTTCTTATGTTGATGAATTATCTGAGAGTTTATGGACAGATGCTAATAGAAACACTACTTGGAGAAACCAAGTTGGTGGACCTAAAATAACAAGATGGACTGGTGCAAAAGATGCTCTTACTGCAGTTTTAAGTGATAGTACTTTAACATCAGGAGCTAATTTTGGCTTTGGACATTGGAACGCTGGTCATGGTAATTTAGGAAGAAGAGCAGTTCCTTTTGGAGGAGCTTGGTGTCATAGTAATAATAATCCCTGTAATTATTATGGAGGTCTCAGACCCGCTACTGATAGAGATCCAGCCAGAAGTAATATATGCACTAGAAACTCATGTTTAAATGTGGGAATAAGCGAGGGAGGTGCAGCAGCTTCCTTAGATGTAATTGAAAGGTTAGGAGTAGAATGGGGAACAGACTCGGAGGCATTTTCTCAAATAGCTCATGATTATTTCTTTAACGATTTTACGGAATTTGATCCTGATGCAGAGTGTCAATTGAACTATGTAATTGTTATCGGTGATGGAGAAATGACCAAAACAGGGACCAATGGTCAACGAGGAAGAACTGCCGCAAGGCTCGAGCGATTAAGACAAGCAGGGGTTCAAACATTAATGGTTGCTTATGGAGGTGGAATTAGAGCAAGAGGAATGAATTTATTTAACTCCCTAGCCCGAATTGGATCATGCGAAAATGCTGGCGACGCAGATTGTAGACCCACAATAATAGCAAATACTCCTCAAGAATTACGAACGCAATTACAATCAATTATAAGACAAATCATTGCAGAAAAACTTGCATTTACAGCACCATCAATTACCGCAACCATTCAAGAGGGAGGTTCATTGTATCAAGCTCAATTTGAGTATATTCAATTTGGAGAATGGCAAGGAAGTATCTTTAGATCAGAATTAAGACCAGATAAAGAAGTCATACAAGGACTAGATCATGAAGGTAACTGGAGTTCAGCAGTATCGTTAAGAGAACAAATTTTAGAGAGTAGTTCAGGAGGAACAAATGATGATGGAAGAAATATTTGGACTGTATTACCAAATATATCTTATTTAGGTAATTGGAATAATTTTACTACTGCTGATGCAAATCAAGATGCAATAAACTCCTTAATGGGTAGATTGAATTTTAGTTTGCTCGACTATCATAATTCAAGTTCAGAATGTTCAACAAGCAATAGAGGTACAAATCATCCGTCACCATTGGGGGCAGATGTAGGCCAAGATGGGACTGCCGATGAAGTAGCGGGTCTAATTAATTTTATAAGAGGTCAAGATTATTTTGATTACGATGGAGATTGTATCATCAATGAACTTAGACCTCATATTCAAGGAGATATTTATCACTCACAATTAATTGAGATTGGAGCGCCCGATGCTAGCACGCAATTCACTGATAATAATCAAGAAGGATATTTTAGGATGGTGAATGGTTACACCAACTTTAAACTACAAAATAAGTCTAGAACAAATATTATTTATGCAGGTTCTAATAGTGGTGTATTGCATGCAATAAATGCATCAACAGGCAGAGAAGAGTGGGCATTTGTCCCACCATTTATAGCTGCAAAATTACCAATAGCAATTAATCCTTTGTTTGATGGTCGAGGTCCCAATGGCGAAGGTGGTAGTAACGCAATGTTTGGGGTTGATGGGTCTCCAGTTGTACACGATGTACTGATGAGAGGTTTAGACTCCCAGGGTGAATTAGAAGATGACCCGACTTGGCATACAATTCTGTTTATACCGTATGGCAGAGGCGGATCTGGTTTTTCTGTATTAGATGTAACACATCCCATTGTTGAACCATCACGTGGACCCTTACACTTGTTCTCAGTTTATAATGATTATATCAGAAAAATTGTTTACATTGCCGATGAAGAAGGGAATATAACTGAGAGATCTTATGTAACTAATTCTGTCAATGTAGAAGAATCTAGAGAAGCTTTACGAGCAGCAGTGAACTTAGAGGAGGTTTTGACTGAAGATGGTTTTTATAATGATCCTCAACCAGATCCTGAAGTCACAGATGCACAAGATGCTAGAGCAGCCTGTCAAACAAATAGTGATGCAACAAGTGGTGAATTTGCAGTAGATGGCAACAACACTTGCTATATAGGTAGCACTTTCACTTTTGATAATATTCAATTGGATGTGCCTGATGGGCAAGAAATAGATGCTAGCTTATTAAATGTTTCCAAATTAAATTCTGATGGAGATTATGAACCTTTAGGTTTTTCAAGTGCGAGAATGATTAATGGAATATTTGAAATAACATTTAATGATGATTTAATTTACAATCCTGGTGGTAGTGTAAGTGAAACCAGGTTAACAGATGAATTTTTCATTCAAACTTCCTGTACGGCTGCTACTGGGATACCATTTGAATATGACTATAGTAAATTAGGTGAAACTTGGTCAACTCCAAGAATAGTTAGGTTGCCTTCTGATGTGCCTGGTGAAGAGCTTGATAGATCAAATGATAAATATGTAGCGATTATGGGAGCTGGTTTAGCGGCTACCAATCGTTGTGCTGGATCTGCAGTATATCTGATCGAACTTGATGACATGGAAAATCCAGCAAGAATTTATGGCGCAGAGCAAAATCAAGGACCAATTACAATAATTGATACAGAGCCAGGTGAAATAAGCATTGGTGGTAGTTCAATAGAAACTCCTAATGGTAGTAATATTAATAATTCAGTTCCAACGGATCCAATTGTTATAACACCAGATACAGCTTTTGGCGTCCCTTGGAGAGGTGCAATGGTTTATATCAATGACCATGAAGGAAAAATAACAAAAATTAATTTAACAGACTCTACAAAGCATGGTGCTAGAATGTTTGATCAAACCACTCTATTTAGGCTAAATGCCAATACAGCGAATGCCCGATACACATTTTTTTCAATGGATGCAGGTATAGGAGTTACTACTAAAGATTTCTGGTTGTGGGGTGGAACAGGCAACTTCAATAAGCTAGCATCACGTAGTAGGACCATGGATAACATTATTTATGGTGTTCGAGATAGAGACTATCCTTTCTTTAAACATTTAAATGGAGTTATTATTCCTAGAGAAACTGACCCAACATTTGTTGAGATGGCTCACCAAGGTGCTAATGCAGCAGCTGCAATAGATAATCCAGATGGCTCAGCAACAGCTCAGTGTAAAGACGTTACTGGTGATGCAGACGGGAGTCAATGTCCTACCACAGAAGATGCTTGGTACATTAAACTTGATCAACAAGATGGGCTAGATCCAAATGATCTTCGAACAACAAATACAATGAGAAAAACTTCAGCACCACCAACATTCTTTCAGGGTCAAGTGTATTTCCCAATTTATGAACCACCTGCGGGAACTGGTGAGGAGAGTTGTAAAATTGGAAATGCATTTATATGTGCATCTGATGATGAATGTGGAACGAACAATTCACATAAATTAGTAAAAGGAAGTACAGCTAACGCTGAAGCATGTACGTTTGTTAGAGAAGGTGTTCTCTCAGAATTAGTTGTCTTTGATAATACACTTTTTGCAAACGTTGCAGGACCAAGTGAAATGGAGCAAACTTTATATAAGATAACAGCAATAGCTGGTGAAGTTTTATCAAATTCGGGTGGTTGGCGAGATGTTGGCTTTTAAATAAAAAAAATTTTAATTTAAAAATAACTTAATCTGATTATTAAAAAAAAGAAAAATAACACATCCAATGATGAGGTATGGGCCAAACGGTATCTGAGAAGAAAGTTTCTTTTTTTTTTTAATCAAATCAGGCATGACACTAATTAAAGCGACTGCGGAAGAAAAAAATATTACAAAAGGAATTGAAATCCAACCAAACCAAAAACCAATCACTGAAAGCAACTTCGCATCACCCAAACCCATTCCCTCAATATTTCTTAATTTTTTATAAATAAAAATTATTAGCCAAATTAAAATGTAGCCAAAGAAACCACCTATTAATGAGTTGATAAAATTTGGAAATAGATAAACATTAAGATTAGGATCAAATGATTTTAAAAATCCTACTAACATTAATGGATATGTAATTTCATTTGGGATGATGAAATGTTTTAAATCAATAAAAAATATTATTATAAACCCAATACTTAAGATAAAAAATAAGAGACTTGTTAATGTTACACCGAATAAATAAAATATAAATACAAAAATTAAAGCAGCAAATAATTCTACTATAAAATATTTAAAATTTATCTTAGCTGAGCAATGACTACATCTAGCTTTGAGGAGTATAAAAGAAAGTAATGGAATATTATCATGCCAACTAATTTGTTTTTTACATTGAGGGCAGTGTGAACGACCGGTAATTACACTTATATTATCTGGGATTCTGTGAATACATACATTGCTAAAACTCCCCCATATACTTCCAAAGATAAATACTATAATATAGAACACAATTTATAGTTTAATTTGAGAGGAAAATTCTATGAGCCCGTTAATGCAGTATTGTATAAACATCATAGCATCTGTTAGGTGCAAATAGAAATTAGGCGTATGAATAATGATTTCCATCAAAATCAAAATTATCAAATTACTAATGAATATCAATTTCTAAATAACATGTTTTTTGGCGCAAAAAAAAAGGAAACAATAAAAACAGACGATACTAGTAGTAAAGATTTAGAGCTAGTAACTAAAATGAACCAAGAGTTTGCTATGTCTCTTGATTTGAAAGAAACATTAAATAACGCATTAGAATTAATTATAAAAAGAATTAATGCTCAAGCAGCAAATATTTTTTTGATTGATCAAAAGAATCAATCCTTTCAATGTATTGCTTCAAAACATCAGGCTTATCTTGAGGACTTTGAAATACCTATTACCCAAGGAGTCATGGGCAAAGCTGCAATTATGAAAAAATGTATTAGAGTTGGAGATGTTAGAAAAGATATTAGAGAAATTGCTGAATTTTATTTTGATTTAGATAATAAAACAAATTTTACAACTTACTCGGTCTTATGTTCACCATTAATAGTATCGGATGAATGTATTGGTGTTATTCATTGTTTAAATAAAAAAACAAATAATAAACTTTTTGAAGAAAATGACAGGAAACTTTTAGAAACTTTGTCTGGTCCAGCTGCTTTAGCAATAAATAATGCGAAGATGGCTAAAGACCTTATAGATAAGAATAGAATGCAAAAAGAAATTGAAATTGTTGGAGAGATACAAAAAACTTTACTATCCCAAAACAAAAAAGAAAATTTTCCTATTGCAGGAATAAATATCCCAGCCAAAGTTGTCTCAGGAGATTTTTATAATTTTGCAAAACTTACAGATGGAGTGTATGGTTTTGGTGTTGCAGATGTCTCAGGCAAGGGAATAAAATCTTCTTTGCTTATGTCTAAAGCTTCAAGCTTGTATAGATGTTTAAGTAAAACAAATTATTCTGCAGCGGAACTCTTAGATATTTTAAATTCAGAGATCTGTGAAACAACATCAAGAGGAATGTTTGTTACAATGTTAATTGGTGTTTATGATAGTAATAAAAAAGAATTAACATTGGCAAACGCTGGGCATGAACCTCCATTAATCTATTCTGATGATGGAAACTTTTCAAATTTCGATGAAGCAGGACCTCCGTTAGGCATTGCACCTAAATTTAAATTTAAAGAAACAAAAATTAATTTTTCTAATAGCTCAATGTATATATTCACTGATGGTATTACAGAAATAAAAGATACTAAGGGCAACATGTTAGAGTCTGATGGATTTAAAAATTATATAAAGAAATATCAACAGACACCTAATCATGAAAGATTAAATAAAATTGTAGAAGATATAATTAAATCAGGTCGAATTCAGAAAGATGATTTAACTATTGTAGTTGTAGACGGGAAATAGTTTTTTGTGTTCTCAATTGGTAAAATAATGATTTTGTTTGCAATAGTTCTTTCCACTCTGTTATATTGGGCAACTTCAAATGTTTGCAGATATAATTTTATAATTGAAAAAAAACTAACCAGTTAAACATTATTGCTGAAAGTGTACATCCGACGCTTCCGACAGCTAAAGTATATTATTTTAAAGAATTAAATTGTAATAATGTTAATTTAACATGGGATTATGAAAGAGTTTTAAGTAACTTAAACACTATTTCAGTTTTGGTTTATCAAGAATTAACAACTGATATAAGAGGTGATCCTAATTAATTTAAAAAGTTAGTTATTTTTTTCTAAATTTATTAAAAATATTTTATTTTTATAAATTTTAAAAAAATTCACCCTATAAGTGATAAATTTTAAATTTTTTTATAAAAAAACCTCCAATTATGGATTGAAAAGATAAATTTTTGAATATTTTACAATTAAATTTTGAATTAACATGAAAAAATAGAATTAAATTAAAAAAATTTTGTTTCTCTAACACAAAAAAAATTAACTCTAACACAAAAAGATAAATTTTAGTAAAAATCAGTTTTTTGTTGATTTTATTGACTTTTTTAATTTTTAAAAAATAAAAAAAACTCTAACACAATTTAAAAAAAACTCTAACACAAGTGAAATTTCTCTTTTGTGTTAGAATAATGCTAGCCTTTAAAATTTAACTTTAAAATAGAATTTAGACAAAAATGGCTTTTTTATTAGCTTTTTTGAAATTATTACCCATTTTGAACATAATATTTAATTTTGTGTTAGACTAAATTTGGATTTTGTGTTAGAGATTCGTTAAATTGTGTTAGAGAAAAAATTTATAATTAGTTTATGAGCGATCAAGAAGACGATAAAAAAAATATAAATCAAGATACAACTGACAATGAGTCAGTAAATCAATCTTCAGTTGATGAAAATAATCAACCTGAAGGTGTAGATTCTAATAATAATGACTCATCTGGTGATGAAAACAAAAATAATGAGCAAAATAATGACCAATCAGATGTTACGGCAGCTTCTTCTGAAAAAAAAGAGGAAAATAATAATTTAGAAACCCAAATTAGCGAGTCAAACGTTGAAGAAAACAACGTGCAACAAAGTTCTGATCCTTCTGATGAAAAAAAAGATGAAGATAATGGATCTAGGCACCAAGTTATACATAAAAAAGATGGTCGACTACACATTTATGTCAGACAAGACAAATATAAGGGTGAATTAAAATCAAAAAATTGGGTTGGTAGACTTTATATTGATGGAAAACAAAAAATTTCATCGTCAGGTACAACAAATTTAGAAGAAGCAATTCCAATTTTGGAAAAATGGTTTGATGATATTCAAGAAGAAAGTGAAAGATTAAAAAATCAAACTAGCGAAACACAGGTTGATGAAAATCAAAGTGCACCTGAAGAAAATATTTCATCAGAAGAAGACAAACAAAAATCTCAAGATACATTAAGAGAAATAGAAAAAGTTCAAACACCAATTGTTGAGGCTAACAATCAACCACAAGAACAAACCTCTTTAAGTACTTCTAATGAAAATATCGAACAAAGTAAACAAGATAAATTAAAAAGTAAAATTACAAATATTTTTGGAAAATTAAAAGATATCAAATTAAAGAAACCTTCTTTTGCAAATAATCTTGTTAAATCTTCATCCAGTAACTCAAAAGTTGGAAATTTAAAATCAAAGTTTGAAAGTTTCTTTAAATCAAAATTAGGTAAATCAACTGTACAAGGTGAAGAGATATTAGGAGTGGAACTATCGAATAAAGAAATAAGATTAGTCCAAGTTTCAAGTAATAAAGCAAATCAATGGGTGTTAGATAAATTGTATATACACCCAGTTGATATTACTGACGATAGTACTCCAATTGATAATGCTGATAAATTTTCAGAAGAATTAAGATTAGCAGTGCAAAAATATAAAATATTTTCTCCGAACGTTGCAATATCTATACCAGTCACTAGTGCAATAATAAGAGTTGTCACTGCACCATTAATGAAAGATGAGGAATTAGAGAAAGCCATTGAAACCAATTCTTTATGGGAAAATTTAGTCCAGTTAACTGATAATTTAGAGGATTATTCAATTTTTCATCAAGTAATCAATAGAAATCAAAAAGATAATACAATGGATATTTTGTTTGTTGCATCAAAATTAACCGACATAAATAGTTATACGTCTATAATTAAAAATGCAGGTTTAAATCCTGTTATTATTGATGTTAAATGTTTTGCTTTAAAATCTGCTGTAGATCAATCAAACCAACTTACCAATAGAGTTGAAGATGCAAACTTAACTGCAGTTTTAGAATTTGGTCTGGATGAAAATTATTTAATGATTTTATATGATAATAACCCCATAATTACTGATATTTTCATCAGAGGGCAGGATAGAAAAATTTTACAGGAGTCACAGGATGCTGAGGAAAAAGAAGGTTTGGTAAGGAGATATGTAACACAAGTTAAACAAGCCATTCAGGATTTTGAAACAAAATATGAAAAAAGAATTAGGAATGTTAAAGTTGTTTCTGACATCAAGAATGTTGAGGAATATTTAGGAAACTTTAGAAAAAATTTGATGAACGTCGGTTTTAATACGTTCGATCCATCTGAGGGATTAAAAATTCCGAGTCAATTTCAGCAAACATTAGATAGTAGAGACAATCGTTCATATTTATCTACATCTATTGGTCTAGCGTTTAGAAAACTTGATGTGTTTGGCTATTACAAGTTTGTAACTGCAGTTAAAAACATCAACTTATTACCAGATAGATCAAGTGTGATGAAACAAAAGAAAATGAAAGCTATTTCTGGATTTGCTTTTAAGGGAATAACGGCAGCTGTTGCAGCAATTTATTTAGTTTTATTTGGTTTATCATTTTGGAATATTTTTTCATACAATGCAAAGTTAAAAGATTATGACAATGTATTAGCTGAGCATTCAAAGTTAGTAAAACAGAAGAAAGTTGTTTCAAAAGAACTAAAATTAATGAACACAACTCTAAAACTAAGCAGGACTTTAAAATCAAATAAAGAATTAACTTATAGAATTTTAGCTCAGGTAGCTTCAAGTGTACCAAAGAGAGTAAGATTTGATCAAGTTGAGTTCAATGGAACTACTACCCTTACAATCCAAGGTGTCGCCGCAAGTGATCAAGATATATTAAAATTTATTGAAAATTTAAGTAAACAAAAATTAGTGAAACAAGCATCATTGTCATCTATGAGATTACCAAAATCTAACGTAGGTGGAGCAACAATGAAAGGTTTTAGAGTTTTTGTAAAAATTAAAAGAGGTTAACTATGGACATGAATATTGATTTAAAAAATTTGAATATTTCTGATCTTAAAGAACAGATTTTAAAATTAGCTGACAAAAAAACTTTAATAAAAATTGGAATTGTTGTCGGATCAATTTTATTATTTTTAATAATCTATTACGCAGTTCTAAATCCAATGGTTGACACGAGAAAAGCTAAATTGGATGACATGAATCTTAAAAAAGAGGAAACTCAGAAATTTATTAATGAAATAAATTCAATGAAGAGAAAGATAAAGAAACTAAAACCACAATACCAACAATATTCAACGCTTTTTCATTCAAAGGCTGAAGTAGAGGGTTTATATCAAACATTAAGTGAATTTGCTGGCCAAAATGATTTAGTAATTTCAAAAATAGAAAAAAGAAAAATCAAAGAGGTTTTAAAATCACAAGCATTAGCGAGTGTGGATGGAAAGAAGTCAAAGAAGAAACAGAAAGTTAAAAAAATTCAGACTCAGGATATCTCGAACATAGCTTATTATTTAATTCCAGTAGATTTTGAAATTGATGGTAATTTTATAGGCTATATTAAGTTTAAAAGAGCCCTTTCACTCTCAAAAAAGATGTTAAACTTTGACAAAGAGTCTATACAAGTGGTAAAAGGGGATACAACTGGAGCGATAAAAGTGCGAGGAACATTAACTATAGTGGGACTACCAGATGAATTTTTTTAAGATAATCTTTATTTTATTATATTTGATAACAATATCAAATCTATCATTGGCTGATAGTCATACTAAAGAGCAAGATATTATAGATAAAGCCAAAGAGATTAATAAAAAGATAAAAGAAAAACAGGCCAACACTCAAGCAAATATCTCATCAGAAATTAATCCTGCAGAGCCACTTCCACTTAACGATCCATTCGTAGGGGATAGTTCTCTTTCAGGAGGTGGGACCTTATCCTCAATGAGTGATCCTGAGGAGGCTAAAAATGAAATGAGCTTATATAAGTTTAAATTAGCTGGAGTAATGTCCACTGAAAGTGATACAGGATTTGTGTCATTAATGAATGCAGGTGGAGAAGTAATTACAGTGGGTTTATTTGAAGAATTAAGCCCGGGTGTAAGATTGATTGGCGTAAATAATAAAGAAGCAGTCTTTGAAAAAAATGGAGAGTCACTCTTAGTGATTAATTTTAAAAATCAAATCATGGAGAGATCTAGATAGTTATGCTACTTAAAAAAAAAATTACTATATTTATTTTACCTTTTTTAATTTTGGCTCTGACTGGTTGTGCTGATAAATTAGCAAAAAAATCTAAATCTTTTAAACATGATACGCCACTAATAAAAACAGATGTTAAAAAACTTGGAAAAAAGGAAATAGAAAAAAGTGTCGAAATGGGACCTATCCCAATTGAGGGAGATGTAATTAAACTTGAAAAAAGAAAACAATTATCATCAGTAAAAGAAAAAAATTATTTATTGATTTCTGATGATTATGCAGATCTTAAACAAAATATCTCATTCAAATTTCAAGCATTAGATTTTAAAGAAGCAATGAGCTTGATGGCTGATATTGGAAATATTAATATTTTAGTTGGTGATGAAGTAGCAGGATCAGTAACTGCAGAGCTTGATAGTGTTCCTTGGGACAAGGCATTTAATGCATTATTAGATTTAAAAAGTTATGCTGCTGATATAGATGTGGCTAGCAACATCATAAGAGTATCGACACCATCAAATTTAACCTCTCAAGAAAGTTATAAGTCTACAAGAGCTTCTGCTGTGAAGAAAAAAGTTGAAATTGAAGATTCAGTGGAACCGATTATTTCAGAAATTTTCCGACTTTATTATATAACCCCAGCTGAGGCTAAGGCTACAGTTACGGAACTATTTACATCAGTTGGTAGTGGTGGAAGTTTCATGCCAATACAAGTAACTGAAGAAATAACAACAAGATCAATTATTGTTAGAGGTAAAGAGAAAGATTTAGATATTGTAGATAAAGTAATACGAGAGATTGACAAGAGAACTCGACAAGTTTTAATTGAAGCTTTTATTGTTGAAGCGAGCTCTACTTTTGAACAAAGTTTAGGAAAGAGACTTGGATTTGCTTATACAAGAAATCGAGAAAGAGTTGGTGGTACTCAAGGTGGAAGCACAGTTGGTGCATCAGGAGGAACAGCTGCAGAAATATCAGACAACACTGGAGCTTTCACAAGTGGTGCAGGAACTGATAATTTAATCAACCTTGGTTCAGCAGCTTCTACAGCAGGAATTGGAATATTAAAAAGAACAGGTTCAGCAGTTCTTAAAGTAGAACTCGATGCACTGGAAAGTGAGGGTTTATCAAAAACTGTATCTAATCCAAAATTGTTTACTTTAGACAATCAACAAGCAAGTATTAACCAAGGTGAAACAATCTATATTGATGGGGGAGATGGAGAAGATAAACCAGTAGATGCATCACTAAAACTTATTGTAACTCCAAATATAATCGGTGATGGTAATGTAATGCTTCAAATTCAGGTAAATAATGACACACCAAATAGATCTAATCCTGGGACACCTGGTGTTAATAAAATGGAGATCAACACTAAATTGCTAGTTGCTGATGGGGATATTGTTGTCATTGGTGGTATTAAGAAGAATAATGTTGCAAGTGGTAAAGATGGTGTTCCTGGCGTTTCAAAACTACCTGTTGTCGGCAAGGCATTGAGTGGAACAAGTAAATCTGACACTATGAATGAATTACTAGTATTTATCGCACCTAGGATTTTATAATGCTAAAAATAAGTAGAGAGAGTGAAATTAACTTAGTTAATGTTTTAATTGATAACGATATTATTTCTGGGAAAGATTTAATTGATATAAAAAAAATCAGTACAGAAAATAACAAATCACAAATTGATGCGATTTTTGAGCTTAAACTGACCGATGAACAAAAAATTATTGATCTATTAATTAAAGAACAAAATTTAGAAACTGTGGACTTAAAAAAAGTTGAGGTTACTGATGAAATTAAAACAGTTTTACCGTCAAATTATATTAAAGTTAACTTTGTAGCACCTTTTAAAATTGATAATAAAACTTTACATATAGCAATTCCAGACAGTTCAAAACTTGGTTTAATGAGAAATTTAAAAGCTATTACAAAAAAAAATATTGAATTACATGCTGCTAAAATAACTGACATTTCAGAATTTATTGAGAAGTTATCCAGCGAAACAGATGAAGTTACTATTGCATCTATTCGAGATGAAAATAGAAAAAAAATTAAGACTTTTGAATCTGATTTAGGAGAAGCTGGTGAAGTTTTAGAAAAAGCACCAGAAGAAGATATTGAAGCAATAGAAAATGAATCTGAAGTTATTAAATTTAGTACTGCAGTTGTTGCTGAGGCAATCAAAATGGGTGTGAGTGATATTCACATTGAGCCTTACAGATTTAGTTCTCGTGTAAGATATCGTTTAGACGGAATGTTACAAGAACAAGAACAATACAAACAATTTCTTCATGATAATTATGGTGCGGTGGTTACTCGATTTAAAATTATGGGTAAACTAGATATTGCTGAAAGAAGATTACCACAGGACGGGGCAATTAATTTTAAAATTGAAAATAAGGTAGTTGATTTACGTTTATCGATATTGCCAACAGCGAATAACGAGAGAATTGTTATGCGTATACTCAACAAGGATGCAGGAGACATAAAGCTTGAGCAATTAAATTTTGAAGAACAAGACTTAAAAAATCTTAGAAAAGCAATTCATAGTACTCAAGGATTGATATTGGTTACTGGTCCGACAGGTTCTGGTAAATCAACCACCTTGTATAGTATTTTAAAAGAAGTTAGCAAACCTCATTTAAATATATTAACTGCTGAGGACCCAGTTGAATATGAATTAGATGGAGTAGGACAAGTTCAAATTAAAGACCACATTGGTTTAACATTTGCTTCAGCGCTGAGATCTTTTTTAAGACAAGACCCCGAAATTATTCTTGTTGGAGAGATGCGAGATAAAGAAACAGTGGATATAGGTTTAAAAGCTGCATTAACGGGTCACTTAGTGTTTAGCACACTTCACACGAACGATGCACCAAGTACAATTACCAGATTACAAAATATGGGAACACCTGACTATTTAATTAGTGCTGCAACTCAACTGGTTGTCGCTCAAAGATTAGCAAGAAAAAATTGCAAAGATTGCAGAGTGCCTGATGATGATGTTAATCCTAAAGTTCTTCAAGATTTAGGTTTCAGTGCTGAACAAGCATCAAGAGTTAAAGCTATAAAAGGGAAGGGTTGTGCTAAATGTAGTAATACCGGTTATAAAGGTCGACAAGGTATTTATGAAATTTTAGTAGTATCAAAACCACTCAAAGAGGCTATATTACGACAAGCAACAACTCCTGAGTTAAGAGAGATAGGTATAAAAGAAGGTTTTCAGACTATGAAGGATATGGGGAGAAGACTGATTGCATCGGGCGAGTTAAACTTTAGAGAGTACGAGAGAGTTCTTTCAGGCGAATAAAAATGGAAGCTTTTACTTACAAAGGAATATCTGATGGTAAATATGTTACTGGTGACATTGAAGCAATAAATCTAGATGAAGCTTCACACTTATTAAAAGAAAAAAAAATAATCATTACCAATATAGTAAAAACCAAAAAAAAAGCTGGTGAAAAGAAAAAGTCAAGTGGCTCTTCTTTATTTGGTAAAAGCAAAAAGGTAAAAGTTGAGGATATTTTAATATTTTCTAAGCAATTTGCAACAATGGTTAAAGCGGGTTTACCAATTTTACAAGTTTTAGCGATGTTAAGAGACCAAATGGAAAGCCAAGGTATTAAAGAAATTATAGAGGACATTAGAAAGAGTTTAGAGGGGGGTGTGAGTTTGTCTAAATGTTTTGAAAAATACCCACAGCACTTTGATAATGTATACGTCAACTTAATTAAAGCAGGTGAGGCCAGTGGTAAATTGGATGTTTTTTTACTTAAAATTGTAGACTCACTTGAGAAAAAGGAGAAGATTAAAAAAAAGATAAAATCGGCATTAATGTATCCTTCAATAATGTTTACAGTGGCAATAACTGTTAGTGCTTTCATGCTTGTGAAAGTGGTGCCAGTTTTTGCGAAAATGTACGATGGTATGGGTTTAGAATTACCAGCTGCAACGGCTACGATTATGGCAATGAGCGATTTTCTAAGAGGCGCCGGCGGTAAAGTAATTTTATTTGGAGGAATTGCTGGTTACTTCTCATTTAGATATATCACTAAAAAAAATGCTGCCATCCGTTTTAGGTGGCACAAACAAGTTTTACGTTTACCAGTTTTTGGAGACATGATTTTAAAATCTATGTTAGCAAGAATTTCATTAATCATGGGAAATTTAAGTGCAGCCGGAGTAAATTTACTTGAAAGTTTAGAGATTGCAAAATCTGTAAGTAACAATGACGTCATTACTGATGCTTTAGAAAATGTTAAGAAAGGGGTTTTCTCTGGTGATACATTAACAAAACTTTTTTTAAAAGAGCCTTTGTTCCCCCCAACCTTTAGCCAATTAATCTCTGTTGGAGAACAAACTGGTCAATTGGATGAAATGTTTAACTCTGTGGCTTCATATTATGAGGAAGAATTTGACACAACTGTAGATAATATGTCTAGTTTAATCGAGCCAATAATGATTGTGTTTATGGGAGTGATGATTGGTGGATTAATGATCGCGATGTATTCACCAATATTCAACGTTGGTGCTTTAATAGGTTAATTACAATTTTTTTGTTAAAACTAAATTATTGATCCAAGGTTTATCACCTTCTTTAAACTTTATTGAATCCATTATCTCTTGAATAAAAAAGGTGCCAAGTCCGCCCGGTTTGACATCATCAATTGCTCTATGTTTAACTTTACTTTTTTCAACTGGCTTTCCTTTGTCAAAAAATGAAATTTCAAGTTCTTTATCTGTACAAGAAATTCTTACAGCCATTCTATCTTGTGTATCAGGATAGTCTTTATAAGCATGTTTAACTATATTTTGTGCAGCTTCAGCAATTGCTAAAACAAGTTCCTCTCTAAGATCTTCATTAATTTTAAACTTTTCAAAAACTTCTCTAGAAAAACTTCTTACATCCTTCAGGCTTGAAGAATTTACTAAAAAATCTTTTTTTTCTGATAGATTGGTTTGATCTGAGTTTTCAGTACTCATGAAATTTAATTACTCCAGATTTAAAATTTGTTCTAACTTTGCCATCATAATTACTTTAAGTACCGATTTACTCACATCTTTGATGATAAGTTTAGTACCTTTCTCTAATGCTTTTTGGTGACTTTCGATTAGAACTGAGATACCCGACGAGTCCATATATTGGACATTACTTAAATTTAAATAAACATCTTTACCAGAGTCTATAATAGGAAAAATAACTTCCTTGGCTCCCTCAGTTTTGTCCATGTCTATTTCACCATCTAAAAATACAGTGCTAGAATTTCCCTCTTCTGTAACTTTATATGTCATAAAAATTTCCTTGCCATTGCTAAAACTTTTTCAACTGGTTGACTAACTTCTTTTAATTCTACTTTGGTATTTTTTTCTTTTGCTCTTTGATTACTTTCAACCAAGACAGATATTCCAGATGAGTCCATATATTGCACGTCTTTCAGGTTTAGATGCACTTCTTTGCCAGCATCAATTAATGGAAATATGACTTCTCTTACGTTATCTGCGATATCCATATCAATTTCTCCGTTAAGAAAAACTGTGCTTATATTCTCGTTTTCTGTAACTTTAAATTTCATAATTACAATATTAATCAAGCTAATAACAAAAAATATGCGAAAATTAAACCCAATTTGATCTACGATAGCAATATTTGAGTTAATTTAAGCAAATTTTTCAGTTTACATCAGAATAATTTATTATAAGTTTTTGGTATTAATTAATTAATTAAAGAGGAAATATGAAAAATAATAAAGGTTTCACACTAATTGAACTATTAGTTGTTGTAGCTATTATAGGTATTTTAGCTGCAGTAGGTGTAGTTGCATATAATGGTTATACTAAAAATGCACAGATAAATGCATCTAAATCTAATCAAGCTGCTGTACTTAAATATGTGGCCGCTGAAATGCAAAAATGTAACATGGGAGAGACCACGGCTATGGGTGGTAAGCTAACTTGTACTGATCTTGATGGTACTACCGCAGCATCAAGTTTATCAACTGCAATAATAGATGCACTTCAAGCAAAATTTAAAAATCCACATAGTTCTAAATGTCCAGGAGTTGTAGCGGACGATGAAACGGCTACTACTGATCCGGTTTGTTCCATGTCTGGTAAAGGTTATACAATTATAACATCAGCAGAAGCTACTAATACTGATGCTGCAAAAGTTACTATTGCAACTGACACCGGTGGTGACCCCATGACCATGGATATAGAAATTGAGTAATTATCTTAATTGATAGTAAATCAAAAAAAAAAAATTAAAAGCTCTTTAGGGTTTTCCCTAATAGAGCTTTTAGTTGTTGTAGCAATTTTAGGTATCTTATCAGCTGTTGGCATCACAGCTTACGGAGGGTATATTTCCTCAACTGAAAAAAAAGCAACAAGCAATCTTCTGCAACAAATTTCACTTGCACAAACAGAAGAATATTCAAACTCTGGGGCTTTTTATACTCAACAAACTGGTGAATGCTCACCCTCTGCTACAACTAGTTTACAAATTGAAGAAGACTTACTAGGCAGAGGTGGTTACACTCTAGAACCTGGTGATAAAAGTCAAACTGCTAAAGATACAGGTTATGAGATCTGTATTGGCGCTTTAACTGGAACAAATAATTTTGAAATCAGGGCAATGGAGACTAATGGTCAGGGAGGTGTAAAATCTGTAGCTCAATCATGTGTTATTACACTTAATCGAGTTGGAGTTTCAAACGAGAGCGATAATTGCTAAAAAATTTTTCTTAAAATCAATTTGGTCACTAAGTTAATTGCTAGTTGAAATTTATTTGCTAGGTAATTAAAAATATGAATAAAGATATGGCGCAAGAAGTAATTGATGTATTAACTAGTAATATAGACACTTTATGGGTTATTGACTGCGCAATATTGGTTTTCATTATGCAGGCGGGTTTTATGTGTATGGAAACTGGTTTATCTAGACATAAAAATAGTATCAACGTTGCTTTAAAAAATGCTGCAGACTTTGGTGTTTCGGTAGTGATCTTTTGGATCTTTGGATTTGGTTTGATGTTTGGTACTTCCTATAACGGATTTTTTGGTACTGATTTATTTTTCTTTAAAACTGATAAAGCTGAGTACATGACTTACTTTGTCTTTCAAGCAATGTTTGTTGCAACAGCGGCAACTATCATCTCAGGCGCTGTTGCAGAGAGAATGAAATTTAATGGGTATTTAATTATGACTGTTTTAGCTACAGGAATTATTTATCCAATAGTTGGACATTGGGCTTGGTCTTCAAGTTATCTTTCAAAGTATGATACTGTTGATCAATTGTTAGCAATAACAGGTACTGTTAAAACTACTGGTTGGCTCTCAGATTTGGGTTTTGTTGACTTTGCTGGAAGTACTATAGTTCATTCTGTAGGTGGATGGATCGCGTTAGCAGCAGTGATTATATTAGGACCAAGAATTGGAAAATATTCTGATGCAAACAAAGGTAAGTTTACGGGTTCTAGTTTCCCTTTAGCAGTTTTGGGCACGCTAATATTATGGTTTGGTTGGTTCGGTTTTAATGGCGGAAGTAATGGTGCGATGGATGAGGCAGTACCTTTAATTTTAATCAATACTTTTTTAGCTGCCGCCTTTGGTTTGTTAACTGGACTAAGTATTTCATACTTAAGATTTAAAAAGCCAGATCCATTTTACATTATATTAGGCCCACTAGCAGGGTTAGTTGCAATTACTGCTGGATGCAATTCCATGACGTCAGTGACATCTATTTTTGTAGGGATCATTGGTGCAATTATTGCAATTATTGTTAATGAAGTATTGAATAGGTTTGAGATAGATGACGTGGTTGGTGCAGTTCCAGTTCATTTAGCAGCAGGTGTTTGGGGAACATTAGCGGTTGGTTTATTTAGTGACCTAGGTATTTTAGATACAGGGCTTGATAGATTCTCACAAATAAAAATTCAATTAATTGGTATAATTTCTATAGGTGCATTTACATTTATATCCTCATATATAATTTTAAGTTTTTTTAATAAATTTTATCCACTCAGAGTAAGCCCTGTTCAAGAAGAACTTGGGTTGAACATTGCAGAACATAACGCGGTATCTATTGAACACGATTTAATTACTATTTTAGATAAACAATCAGAGTCTGGTGATCTTAAAATTAGAGGCCCACAAGATCCTTTTACTGCAGGGGGTGTTATTGGTCTTTATTACAATAAGCTTATGAGCAAACTTGAAACCAGTGAAGATGAAAAAAATAAATGGCGTGAAAGAATTTCAAAAGAGGTAAAACTTGCAGTAAAAGTTCAAGAAAACTTTTTACCCAAAAGAAATTTAAAAAATTATCCTGTTCATGGAATTAATATTGCCGCAAGAGAAGTATCAGGTGATTTTTTCAGTTTCTATCCTCATAATGATAGTATTTATTTTATAATTGCAGACGTAGCTGGCAAAGGAATTCATGCGGGTATGGTGATGGCTAAAGCATCTACTTTATTTGAAGTTTTAGCACAATCAAAAGTTGATCCAGATGAAATGGTTTTTCATATGAACAATGATTTGAATAATACAAAAACTGCCGGGATGTTTGTAACCTCAATAGTTGGAGAATATAATTTAATTACAGATGAAATACGATGGGTAAACGCAGGTCATCAGCCTGCAATTTTAAGAAACGAAGAGGGTAAATATGATCAGTTTGAAAGTTCAGCTCCTCCATTAGGTGTTATAAAGCAAAAAGATAAAACTATATATAATATTCATAAAACAAAATTAAATGGCTCAAGATTTTATGCTTTTACTGATGGATTGTCAGAAAGCTTAAATGATAAAGGTGAGGAGATAGGGATTGATGGTTCAATTGGTATCATCGAGCAAAATTATAATAAAGATACAATTAAACAATTAGACAGTATTACTCAATCTGTAATAGGAACCAGCCAAAATAGAAAATTATCTGATGACTTAACATTAATAAGTATTGGAAAATAAGAGTAATTTCTAAAATTAATTAATTGAAAAAAATAATAGACTTAATATCTTTTCATTTTTATGTTTTTGTATTTCGTAAGATTTAAATTATTTTTGATATCAATAATTCTTTTGATTTCTACATCTGTTTTTTCATCAGAAAAAAATATTACTTATATGCAAATCTTGCAGGACCCTAATAACTTAGATTTGAATTTAAAGTATGCACAACAACAAGGAAAAGTTGGTAACTTTAAACAAACAATTTCAACACTAGAGAGATTGAATATGCTTTATCCAGACAATGTTGAAATCAAATTATATTTGTTATCTGTTTTAGTCCAAGTCGACTCTCCAGAAAAAGCTAATACTATTATAGAAGACATGAAATTAAGAAGAGATCTTTCTGCAGAGGACTTAGAAACTTTACAAGAAATTGAGGAAGAGTTAAAAGATCGTGAACCGAGTTTGTGGAATTTAACAGCAGATGTTGGTTTTGGAGCTACATTCTCTAATAACGTTAATAGTGTTTCAAAAAATAGATTGAAACTAGATGAAGACTCAGTGGCTGCTTTTACATCTGCAATGCATGATAGGACTGAAAGTGCATCATTAGGAATAACTGCAACAAGACCTGTTGGTGAAGAGTCATCATTATTATTAAATTTTGGTCATACCACATCTAATCAATATCAAGAGGCTGATGATGATTTTCAAAGTTATGGTTTAACGATTGGTTTGGATACTACTTTAGGAAATCAAAGTTTAAGTCCTTATATGATTATGAGTAAGACTGATGCACAGCATGATGCAGATAGTTTTTCATTGATGGCAGGTATAGGAGGTTTCTTCACAGTAGGAGAAAGACATTCTTTTAGCTATGGTTATTCTTATTCAGACTCTAAAGCAAATAATAATTCATCCGACACTACTGCAGATGATACTAATTCAATTGGTCATGGTTATACGTTTGGCTATGATTTAATTATAACTCCAATAATTTCTAGTTCACTCAGTTTAGGTTATAGTGATAGTGATGCGAAAGTTGATGCTGGAAATGATTACGAAACTTATGAATTTGGTATTGGTTTAAATTTTGCATTTCCTTGGGCTTATATAGCATGGAGTGCCTCAACAAGTTTCAATGATTATAAAGTTGCAGACTCTTCAGTAACCTCAGCTAAGTTGAGATCTGATAATGCAACTACAACTGATTTAATGATTACTAAAGCTATAGGAGATATTTTTCCAGGAATTGATCCAAACAGATCGCTATTTATAAATTTGTCGTATGAAAAAACGTTTTCCGAAGCAAATATTATGAACTACGACTATTTAGCCGATTCCTTTGCATTAAGTTTTTCTAAAGCTTTAAGACTAAATTAGTTATTTTTTTTCTAAAATACCCTTAAAAATTACTTTTTTAGACGTTCAATTTGAGTTTTTAAAGTTTATTTTTTTTATATTTTTGTTAGTTTTATCTGTATGAAAAAATTAATATCAGTTTTAACAGGTCTAATTTTTATAATTGGCTCAGGTGTCTTTGCTGAGGAAAAATTAACCATAGAAAAACAATTAGTTGGAATTGTCGGTGCAATTTCAGGAACTGTCAAAACTGAGACAAGAGAATTAAAAGCTGGTGATAAAATTTATCTTAATGAAACAATTGTTGCCGGTGCAGGATCTGGAACACAGATTTTACTTTTAGATCAATCGACATTTACTATCGGTGAAGACTCAGAAGTTGTAATGGATACATTTATATTCGATCCTGCAACAAATGATGGAAAAATAGTTGCAAGTGTTAAACAAGGAAGCTTAAAAGTAATCTCTGGGTTAATTAGTAAAAAAAATCCTGATAGTTTAACTGTAGAAGTGCCGGAGGGAACACTCGGATCACGAGGAACAGAATTTCAAACAATTGTATCAAAAGGTAAAACTGATACTTTATTAATCGGTCCAGGAAAAAATAATACTTTAGGTATGAGACCAGGTGCAGTTTTAGTTGGAAATAACTTAGGTTCAACTTTACTTGATAATCCTTACAGCATGGCTTCGATGACGAAAGGTAAAGCACCTGGACAGGCAAAAAAAATTACTAAAAATCAGTTAAAGAAATTTAACAAAAAGATGAAAGCTCTAAGAGTCGCTAAGCTCTCACCAGAAGAAAAAAAAGGTAAGAGAAAGGAAATGAAAAAGCAATTAAGAAAAGAGCTTAAATCTATGGGTTTTGAAAAAGAAGAAATCAAAACTATTATAAGAGAAAATATTCAAAAAGATAAAGAGAAGAAGGTAGCTATTAAAAAAGAAAGAGCTGAGAAGAAAAAAGCTAAAAAGAAAAAAGCTAAGGCAGAAAAGAAAAAGAATAAAAAGAAAAAAGCTAAAAAAGTAGATAAGAAAAAAGCTAAAAAGAAAAAAGCTACTAAAAAAGGTTCTAAAAAGAAAAAAGCTACTAAAAAAGGTTCTAAAAAGAAAAAAGCAGTTAAGAAAAAAGAGGGTAAAAAGAAAAAAGCAGTTAAGAAAAAAGCTACTAAGAAAAAAGCTAAAAAGAAAAAAGCAGTTAAGAAAAAAGCGGTCAAAAAGAAAAAAGCAGTTAAAAAGAAAAAAGTAGTTAAGAAGAAAAAGAAAGTAGTCAAAAAGAAAAAACCTAAAAAGAAGGTTAAGAAAAAAGTAGCTAAGAAAAGAAAGATTGTTAAAAAGAAAAGAGCAGCTAAAAAGAAAAAAGCTAAAAAGAAAAGAAGAAAAAAGAAATAATTAGCCAGTTCTTAATAAGTTTCATTTACATTACTTAAATTAGATATAAATTTCACTTTGTGAAAGCTTTTGTACAAAAAAATTTTAATTATTTTATTTTCTTAATTTTACTTACATTATTAATTTTTCTTAAAATTCTAAATCCTGCATTTATTAAGTCTGTTTCGTATTTAAGTTTTGACTTGTATCAAAAAGTATTTGTTCAGGAAAAGGATAGTGATGTGGTTATTATAGATATTGACGAACAAAGTTTAGGTAAATTTGGACAATTCCCATGGAACAGAAGAGTTTTTGCAAAAATTCTTGATCAATTAAATATCCATAATCCCAAGGCCATAGGTTTTGATATTTTTTTTACTGAAAAAGACAAGCAATCACCTGAGGCAATTATCAAGTCATATGGTTTAATTCCTTCTGATGTTGCGGATATTCAAAACTTAAAAAGTCCTGATGATATTTTTTCTGAAAAACTAAAAGAGTCTAAATCAATAATTGCTGTTTTGGGTAGCAATGTACCCTCACATTCAAATTATAACAGAAAAGCGAAAGCAAGATTTTTATCTAAAGGTGGTGATCCAAAAGATTTTACATACTCTTATCCTCATTCCATAGGATCTTTGGAAAAACTGGAGAAGAATGTTAAGGGATTGGGCTCTATATCTTTTTTAGATCAATTAGACGGAATAATACGATCCTTACCATTAATTGTACAATTTGATAAAAAAATATATCCAACAATGGGACTAGAGATGGTTAGAGTAGGATCAAAACAAAAAAATATTTATGTAGAATTGAATGAAGTAGGCATTCAAAGAATTAGTGCTAGACCCCATAAAGTAGACTCTGATCCAAACGGGATTATTTGGATTAAATATAAAAAATCAAATAAAGATCAATTTATATCAGCAGGCGATGTCTATGATGGAAAATTTCGATCAGATTTTTTTAAAGATAAATACGTTTTAATTGGAGCATCAGCACAAGGACTTTTTGATCTTGTAAAAACTCCACTTGGTGTAACCATTCCAGGAGTAGAAGTTCACGCAAATGTCATAGAGAATATTCTTGATCAATCATATTTAGTTCGAAATCCAAATACTTATATTTTTGAATTAATATTTTCGATTATTATTGCTTTACTTACTTTTGTTTTGTCTCAAAAGATTAAACCAAAATATAGTTTATCCATATTCTTTGGGAATATTTTGGCTATTATAATAATTGGTTTTTCTATTTATAAATTTAGATCAGAGTTAGTAGATTTTAGTTATCCTATTTTCATTGTAACACTAACATTTTTAACAGGTCTTTATTTTAGGTTTATTGAAGAAAACAAAATGGCTTTAGCCAATCTTCAAAAAGAGGCTAAACTTCTAAAAGAACGAGAACTAGCAGCTGGAGTTCAAAAAAGCTTATTTCCAGATATTTCGAAATTTGAGAATTTTATTTTTGCAAAAAACGTGCCTGCAAGAGATGTTTCAGGGGATTATTTTGATGTTGTTAGATCTAGTCCTGAAGAATATTTTTTTACTTTAGCTGATGTATCTGGCAAAGGAGTTAAAGCAGGTATGTATATGGCAAAAGCGTCCTCAATCTTTAGAACTCTTACTAATTTAAAATTCCCTTTAGAAAAAGTAGTATTTGGTGTCAATAACGAATTAGTTGAAGCAAAATTTAAAGGAATGTTTGTGACAGCTGTATTTGGAAAATTAAACATTAAAACGGGTGAACTAGTGTTTATTAATGCGGGTCATGAAAGTATTTTAACTTTTGATGAAAACAAAAATTATGAATATATAAAATCTGAAATGCCACCCATTGGGATTGTAAAATATTTTACAGAGTCAATGGTGAAATCAAATACTATAAATCTTAAAGATAAAACTTTTGTGGTTTACACCGATGGTGTGACCGAAGGGTACATGAAAAATGGTGAAGAGTTAGGTGCTGAGGGAGTGCAAAAAATCATTAACGAAATGTCACAGGTCACACCAAAGTCCATAGTCGAAGCTATTGAAAAAGAGCTTAACTGGGGTGCAGAAAAGTTAAGGGATGACATCACTTGTATGGCAATTAACATCAGCAATACCGAGCTTATTAAGAAGAAATAATTTGAAACCCAAATTGAATAAATTGATTATTTAAAGTTTTTCAATTTTATGTAAATTGCTTTTGTGAAACGAATCTTTTTATTATTATTTTTGTTACCCGTGTTGAGTAATTGTACTCAATATTCTGCTATGTTAAGCCCTGCTTTAACTCTAGCACATACAGGTAATATCGCTCAAGCTACAAGCTCATTAGCGATTAACAAAGCTAAAAATGATTACGTTGAAAGTTTAAATTTAAATGCAGAATTAATTTGTCCAACTCATCATTCCTCAGAATTAAATGAAATTTTCTTTGAAACTATAGAACATATGGATTGTTATTATGATCCTCTTAGCATTCTTCGATAATCTTAGTTTATTTTTTTCTAATTTTATTTTTGACATTGATTTTCGAAGCCAATAAAATTTTTCAATGAATTTTTTTTTACCACTGAAGATAATAACTTATTTAATTATTTTTTTATCTTTTATTTGTAATTCATATGCTGAAGTTAAACCTAATTTGTTAAGGACAGTTAGTTTAACTAATATTGTCAAATCACCATCAGATGTAAGATTTAATCCTGCGGGAACTAGAATTTTTTTCTCTGATTTTCGTTCTGGCGCAAATGTTTTGATACAATTTGATGTTGATACCCCTTTTAATATTTCTACGATCGATTTTAATAGTAGAGTAGAATTAGCTACTAATGGAGGAGGTATTGACAATATAACTGATCCACAAGGTTTTGAGTTTAATAACGATGGAACAAAAGTTTTTGCTATTAATGATGGAGGTGGATTTAACGCCCATTTGCTTTCAACTCCCTATGATTTTTCAAATGCCACCATGGTTGCTGATGATGGTTTTCATTTTAAAACAGATCCGGATCCAGTTATAAATAATAATAGAGCTGTTAAATTTAATCTTGATGGAACAAAAATGTTTCTTATAGATGCCATAAGTACTAGTTCTAGAGTTATCGAATTTAATTTGTCTACCCCGTATGACACCAGTACAGTTACCCAAGGAAATAGTTTTAATATTAGTGAGAATGACACAACCCTTCAAGATTTATCATTTGATGATGATGGTACAAGAATGTATTTAATAGAAACTGCAAAAACTCCAGCCACGCACTTCATCTATGTTTATAAATTAAGTTCAGGCTTTGATATAACTACAGCAACGTTTGCTGGAAAAGTTGAGCAAGTATTCGAGGATGTAGGGAGTGATGGAACTAACGGTACTCCCCTCGGTATGGGCTTTTCTGAAGATGGAATGAAATTTTACCAAGTTACATATCATTCGGGCACAGAAGGTAATCGTGATAGAGTGCATGAATATGATTTAGTTTGTCCTTATGGAATTGTGCTTTGTGAAAATGAAACAGCTACCAGTACCAGTGCATCAGTTAATATTGCTAAAAATGTAATTTATCAAAATTCAAATACAATTTTCAAAAGATTTGATTGGTTACGTAGAAATGAGGAAAAAAGAAATTTAAACAGTCATGATATTAAACTAGATATCAATAATCCAATTTTAGCTTCATTTAAGCATAAGTTAGAGAACTCATTAAAACATAATTTAGAAAACTCACTTAATAATAATCAATATATTCATGCATCCTTAAAAGATAAAAATCCTTTCAAGAATATGAGAAATTGGTCTCATTGGTCTCATGGAGATATTTCATTTGGCAGAGTAGGAGAAAAAGGTTTCATTAAACCAACAGACATAAGAACAAGAGGTATTATGTTTGGAGCTGATAAATTAATTGATAATAAAATCTTTGGGCTAGCTTTTCGATATGGCAATGATGATGTTAAAATTGATACTGGTCTAGGAAGTAAATTAGATGCACATGCATATACTTTAAATATGTATGCAAGTTTACCTTTAGATGGAAAATCAAATCTTAATACTCTAATTGGTGCAAGCTTTTTAAGCATTGATCAATTAATCAAAAATACTGTTACAGGAGATAGATACGGCAGACAAATATTTACATCAATGATTTATGAAAATGAAAACGAATATACTAGACATAATTTAACTCCATTTGGTAAATTTGAGATAGGTATCACCCAACTTTCAGAGTATACGGATTTTGGTACTTCTGCAACAAACAGTGTAGATGTTCACGAAAGACTTACTTTTAAAACTAGTAATGCTTCGGGGGGTTTCAAGTTTGATGACACTTTATATCTTGATAATAAAACTCTAAACAGAAATGGTTTTGTAGAATATATTATTGATTTAACTCCAGATATCGATCATTTTTATAAAAATCACATTGATAATACAACAGTAAGAAACACTTTAAAAAAACATTCTTTACATAATATTAGAGGAAATATTGGCTTTGAGTATGTAGAAATGAATGGTTATACTTTTGCAATCAACTATGAAAGATTTCAAAGTCTAAGTGATAGTGCTTACTCAGACAGTTTATTATTTAAGTTAGGAAAAAAAGAAGTTAATAATGCAAATCTGGATGTAATTTATGATCCAATAAATAATAATAAAACTGAAATAAGTTATTTAAAAAACTTTGGTAATTTTAACTTAAAATTAAATTCTAATTATAGTTTATTCAGTAAAATCCCTGATTATGGGGCTAATCTTAAAATTTCTGGCACCTTTTAGTTTTTAAAAATATTATTTTAAAAGATCTTGAAGTTTATTTTCTTTCTCTAGTGCTCTAACCTCATCATACCCACCTATATGTTGGTCATCAAAAAAAATTTGAGGAATAGTTCTTTTACCATTTGCTTTTTGAATCATCTCATCTTTTGCACCATCAACCTTCGCAACATCAATTTCTTCATAAGGTGCATTATTTCTTGTGAGTAATCTTTTAGCCGCCTCACAATAATTACACATGGGACCTGTATAGATTGTAATTTTTTTCATAATTTATAGATAATCACCTTTTTTTATTTTACTAGTAATTTGTTTTCTTGAATATTCAAATTTTTTTCTGTGTTTGATACTTTTTTGATGAACTCTTTTTCTCCATAATCTAAATGAGGATGGTTTGAGAGATTTTCTCATTATCTTAATGACATCAGATTCTCGGTAACCAGTTTTTTTTTCGATATCTTCAAAAGTGATCCTATCGGCCCAAGCAGCCCAGATGACCCAATCTGGATCTTCATGATTTGGCTCTGGATTTTTGACGCGGGTAACTGGCCTGTGACCTTTTTTTTTCATAAATCCTTTATATTTGAAAAAAATCAATAATGCATTTTTTTTAGGATCTGTTATAGTATGATCTGATAGTCCTACTTAGCCATCTTTAGCTCCCGGTTTTTTAGGACTATCTTTTTTTTTATGCTCCCCCTAGATTTTATCCTTTTTTTACAGATCATAATTTTTCTATTCATCACACCGGGTACCCCTCGGATAGTAATTATTTCTTATTCGATGAATTATGGTGTTAAAAATTGTATTTGGACAGCTTTAGGTGATGTTACCGCAAATTTATTTCAAGCAACTTTAGTAATTTTTGTTATAGGAACTTTTTTGTCTGACAATCCAAACTTTTTAAATTTTTTTAAGTGGGTTGGAGTTTTTTATTTAATGTATTTAGCTTACGATGTGTACAAATCTACACCAAAAGATGTAAATTCAAAAATAATTAGCACCAAAAGTGTTTTTTCTTTTTATAAAGATGGTTTTTTAGTTGCGGGCACAAGTCCTAAGGCTTGGTTGTTCTTTCCTCTAATATTTCCACAGTTCATTGATTTTAATACCAATTATATTGTTCAATTCTTTATTTTAATAACAACTTATGTTGTTTTAGATTTTATTTCTTTAATTGGTTATGCTTTGCTAGCACAAAAATTAATTATGTGGATCAAAGCAAACCCAAAAACAATTAATACAATCTCAGCGAGTGTTTTAGTAATCATTGCGCTAATTATTATTGTTACACAACAATATTAGAATATATCCAAAGTTGTTTTTGCCTCTTGCAATAGCTGAAAATTATTTATTTAATTAAGAATTAATTAATTAATAACAGAAGGAAATAAAATGAGAATAAACAAGATAATATTGAGTTTTATTTCTGCAGTAGCAATTTTACTTTCAACTTCAGTTGTTTCATTGGCAAAAGTAGTTGGTGATAAAATTGTTTTAGGTGCTGCTATTTCATTAACTGGAAAATATTCATCTAATGGTGTTCATACACAAAACGGTTATAATATGGCTGTTGACAGAATTAATAGCATGGGTGGTGTTAAAGTTGGTGGAAAAACTTATAAGTTTGAAATCATTTATTATGACGATGAATCAAACCCAAAAAGAGCAGCTCAATTAGCAGAAAGATTAATCTCACAAGATGGTGTTGAGTTTATGCTTGGGCCTTATAGTTCGGGTTTAACAAAAGCAATTGCACCTGTTACAGAAAAATATGGTGTACCAATGGTGGAAGCAAATGGTGCGTCTAGATCTTTGTTTACTAAAGGTTACAAATATCTATTTGCAGTTTTAGCTCCAGCTAACTTATATCTTGATGTAGCTATTAGAACAGCAGTTGAGTTAAATGGCGGAAAAGGTGTAAGAATTGCACAAGCATTTGAGCAAGATGCATTTTCACAAGACGTAAGATTAGGTATTTTAGATGCAGCGAAGGAAACTGGATCTGAAATTATAATCGACGATAAGCTTCCAAAAGAGCTTAACGATATGGCTGCAACATTAGTTAAAGTGAAACAAATGAAGCCAGATGTTCTTGTGGTATCAGGACACACAAAAGGCGCATTAACTGCAATTAGACAAATTGCTGAAATGAAAGTTGATGTTCCAATGTTAGCAATGACACATTGTGATGCTGCGAAATTATCAAAACAACATGGTAAAAATTCTCAGTATGCGTTATGTGCTTCTCAATGGCATAAAACACTAACGTATAAAGATAATTTCTTTAAAGATGGTATGACATATGCGGCAGATTTCCAAAAAGAGTTTGGGTATGATCCGCCATATCAATCAGCAGAGTCTTCTGCAGCATTGTTAGTGTTTAAGGATGCTTTTGAAAGAGCGAATTCTTTCGATCAAAAGAAAGTAAGAGATGCTCTTGCAGCTACGAACATGCAAACATTCTATGGAAATATTAAGTTCGCACCAGGTGGTCAAAATGTTGATAAGCCGATGGTACTTTTCCAAGTAATGTGTGATGGCGCTGGGAAATGTGAAAACAAAGTTGTAGCTCCACTGAAGTGGGCATCAGCTAAATTGATTCACCCTATTCCTAAGTGGTCTGACAGATAATAACAAATCTTTAAATACCCCCTAAACTCTAGGGGGTATTTTTTTTAGAGGCAAATTATGGATTTCATGGTTTTTCAGTATCCGATGATAACTGTTCAAGCTTGCTTGGATGGGATACTACTTGGAATTTTATTTGCATTAATTGCTTATGGTATGGCTTTGCAATGGGGAGTGATGAATATCATAAACATTGCCCAAGGTGATTTAGTTATTCTTGGTGGCTATATTGCATACTTCATGTATCTTTACGGAATTCATCCAGCTTGGGGAGTCATAGTTTCACCGATTATAATGTATTTTGTTGGTGTCGGAATTTATAAATTAGTAATTAATAAAGTCGTTGATAGAGACTTATTTATCTCAATTCTTGCTACATTCGGCATAAGTATTCTTTTTATGCAGCTAATGAACTTTGCATTTGGTGCGGATGTTGTTTTAGCAAACTCAGGTTATGGCACAACATTTTTATTTGATAGTGCAGTAGTTTTACCAAACTCAAAAATATTTTCAGCATTCGTTAGTATTGTTTTTGCTATTGGTTTAGTAATTTATATGAAAAAATCAAAACTTGGTCGAGCGATCAGAGCAACAGCTCAAAATGCAAGAGCTGCAAAGATTTTAGGTGTGGATACAGAAAAAGTTTATGCAGCAACTTTTGGATTAAATGCTGCTCTTTGTGGTGTTGCAGGAGCACTTATTTCAATAACTTTTACAATTCATCCTTATATGGGATTACCATATACAATTAGATCATTCATGATTGTTATTGTTGCTGGACTTGGCAATTTACCTGGTGTTGCAATGTCAGGGATGGGTCTTGGTGTATTTGAAGAGTTTGCTGACTATATATTAGGTACAGAATTTAGAATAGGTTCAGTATTTTTATTATTAGTTTTAATTCTTGTTTACAGACGATTTAAACTTTCAAGAAAAAGAGAGTATTTAAAATAATGAACAAAAATATCTTATTATATGGTGCAATTTTAATATTTGGGCTTGTTGCGCCCTTTGTATTTCCAGCATTTAAAGTTCAATTATCTATTTTGTGTGTATTGATTGTTTTAGCCACCACTTGGAATATTCAGGGTGGAGAAATGGGATATAACACATTTGGAAATATTCTTTTCTATGGTTTAGGAATGTATTTATGTGCTTCAGTGCAAGTTGGTATGTTTTTCCCTTTAGCAGAGTGGACAGAAAGTGGAGGAGAAAAAACTTTTGTACATACTCCCACACAGTTCTTTCAAGGAATGGCAGCCGGACTTGTGGTGGCCGCTGTTGTTCCAACTATTGTTGCAGGATTAATTGGTTATGCCATTTTAGGATTAAGAGGACATTATTTTGCAATTTGTACATTAGGTTTAGGCGTTGCTGCAGGAGAAATTTCTGGTGGTATAGAGATTATTGGAGCAGGGCAAGGTTTTACCACACCACCTTTTCCAAACGTTGGTGGTTTAGAGGCAAGAGGAGAATTTTTTTACTTTTTAAGTTTTGGTGCACTCGTACTTACATTCATAGCAGTGAGAGCAATTTACTCAACACGATTTAAATTAATTCTTAATGCGATCAGGGATAATGAAGATAAAGCTGAGGCGATGGGAATTGAAACGATGAAATATAAAATAATTGGTTGGATGGTATCAGCATTTTTCTGTGGTTTAGCTGGAGGTATCATGGGAGGGCTTGTTGGTTACATAGACTCTACCGATGTAGCATTTGATGGAAGAGAGATGGGAGTATTTATGGTCTTGATGGCAATCCTTGGTGGTAAGGGAACTTTGTGGGGTCCAGTGATTGGAGCGACTGTGTTTCATATTTTTAAAGAGGGGTTTTGGACATTCTTTTTAGGTTGGCAATATGTGGCCTTAGGAATTTTAATCGTTGTGATTGTTATTTATTTCCCAGAAGGAATTATGGGATGGTTGAGAGAAAAATACCCTGAAAGATTCGGCGAAGTTGTTGATGAAGCAGATCGAAAAGCACAGGTAGAACTGAAATGAGTATTTTAGAAGTAAATAATGTGAGTAAATCTTTTGGTGGTGTTAAGGCTAATGTTGACATTTCAATGTCAGTGGAAAAGGGAAAAATATTTGGACTAATTGGTCCAAATGGTTCAGGAAAAACAACTTTATTTAATTCAATTGTTGGTACTTATCCAATAGACCAAGGCTCAATAAAGTTTAATGGTAAAGAAGTGTCTGAATTACCTGTCCCTGTAATTGCTAAACTTGGTTTATTGAGAACTTTTCAGCAAACAAGAATTTATGGAAAATTAAATTGTGTAGATAATATGTTAATCAGTCACAAAGGTAGTGATGAAAGTATATTAAAAATATTCTCAAAAATTCCACAAGATTTGACTGAAAAGGCAGAAAGTCTTTTAAATTTTGTCGGACTTTATCAAAAAAGAAAATTAAGAGCTGGTGATTTATCTTTTGGTCAGCAAAAATTACTTGAGCTGGCAATGGCTTTGATGAATGAGCCAGAAATGCTTTTATTAGATGAACCAACCGCAGGTATTAACCCGACATTAATTAATGGAATTATAGACAGGTTAATAAAAGTAAATCAAGATTTTGGGATTACTCTTTTAGTTATTGAACATAATATGAGAGTTATTATGCAATTAGCAGAAAGCATTTATTGTTTAGCTCACGGCAAAATGCTTGCTAATGGATCACCGGATGAGATTAAAAATGATAAAAGAGTAATCGATGCATACCTGGGGGCACAATAATGTCTAATCAATATGAAGTATTAGGAAAGGCTCCTCAAGCAAATGATTTAAAAAAACTTTCACCTAATGATATTCATCTTACGATTAAAAATATGAATGCTGGTTATGGGAAAATGGAAATTTTACATAATTTTGATCTTTATGTTAGTAAGGCTCAATCACTTTGTTTAATAGGTCCAAATGGTGCTGGTAAATCAACTATTCTTCACTCAATTTATGGATTTACCAATATTTTTTCTGGAAAAATAGAAATTGATGGAAAAGAAATAACCAATTTATCACCAGCTGAAAAATTAAAATCAGTTGGTATTGCATATATTTTACAAGATAATTCTGTTTTCCCTGATATGACAGTTGAGGAAAACCTTTTAATGGGTGGATTTATCAAAGATAAAACAGAAGAATCATTTCAAGAAGCTGAAAGAATTCTTGAGAAGTATGAAAGATTAAGAAATAGAAGAAATCAACCTGCAAAAGTTTTGTCTGGTGGTGAAAGAAGGTTATTGGAAATTTCAAGAGCGCTTGTTATGAAACCATCAGTTTTATTAGTTGATGAACCTTCGATTGGCTTAGAGCCAAGATATATTGAAATGGTATTTGAAATTTTAAGAGACCTTCAACAAAATGAAAAAAAAACAATTATACTGGTTGAGCAAAATGCAAAGAAAGGCTTAGAGTTTGCTGATATTGGTTATGTTTTGGTATCAGGACAAACTGCAATAGCAGGTAAAGGAGATGAACTTTTAAATAATCCTGATGTGGGTCGCCTATTCCTAGGCGGTTAATGATTGACTCAAAATATTTTTTAAAAGGTTTCGCATCTATCAAAGGTGTTGGAAGTCCAGCTATAGCCTTGGGAGCTAGCTTTATAGCAATTGGAGCTCTTTTAAAAAATATTGGTTTTACAATTCAAGAAAGTCTTTTTTCAACTTTTTTAACTTATGCCTTACCTGGTTCATTGGTGATGGCAGAGTCACTTATAATTGGATCATCATTAATAAATATCTTCATTGCTGTTTGGTTAGTGAATGCAAGACTTTATCCAATGACTGTTTCCTTAATGCCTTTGTTGATGCACCATAAACAACCTAAATGGAAATATTATTTATCATGTCACTTCATTGCCGTCTCATCGTGGCTAATAATGAAAGATAATTATGAACAAATAAAAAAAGAAGCAAGGATAGATTTTTGGATTGGTATTGGCACAGCAACCTGGTCGGTAGCAATTTTCTCTACATTTATTGGCTACATTACGTCAGACTTTTTAAATAGAGATATGTTAATTGGGTTAGCAATAATTAATCCAATTTATTTCACTTGTATGATGGTGGGGGCGATGAAAACTATTAAAATCAGTTTATCAATCATCCTGGGTGCAATTTTAGGTCCAGCTTTTTATTTTATATCTCCAGAGTGGTGTATTTTATTTGGTGGTTTTGTGGCTGGAACAATTGCATTTTTTATTGGAGAAATTAATGACAGGTAATATTTTTTTAGTAATCTTAATAACTTCATTAGCGACATTTTTGTCTAGACTTTTAGGTGTTGTAAGTTCAGAAAATATTAAAGAAACTTCCAAAATATTTAGATGGTTTAATTGCTTGGCATACTCGACGTTGGCAGCATTAATAGCTAGGATTGTAATTTTTCCATCAGGATTATTATCTGAAATAGATTACTTAGTAAGACTAATTGTAATAATTTTATCAATTGGGCTTTTTTTTATCACTAAAAAAAATTTAGTTTACCCAACAATTTTCTCTGCTATCATACTTACACTTTTTAGCAGTTATTTATGATTGAAAAAATTGAAGGATTTGAAATTTATGAAAATAAGCAATCTCCAAGGATAATTAATATAGATATAGGAGATGAAATTTTAAATAAACTTATCTTTCCTTTTAATAAGTTTGATATTACTGCATTAGAATACAAACCGTTTACCAGATTTACTATCGCAAAAAGTTTAGATGATTTAAGTAATAATAAATTATCTAAATTAATTAATAAAATTATTAGAGATCGAAATACTGGTTGTTTTATTATTAAACCTAAAAATTTAATTTCTAAAATTGATGATGGTTTTTTAGTAAAGCTTTCAACTGCTGTTGCACATCTTATTGGAAACCCTAATCATGATGCAATGGCTGGTAAATACTATGCTAGATTTCATGTTAAGCATGAGGATAGAAGTGACTCTTATTTAAGAAAGGCTTATAAAAATATGGATCTTCATACTGATGGAACCTATGTAAAAGAAAAAACTGACTGGTTGTTAATGTCAAAAATAGAGGAAAAAAATGTTGAGGGTGGAGAAACTGCTATGCTTCATCTCGATGATTGGGAACATTGTGATGAATTATTTAACGATCCTGTTGGAAAAGAAGATTTTCTTTGGAGTTCTCCTAAAAGTAAAAATATTGATTATAAAGTTCAACATCCAGTTTTTTCATCTGATAAAGAGGGAAGGGCTCAAATTTCATATATTGATCAATTTCCTGAACCAAAAAATATGAAACAAGGTACTTTTCTACAAAAATTATCTGATAGTTTAGAGGAAAGTAATAAGAAGATTATAACTAAACTTCCGGTGGGATCATCTGTAGTAGCAAATAATTATTTTTGGCTTCATGGGAGGAAAGCTTTTAAAGAACATAAAGATTTAAGTAGAGAGTTATTGCGAATTAGAGGTTCTTTTTTTATTAATTAATATAAATTAATCACTATAAGATATTTATGAAATTAGGTTTTATAGGAACTGGAAAAATAACATCATCAGTTATATCTGGAATATGTTCCTCAAAGATAAATTATAAAAAGATATTTATTTCATCACGAAATACTCTTATTGCAAAAAGACTAAAAAAAAAGTTTAAAAAGATTTTTATTGAAAGGGATAATCAAAAAATTATTGATAGCTGTGATTGGATTTTTTTAGCAGTCACACCAACTGTTGGGGAGAAAATTATTAAAAATTTAAGATTTAGATCTAGTCAAACAATAATAAGTTTTATCTCAACTATAAATCTATCAGAGCTTCGAAAAATGATAAAAGTAAGGGCAGACTTAGTAAGAGCTATACCTCTTCCGCCAATTTCTCTTAAAAAAGGACCGGTGCCTATCTGCCCACCAAATAAAAAGGTTAAGAATTTTTTCAATAAAATTGGATCAACAATTGAAATTAAAAATGAAAAATTATCAATTAACTTCTGGTCAACATCAGGGATGATGGCATCTTATTATGAAATATTAAACGTGATGAGTAATTGGTTGATTAAAAAAGGTATTAAACGATCTGATGCACAAAAATATATAACCACTTTATTTTTGGCTTTATCTGAGGATGCAGTAGTAAATTCAAAAAAAGATTTAAGTCATTTAGTTAAAGAGTCTCAAACTCCAAAAGGTTTAAATGAACAAGGTTTAAGGGAAATGAGTAGGGGAGGCGCTTATAAATCTTTAGTAAACGCATTAAATAAAATTTACAAAAGACTTAACAAATAATTAATGTCAGAAAATATTTTAGAAATAAATAATCTATCAAAATATTTTGGTGGATTAGCAGCGGTATCAGATTGTTCACTCAAAGTTAAGAAGGGAACTATAACTGGAATAATTGGTCCTAACGGATCCGGAAAAACTACTTTATTTAATTTGATTGCTGGAAATCTAAAATGTTCAGCTGGTAGTGTCATGTTTAACAATGAAAATATAACTGATGTGCCTGCGTATGAATTATTTTCAAAAGGTTTACTTAGAACCTTTCAAATTGCACATGAATTTACAAATTTATCAGTTTTAGAAAATTTAATGATGGTTCCTGGTAACCAGTCAGGTGAACAATTGATAAATGCAATATTTAAACCTTCATTAATCATGAAAGAAGAAAATATTATTAAGCGAAAAGCTATTGAAGTCATAGAGTTTTTAAATTTAGGGCATTTAAGAAATGAGCTAGCAGGAAATTTATCTGGTGGTCAAAAAAAATTGTTAGAGCTTGGTCGAACAATGATGGTAGATGCAAAATTAGTTTTGTTAGATGAAGTGGGTGCAGGCGTGAATAGAACACTTCTGAAAGATCTTGGTACAGCGATTGAAAAGCTAAATAAAGAAAAGGGATATACATTTTGTATGATTGAACATGACATGGATTTCATCGGAAGATTATGTGATCCTGTGATTGTGATGGCTGAAGGATCAGTATTATTTGAAGGTTCAGTGGAGGATGCAAAAAAAGATGAAAAAGTAATTGAAAGTTATTTAGGCAGGGGATCAAAAATTAAGGATAATTGATAATGGCATTTTTTGAGGGAAATAAGATGACTGGTGGATATGGAAACGGTCCAGATATTATTAATTCGTGCTCAGTGAATGTAGATAAAGGAGAAATTGTTTCAATCTTAGGTCCTAATGGTGCAGGAAAATCGACTGCAATGAAAGCAATGCTAGGTTTATTAAATTTAAAATCTGGCTCGGTTATAATTGATGGTAGGGATATTACACAATTATCTCCACAAGATAGAGTTAAGTCAGGAATTTCATTTGTACCTCAAACAAAAAATGTTTTTGCAGGAATGACTGTTGAGGAAAATTTAGAAATGGGAGCCTTCTTAATTGATGAGAGTTATAATTCAGTAATCAATGAGATCTACGAATTGTTTCCAATATTAAGTGAAAAAAGAAATCAATTAGTTGGTGAATTATCAGGAGGACAAAGACAACAAGTTGCTCTAGGTAGGGCACTAATGATTAAGCCATCAGTTTTAATGTTAGATGAACCAACCGCAGGAGTTTCACCAATTGTAATGGATGAATTGTTTGAACATATTGTAAAAGTTAAACGTACAAATGTTGCAATATTGATGGTCGAACAAAATGCCAAACAAGCTTTAAGTATTTCAGACAGAGGTTATGTATTGGTTACAGGAGAAAATCGTTATTCAGGATCAGGAAAAGAATTACTGAATGATCCAAGAGTAAGAAGTTCATTTTTAGGCGGTTGATATGGATTATATAAACGCGATCGTACTTTTATTAAATTATATTTTTGTACCAGCATTAACTTATGGTTCTCAATTAGCTTTAGGTGCAATTTTTGTAACTTTGATATATGGGATTTTAAGGTTCGCAAACTTTGCTACAGGAGATATGATGTCTTTTGGAACCATGGTCACAATTTTGTTCACATGGTATTTTCAATCTTTAGGAATAAGCTTGGGTATTTTACCTACTGCTCTTATCGCAATTCCTTTTGCTATAATATTCATGGTTGGTTATATGCTTTTAATAGATAAATTTGTTTTCAAATATTATAGAATAAGCAAAAGCCCCCCTGTTCAATTAGCAATGGTGAGTATTGGAGTAATGTTCGTCACACAAGCAGTTGTTCGAATAATCATTGGTCCATCTGACAGAAGATTTTTTGATGGTGAAAAATTTTTGATTAAAGCTAGTGAGTTTAAAGAAATGACAGGTCTTAACGAAGGCTTGGCAATTAAATCCACTCAAGTAATTACAATTATTGTAACATTAATTTTAGTTTCTGCTCTTTTTTTGTTCTTAAATAAAACAAAAACAGGAAAAAGTATGAGGGCTTATTCTGATAATGAAGATCTTGCTTTGTTGTCTGGAATTGACCCAAAAAAGATTGTTATGATTACTTGGATAATAGCAGGGGTGTTGGCAACAATTGGTGGAGCATTATATGGTTTAGATAAAAGTTTTAAACCATTTACTTATTTCAATAATATGCTTCCAATTTTTGCTGCAGCTATTGTTGGGGGTATAGGAAATCCTTTTGGTGCATTTTTAGGTGGATATGTAATTGCGTTTTCTGAAATTCTTTTAACCTATGCGTATAAAAAATTTTTTATGTATCTATTGCCAGAAAGTTTAGAGCCAAATACTTTAGTACAATTACTATCAACAGATTATAAATTTGCAGTATCATTTTCAATTCTAGTTATTGTACTGCTTTACAGACCATCTGGAATTTTTAAAGGGAAAATATTGTGAGAAAAAATTTAAACGTAATTGTAGCTTATACTATAATGATGGGATTGATTATTCTTGTTGGTATTTTTCAATCTTGGAATATAGCTTTATCGATTTTTAATCTTTGTTTGATTTCAGCCGTCATGACAATGGGAGCCAATATTCAATGGGGTTATGCTGGTCTTATTAACTTTGGTATAATGGGATATACTGCTCTAGGTGGTTTAGCAGCAGTATTAATCTCAGTTGATCCGGTTCAGGAAGCATGGAGCGCAGGCGGATCTAATATTCTTTTAAGTTTTTTACTAATAATAGGAATGGTATTATTGGTTAGATACGTATTAAAAAAATATGAAAAATCAAAAGTTAGAACCTATATTGTTGCAACTATTATAATTGCAGGAATAATAATCATTAGATTTGTATCTGAACCTGGGATTGAGGCAATAGAGGAAGTAGATCCTGCAAAAACAGGATTTCTTGGTGGATTTGGTCTTCCAATTATTTTTTCTTGGATCGTTGGTGCTCTATTTGCTGGTGGGTTAGCATTTGTAATTGGTAAAGTTGCATTAGGTTTAAGGGCAGACTATCTGGCAATAGCCACTTTATTAATATCAGAAATTGTTATAGCAATAATTAAACACGAAGATTGGCTCACGAGAGGTGTAAAAAATGTTATTGGATTGAAGCGCCCTGCACCTTATGAGGTTAATTTACAACAAACAGATTGGTTTATAAATCTAGTAGAAAAATTTAATTTAAGTAAATTGAATTTAATTACAGATTTAACGGAGAGGCAAACTGCACTAAATCAATTTGTCATTGAAGGATCATCAATTTTTGTAAAACTTTGTTATTCAGCTTTGTTTTTAATTGTTGTTATCATTCTATTAATTTTAACTCAAAAAGCTCTTTATTCTCCATGGGGTAGAATGATGAGAGCTATTAGAGATAATGAAGAGGCAGCAAATGCGATGGGCAAAAATGTGGTGAAACAACATTTGCTAATTTTTGTTTTAGGTTCAGCTATAGTTGGGATAGCTGGTGCCATGTTAGTAACCCAAGATGGATTATTTACACCTGGCAGCTACAGACCTATGCGTTATACTTTTTTAATTTGGGTGATGGTGATAGTAGGTGGCAGTGGTAATAATTTTGGTGCAATTCTAGGAGGCTTTGTGGTTTGGTTTTTATGGATTGAATCAGCACCTATTGGATTATATTTAGTTAATTTAACAACAGCTGGTTTAGCTGATACTCACTTTTTAAAAGTTCATTTAATTGAAAGTGTACCATATTTTAGATTTTTAATGATGGGAATAGGATTGTTATTAATAATGAGATATAGACCAAAAGGTATACTTCCAGAAAAAATAGAAATAAAATAAAAAAATGAAATATATAATTTTAGGTGCAGCTTTTGCTTGGGCTTTATATATGGCTGATAAATATTTATTTTTTTAAAAAAAACCCCCAACACAAAAATGTCAGGGGTTTTAATTTTAAGACAAATTATCTTTGTTTTTTAGTTTTGAATTTTCCGCCTTTGACTTCTTGTTCTAAGAAAGAACCTTCAGCTTCACCGACGTTAGTAAAAGTAACACCTGTTGCACCTTCGTAGTCAACTTTTTTACCTTTAGCTAATAAATCTAAACCTTTTTTAAGTTCACCTGGATAAATTTTTGTTCCAGGGCCGTTAGCAACATCCATCACATTTTTTGCAATTGATGCTCTATCAGCTGAATTACCTGCTTGCATTGCTAAGACAATTAAAGCAGCTGCATCGTATGACTCACCAGTGTATGGACCAGAACTGTCAATACCAGCGGCTTTTGCCACATCAGCAAAAACTCCAGCACCTTTTCCAGTTGATCCAGGCATTGAACCAAAAGACTTTCTTAAATCTTTTCCAAATGCATCAACTAATGATTGACCAATCATACCATCTGATAAAATAAATCTGTCAAATGCACCAGAGTCCAAAGAAGCTTGAATAATACCTTTTCCACCTTGGTCAAGATATCCAATAACAGCTACAGCATCACCACCTGCTGAGGCTAGTGTTGCTACCTCAGAAGAATAATCTGCTTTTCCATCTTCATGAGCATTTACTGTAGTTACTTTTATTCCGTGAGCTTCTACTGCTGCTTTATAAACATCAGCTAAACCTTTACCATAATCATTATTTGTATAAGTGATAGCTACACTTTTTACTTTTCTATCTTTAGTAATATCTGCAAGTATTTGTCCACCTCTAGCATCTGATGGAGCAGTTCTAAAAAAATACCCTTTATCATCTAAAGTTGTTAATCCTGGAGATGTTGCAGAAGGTGAAATCATTACCACACCATTTGGTACAGCAACGTTTGATGCAATAGCACCTGTTACACCTGAACAATCAGCACCCATGATTGCAGCTACACCTTGTGCAATAACACCTTCAGCTGCTGCTGTTGCTGCCGCTGAGTCAACACAAGTTGAGTCTGCTCTCACTACTGAAATTTTTTCTCCATCTAATAATGAACCTGAGTCAGATGCTTCTTTGAAAGCAAGCTCTGCAGATGCAGCCATAGCAGGTGTAAGAGATTCTATAGGACCAGTGAACCCTAAAATTATTCCCATTTTTACCTCTGCAAAAATATTTGTTGTAAAACTTGATACAAATATAAATGCAGCAATAATTAATTTTCTCATTATATTCCTCTATTTGTTAACAATTTATAAAAGGGTAAATTAAATCTTATTTAAATAGATTTTCAACTGCCAAATTATCTTATTTTATAATGTCTTTATTTAAACTAGACTAACAAATAAAGATTTTTAAGGATTTTAATGAAGTCTAATAAAATTCAACCACAATTTATAAAGAAATATAATCCCAGAATAGGATTAATTGCTTTAGCTACTGATTTTATAATTGAAAAAGATTTTATCAAAATAATTAAAGATAAAGATATAGATTTTTTTGTAAATAGAATTGAAAGTTACAATCCTTTATCAAAAGAAAATTTAATTAAAATGTCAGAAAAAGTTACGGATGTTACTAAAAATATTTTACCAGATGAAAATATAGATTGCGTTGTATACGGATGTACTTCTGGAACTATAGCTGTTGGACATGATATTATTGAAAGAAAAGTTAAAGATGCGAAACCAAAAGCAAAAATTACAACACCAAGTACTGCAGCTATTAAAGCACTAAAAAAGTTTAATATAAAAAAAATAGCAATATTTACCCCATATAGTAAAAAATTGAATGATGAGGTTATAGATTATTTTTCAAGTCAAGGTTTTGATATTGTTGCTAATACTTATCTAGATATCGCAGCTGATTATGATATCGGAAAAGTAGATCAAAATTTTTTATTTGAAACCTTATCGAAAGTAGAAATCAAAAATGCTGATGCCTTATTTATTTCATGTACAGCTTTACCAGTGTTAAACATAATTGAAAGATTAGAGAAAAAATTAGGTAAGCCTGTTATTACAAGTAATCAATCATTAATTTGGGATACTTTAGAAAGCATTGGAATGAACAAAAATATTCTAGGCTTTGGAAAATTGTTTAATTTAAATCAATGAGTCTTTTTACAAAAGAAGAATATAGCAATAGATTAAAAAAAGTTCAAAAAATGATGCAAGATAAAGGCATCGAATTATTAATTTCTCATGATACGAATAACATAAATTACTTAACAGGTTATGATGCTTGGTCTTTTTACTATGCTCAATGTGCAATAGTTCATGTCGATGCTGATGAACCTTTATGTTTTGTTAGAGATCAAGATGCAGGGGGAGCTTATCTAAAAACATATTTAAAGAGAGAGAATATAATCGTATATGATGAACACTACATTCATACTTGGCCTAAACATCCTTATGATTATTTAGTAGAAATAATTAAGAGTAAAAAATGGGATAAGCTTTCTATTGGTTTAGAGATGGATGCACATTATTTTACCGCATTCTGTTATCAGAAAATTAGGGATGGTTTACTCGATGCCAAGATCAAAGACTCTGAAAGATTAGTTAATTGGGCTCGTCTAGTAAAATCAAATACTGAAATAAATTTTATGAAATCTGCTGCAAAAATTTCAGAGGTTGGAATGAAAAAAGCTTACGAAGTAATAAGTCCTGGGGTTAGACAATGTGATGCTGTTGGAGAAATTCAAAAAGCTTTGTTTTATGGAACACCTGAATTTGGTGGAGAATACGCCAGTATTGCAACATTGCTTCCTACTGGAAAAGGAACATCTGCTTCACATCTAACCGCAACGCAAGATAAATTTATTGATGGTGAGGCTACAATTGTTGAACTTTCTGGAGTGTATAAGCGTTATCATGCACCGATGGCCAGAACTATTTTGCTTGGAAAACCTGATCAACTTAAAATTGATACGATGAAAAAAACAATTGAGGCGCTTCAAGCTGGAATTGATGCAACCAAACCCGGAAATACTGTAGATCACGTTGCCCAAGCATTTTGGAAAATATTAGATAAATATGGAATAGAAAAAAAATCTAGGACCGGTTATTCGATTGGAATTGGTTATCCACCAGATTGGGGAGAACATACATTAAATATTTATAAAGGTGATATGACAATTTTGGAACCTAACATTTGTTTTCACATGATAGCGGTTATGCAATTTGGTGAATGGGGTGTTGAAGCATCAGAAGCAATAAGAGTTACAGATCAAGGAGCAGAATTATTTTGTAATATGTCTAAAGAACTTCACGTTAAAAGCTAGTTATTAAAGGTTGAAATTTATTCTTACAAATGTTTAAAAGTTGATTAAAATTATGTCTCTTAAAAAAGATTTCGTTAAATTCGATAAAGTAGATAAAAGCTATGACGGCAAAGTTTTAGTTGTTAAGGATCTTCAATTAGATATTGAAGAAGGCGAGTTTGTTACTATGTTAGGACCTTCTGGTTCTGGAAAAACAACTTGCTTAATGATGCTAGCAGGATTTGAAACCCCAACAAATGGGGAAATATATTTAGATGGAAAAGCTATCTCGAGTATACCTCCACACAAAAGAGGTATTGGAATGGTATTTCAGAATTATGCGTTATTTCCTCATATGACAGTTTATGAAAACCTTGCCTTTCCATTAAGAGTTAGAAAAATTCCAAAAGACGAGGCAGATAAAAAAATTGATAAAGCGTTGTCAATGGTTTCACTTCAAGGTTTCGCATCAAGGATGCCGGGGCAATTATCAGGTGGTCAACAACAAAGGGTAGCTGTTGCAAGGTCATTAGTATTTGATCCTCAGCTAGTTTTAATGGATGAACCTCTGGGAGCTTTAGATAAAAACTTAAGGGAGAGTATGCAATATGAAATTAAACACATACATGAAAATATTGGGGTAACTGTTGTTTATGTAACTCATGATCAAAGTGAAGCATTAACCATGTCTAATCGTATTGCTGTTTTTAATGACGGAAAAGTTCAGCAGCTTTCAAGTCCGGATGAGCTTTATGAAAAACCAGTAAACTCTTTTGTTGCTGAATTTATTGGAGAAAATAATACCTTCGTGGGTGAGGTTTCAGATATTTCAGGTGGTAAGTGTAAGGTTAAAATAGCTAACACAGATATACTTGCAAATCCTATTTCCGTAAAAGGTAAGGGGGAAAAAACTAAGATTTCATTAAGACCTGAAAGAGCGTTAATTAATCCAAGTGATCAAATGGACAATATACATTCTGGAAAGATTGAAGAAGTAATATATCACGGAGATCATACAAGAGTTAGAATAAATCTTTTAGGCAACAATCAATTTATCTTAAAGGTTCCTAATAGTTCAGCCAATTTGGATATCAAGCTTGGCAAAGATATCAAGATAGGTTGGAACAGTGAGGATGCTAGAGCCTTAGATCCTTCTTAGACCACCAATATATTGCTAAATTAACTAAAATGGGCTGTTGACTCTCATTATCGATCTTGTTGTAATTGATTTTTATAAAAAACGTTTAAACGGAGGAAAAATGAAAAAACTAAGTAAAGTATTACTAGCTATTTCTTTTGTGCTTTCACTAACTACTTCAGCATTTGCAACAACAGTAACTGCAGTGTCATGGGGTGGGGCTTATACTGAGTCTCAAAAGTTAGGTTATGGTGATCCTACAGCTAAAAAACTTGGCATAAATATTGCCTGGGTTGACTATTCTGGTGGATTATCTGAGATTAAAGCACAGAAAGAAGCTGGTAAAATCACGTGGGATATAATCGACGTGTTTGCAATGGATACTATTACTGGATGTGATGAAGGATTATTTGTTGAATTTGATTTCGACAAAGACTTCCCACCAGCTCCAGATGGAACTCCAGCAAGTAAAGATTTCTTTACTGCAATGCCTAGTAAGTGTGCTGTAGGAAATATTTTATATTCTTGGAATTATGCTTATAACACTAATAATGTTAAAGGGACTCCAAAGACTATCAAAGATTTCTTTAACACTAAAAAATTCCCTGGAAAAAGAGCTATCTACAAAAGCGCTTTAACAAACTTAGAGATCGCTTTAGCAGCAGATGGTATTAAACCAGGAAAAGGTGGAGCAAAAATCTACAAAGCTTTAGAAACAGAAAAAGGTGTTGAAAGAGCAATGAACAAGATTAAAGAACTATGCACAGACCCTAAAGGTGGATGTGTATTTTGGTCTGCAGGTGCTCAACCACCAGAACTGTTAGTATCAGGTGAAGTAGTAATGGCTACTGGTTGGAATGGTAGATTCTTCAATGCTGAAATTGGAGAAGGTGCACCAATCAAACAAGTTTGGGATGCCCAAGGTCTTGACTACGAGTATTTCGTACAAGTTAAAGGTGGACCAAACGATGCTAATGGTATGGCTAAAAAAGCTTTAGCTATGATGACTAGCTCAGAGATGTTAGCAGGAAGTGCTAAATACATCGCATATGCTCCTTGGAGAAAATCTTCAATTGGTATTATGGAAAAAGGTGAGCCTTGGTATAAAGATGGTAAGACTAACATGGTACCACAAATGCCAACTGCACCAGCTAACACTAAAAACTACTTCTTAGTAGATCCAATTTTCTGGGCTGACAACGGCACAGAGCTTGGTGAAAAATGGGAAGCTATGAAAGCTGGTCTATAATTTAAGTTTTAAACAACTTAATTATATATTATAATTTAAGGGCGGTTATTATTAACCGCCCTTTTTATTTATGAGCTCTGAAACAAAACAAATTCTAACAACAGATGGGATACCTTTAGAGGTAAGTCTTAAAAAAGCAGAGAGAAAGAATAAAATCAAAGCTTTTTTACTTGTTGCTCCTTTATTATTATTTTTAATTATTACTTATGTATTTCCTATAGGCGATATGTTGTTCAGAAGTGTTGACGATAAGATGGTAACACAAATGCTTCCAAAAACTTTTAAAGCAATGGAGAACTGGGATGGTCAAGAGTTACCGGAGGAAGAGGTTTTTGCTGCTTTTCATGAAGATTTTATAAAATTAGTTGAAGATAAACGTGAGGGTAAGTTATCTACCCAGTTAAACTACACAAAAAATGGATTTAAAAGTATTATTAAAAAATTAAGAAGAAAATCAAAATCATTTGAAGAAGGAAACTACAAGGAACAAATAATGTCAGTTCACAAAAGATGGGCTAATGTCGAGTACTGGAGGGCAATTAAAAGAAGAGCTCCTGAGTTTACAGGTCAAAAATATCTAAAGGGTATGGACATGTACGTAAATGAAGAAGGAAAAATAGTAAGTGTAGAGGAAGATAGAAGAATTCATAGAGTGTTATGGTTGAGAACTCTTGAAATTGCATTTTTTGTAACAGTTTTTTGTTTCTTAATGGCTTATCCAATAGCCCATCTATTAGCTACTTTACCTATGAAGTATAGTAACTTATTAATGATCTGTGTACTGCTGCCTTTCTGGACTTCATTGCTTGTGAGAACTGCAAGTTGGATGATTTTGTTGCAACAACAAGGAATTGTAAATGACTTCTTTGTCGGAATAGGATTAGTAGCTGACGATAATAGACCCGAGATGATGTACAACAAAACTGGAAGTTACGTTGCGATGACACAAATATTGCTGCCATTCATGGTTTTACCACTTTACAGTGTCATGAAAACTATCTCACCTAGCTTAATGAGGGCAGGAAAATCATTAGGTGGAACGCCATTTGTGGCATTTTGGAAAGTTTATTTTCCATTAACAATCCCAGGAATAGGTGCGGGCTGTTTATTAGTATTTATTTTAGCGATAGGTTATTACATTACCCCAGCCTTAGTTGGTGGTGCATCTGGAACTTTAATAAGTAACCAAATTGCTTTCCACATGAAAAGCACTCTTGATTGGAGCTTTGCATCAGCCATGGGATTAATGTTGTTGAGTGGAGTATTGGTAATTTATTGGCTTTATAACAAACTAGTTGGAATTGATAATATTAAATTAGGATAATCTAATGGCTTTACCAAAATATACTGAACCACATTATAGAATTTGGCATTATATTTACCTCACAATCTGTGGTGCTGTTTTCTTTTTTCTAATTGCACCTTTGTTTGTAATATTTCCACTATCATTTAATGCAGAAGAATTTTTAAGTTTTTCTGATGGAATGAAACGTTTAGATCCAGATGCGTTTTCTTTAAGATGGTATAAGGATATGATTTATGGAACAAAAAATCCATGGGGATTAGCAGCTAAGAATAGTTTTATTATTGCAATTTTTGCAACAATCGGATCAGTAATACTTGGAACTGTTGCAGCTTTAGGATTAAGCAGCAGACATATGCCTTATAAAGGATTAATAATGGCTGTGTTAATTTCACCAATGATTGTTCCATTAATTATTTCTGGTGTTGCAATATTTTTCTTTATGGCAAAAGCGGGTTTAGCAGCAACTCATACAGGAATAGTACTAGCTCATATTATATTAGGAACACCTTTTGTGGTAATTACAGTCACAGCTACTTTGTCGGGGTTTGATCATAGTGTAACTCGAGCAGCTGCAAGCTTAGGAAGTGATCCAGTAAATACTTTTATGAAAATTACCTTACCATTGATTTTACCTGGAGTAATTTCAGGTGGGTTATTTGCATTTGTAACTTCATTTGATGAAGTTGTGGTTGTTTTATTTTTAGCAGGATTAGAAAATACGACAATCCCAATTCAAATGTGGACAGGTTTACGAGAGCAATTAAGTCCAACAATATTAGCTGTTGCGACTTGTCTTATTATACTATCAACATTAATATTAGTGACTGCTGAGCTTTTACGAAGAAGATCTGAAAGACTCAGAGGTATTAATCGTTAGAAAAATAATTTCATGAAGATAAAGAATGTAGTGGTGATTGGGTCTGGAACAATGGGCAGTGGAATAGCAGCTCATTTGTGTAATGCAAATATACCCGTAACTCTTTTAGATTTAAAAACTGAAATAAGTGAAAATGCCAGAGAAAGAATTCACAAATCTAGACCACCTTTATTAATTGATAAGTCTAAAATAAAAAATATTAAAGTTGGAAATATTGAAGATGACTTCTCAGTAGTTGAACAAGCTGACTGGGTTGTTGAAGCAGTAGTGGAGAGAATTGATATCAAACACCAAATTTATGAAAAAATTTTTAAAAGTAGAAAAGATGGTGCGATTGTTTCCTCCAACACTTCTTCAATACCAATTAAAGTTTTATCTCAAAATTTAAATAAAGAACAAAAGAAAGATTTTTGTATTACTCATTTTTTTAATCCTGTCAGATATATGGGGCTCTTGGAAATTGTTAAAAATGAGGATAATGACTTAAATAAGATAAATCAATTAAAAGAGTTTTGTGAATTTGAGCTTGGAAAAGGAGCTATTGTTTGTAATGACACTCCAGGGTTTTTAGGTAACAGAGTTGGTGTTTATGCTATGCAAATTGCAATGACCGAAGCATTCAAAATGAAACTTTCTGTTGAGGAAGCGGATGCAATATTTGGTAGACCAATGGGCATTCCAAAAACAGGAGTTTTTGGACTTTATGATTTAATTGGCATTGATCTAATGGCTGATGTTTTAAAAAGTTTTATCAAAGAGTTACCTGAAACAGATGAATTTCATAAGGTCGCAAAAGAAATTCCTTTAGTAAAAAAATTAATTGAAACTGGTTATACAGGTAGAAAAGGTAAAGGTGGTTTTTACAGAATGAAGAAAACTGATAGTGGCAAAGTAATGGAAGCTATCAATCTGCAAACTGGTGACTATTCTCCAAGTAAAAAAATTGATATTAAATCTGATAAAGTTGATCTGAAAGGTCTTATTAACAGGAATGATAAATATGGAGAATATGCTTGGTCAGTATTAGAAAAGATAATTAAATATGCTTCATCATTAGTTCCTGAAATAACAAAGGAGTTTAATGATATTGATGAGGCTATGAGATTAGGGTTTAACTGGGCTAAAGGACCCTTTGAAATGCTAGAGGAGATTGGCGTTAAAAACTTTTTCGAAAAAGTTGAAAATTTTAAGGGAAATAATTTTTTAGAAAATCTAAGTAAAACAAAAAATGAAAATTTTTATGGTGAAAGGCAAAAATATACATCAATAGAAACTTTGGGTAAGATTAAGAAAACAGCAACGAATGTTGATGGAAATAGTTCAGCATCTATTTATAGATTTAATGATTATAATATAGTTGAATTTACCACCAAAGCTAATGCATTAGATTATGATTCAATGGATGCTTTAAAGAAAGCAACCGATAAGCCTTTAATTATAATTAATGAAAGTATGCAATTTTCTGCAGGCGTAAATTTAACCTATACAATGGAATTCGCTAATAAAAATGATTTTAAATCAATTGAGAAATTTATTAAATATTTCCAAGAAACATGTAAACATCTTAAGTACTCTAAACACCCAGTTATATCTGCACCATCAGGACTTACTTTAGGAGGTGGATTTGAAGTTTTAGTACAAAGTAATTTTGTTGCTTCACATACAAATATTGTAATTGGCTTAGTAGAAACTATCGTAGGTTTAATTCCAGCTGGTGGAGGATGTAAAGAAATGTTAGCTAGATGGCTAGATACAGAAGAGGCAAAAAAAGATCCAAATTATGCACCATTAAAAGTTTTTGATATCATTGGCTATGGAAAAACAGCAACGTCACCTGTTGAAGCTGAGCCATTGAAATACTTACTGCCTGAAAATAAAAAAATTATGAATAGAAATAGTTTATTAGAAGTTTCAAAAAAAATCTTAGGTGAAAATAAAGATTTTAAAGCGCCTAACGAACTTAAGTTTAACTTACCTGGGAAAGCAGTTATTGGAGAAATGAATAAAATTTTAGAAAAACTCTATAATGATAAAATAATTTTAGATCACGGAGTAGAGGTTGCAAAAGAATTAGCTTTTGTTTTAAGTGGTGGAGATACGACTATGGATAAAGATTTGACAGAAGATGATTTATTTAAATTAGAGCTAGATGCTTTTATGAGATTAATTGAAACTAAAAATACTCAAGACAGAATTAAACACACTTTGGCTACTGGTAAACCTTTAGTCAATTAACATTTTAATAGAATTTATAAAGTCAGGCCTTAGAACATACTCAGATTTATTTAGATATTTTATTTTTTCTAATGCTTCTATCCCATAAATCACTTTTCCAATCGGTGTATATTCACTCTCATACAATGGTTCATCTTTAAGTGTGATGAAAAATTGACTATCTTCAGTATTATATTTTTGCGTTCTTGCAAGACCCACACTTCCTCTTTCATAGTTAAATGGGACATCTATTTCTGAGTTTATGGTTCCTAATCCTGATTGTCCTGTTCCGATTTTTCCATAATCAATGTTTCCTTTTTTACCAAATTCCAAATCACCTGTCTGCACAAGGCTGTCTTTAATTACTCTATGAAATGCAACATCATCGTAAGCTTTAGACCTCACCAATGTTTTAAATCTTTCAACCGCGTTTGGAGAAATATTTGGATATAATTCAATGATTACATTTCCACATTCAACATTCAAAATCGCAATATTATTTGGTTTATCAAAAGAAAGTTTTTCTGGATTATAATTTTTCACAAATAAGCATTTATTCTTTATCAAAAAAAAAGAACTTAAAGAAAAAATAGCTAAAGATATTACGAAAAAAAAAATTATCTTTTCTGACTTTGAAGCTTTTATTTTTTTAATCATAAATTGAAACTTTGATCAATTTTAAGCAACCCAGATTTGATAAAATCTATCTTTTTTTGAAGAATAGGATCAATTTGTTTTGGTAAATTCCCATGCATTAAATGAGAAAAAACTTCTGCCATATCTTCAGAAGCGGTTGATTTTGAATATTCAGTAATAAAACCATCAGTTTTAGAATAAGTATCAAGACCTATTTTTTTTGTGCAAGTCGAACATTCCGCATAATTAAAGCTCTGTGAATTGAAATTCGACCAAGTTTTTTCATCAAAAATTTCTTTGAAACTATCATTGATTATATGAAAGATTTCATGATGTAATACTCTTTCAAAATATTTATTATTAAATTTAATATCAACAATAAGAGTTTTCATCACATTATCAGGTATTCCTGCAGTATTAATTCCTGAAATTGATAAATCTTCACAAAGAACAATATATTTTAAATTTATTTTTTTTAAAAAACTTCGAGAATATCTTTTTAAATTCTTTTCTATAATTTGATACTTTTTGTCTAAATTTTTTTTTGATGATTTAAAACAATTAATATTATTATCTACCCCAATCGTAAAAGGTTGTTTAGCGTAAAGATATCTCAGACTATTAGTAGTTTTAATATTATAAATTTCTAGATTTGGGATTTTAATTAATTGATAAATCGTATCTGCTTGCACAGAAGAAATTAAAAATAAATATAATAAAATGAACTTAAATAATTTCATAATAAGTATTATTGAAGATATTCCAAATTGTGAGAATGTGATAGAGTTTTGTGATGAAAAAAAAAAGTTCCAATGAACCAATCCAACCAGTAAGTGGAACCAAAGTACCACGATTTGCTGGACCCTCGACTTTTGCACGATTACCAGAACTGAGAGATGTTGAATATTGTGATGTTGCAATAGTTGGTATCCCTTTTGATGCAGGTACAAGTTATAGACCAGGAGCAAGGTTTGGTCCTCAAAGCATTAGACAAGCTTCAAGACACCTAAGAACAAATTATCATCCAAGTTATGATGTAGAACCATTTAAAGTACAACAAGTTGCTGATGCTGGAGATATTACGTGTAATCCTTTTAATATTAATGAAGCGATAAAACAAATTGAAGAAGGTGCTGTGGATTTACTGAAAAAAACTGGAGGCATAATTAGTTTAGGTGGTGACCATACAATTGCATTTCCTTTATTAAAAGCAGTTAACAAAATTAATAAAGGCCCAGTTGCTTTAGTTCATTTTGATGCTCATTTAGATACATGGGATACTTATTTTGGGGCACCTTATACGCACGGAACTCCATTTAGACGTGCAAGAGAAGAGAATTTATTTTTAGACGATGCCTCTATGCATGTAGGTATTAGAGGACCTTTGTATAGTAGAGATGATATTAAAAATGATGAAAGTTTTGGATTTAAAATAATTCATTGTGATGAATTTCAAACAGAGGGAACTGATAAAATAGCTGAAAGAATTAAAAAAAGAGTTGGAGATAATCCATTATACTTATCAATTGATATTGATGTTTTAGACCCAGCTTTTGCTCCAGGAACAGGTACTCCAGAAATTGCAGGAATGACTTCAAGAGAAATGGTCAATGTAATTCGAGGCTTGTCAGGAATGAATTTAATCTCAGCAGATGTAGTTGAAGTGTCCCCAGCATATGATCATGCAGAGGTGACATCTTTAGCTGCCGCAACAATTGTTTATGAACTTACTAATTTATTTGCAAAAAAAATAAGGAAAGGTTAGGAGTCTGGTATGGAAAATAAAAAAAATTTTTACATTGATGGCAAATGGGTTACTCCGAAAAGTAAACATGAAATAAAAGTAATTAATCCTGCTACAGAGGAAAATTGTGCGGTTATTTCTTTAGGCAATAAAGAAGATATTGATTATGCAGTAAGTTCAGCGAAAAAAGCTTATAGCACTTGGGCATTTTCCCCTAAAGAAGAAAGAATAAGATTATTAGAAAAATTGTACGAAAATTATAAGAAAAGATGGGCAGATATTGCTGCAGCTATTACTACAGAAATGGGGGCTCCCAAAGACTTTGCAACAAAACTACAAGCAGGTACAGGTGCGGCACATCTAAAATCATTTATTAGATATCTTAAAAATTTTGAATTTGAAAAACCTTTAGGTGAGCATGCTCCAAATCAAAGATTAATTTACGAGCCAAAAGGTGTGTGTGCTTTGATTACACCATGGAACTGGCCAATGAACCAAGTTTGTCTTAAAGTTGCACCAGCTTTAGCTTCTGGCTGTACTATGATTTTAAAACCATCTGAGCTTGCTCCTTTATCTTCAATGATTCTAGCAGAATTAATTGATGAAACAAAATTTCCTGCTGGAGTATTCAATTTAGTAAATGGAGATGGTGAAACTACTGGTAATGCACTCACAAGTCATCCTGACGTCAACATGATTTCATTTACTGGCTCTACTCGAGCTGGAGCATTAATTTCACAAAATGCAGCCAAAGATTTTAAAAGAGTAAGTTTAGAGTTAGGAGGTAAGGGAGCAAATATAATTTTTAAAGACGCTGATCCAGATGCTATTGAAAGAGGAGCTTTAAGATGTTTTAGGAATTCTGGTCAGTCGTGTAATGCTCCAACTAGAATGCTTGTTGAAAAATCAATGTATAATGAAGCTGTAGAAAGATTAAAAAAATATACTGAAAATTTCGAAGTTGGTGATCCAGAGAAGGAAGGTGAGCATATTGGTCCTGTTATTTCTGAAAGTCAATACAATAAAATCCAAACTTTAATTAAAAAGGGTGTAGATGAGGGTGCAAAATTAGTTGCAGGAGGTGCTGGCAAACCAGAAGGATTTGAAAAAGGATACTTTGTCAAACCAACAGTTTTTGTTGATGTTAAAAATGATATGGAAGTTGCAAGAACAGAAATTTTTGGTCCAGTATTATCAGTAATGCCGTTTGAAAATGAAGAGGAAGCAATCAAAATTGCTAATGATACTCCTTACGGATTGACTAATTACATTCAAACACAAGACAAAGAAAAAGTTAAAAGAGTTGCGAGAAAGTTAAGATCCGGAATGGTAGACGTAAATGGAGCTGGTATTGCCGTAGATGCACCATTTGGTGGTTTCAAACATTCTGGAATTGGTAGAGAAGCTGGTGAACATGGTCTTGAAGAATTTTTAGAAGTGAAAGCAGTTGGTGGCTGGAATTAATTTAAAGAGGACTTTTTTTTAAGACCATCTAAAAATTTTAAACATTTCTTTATTTCATTTAACTCGATAAATTCATCAACTTTGTGAGCCTGTTCAATCGAACCAGGACCACAGACAACAGTACTCATCCCAATTTCCTGAAACAAGCCAGCCTCAGTGCCAAAAGAAACAACCTCTCTTAAATTGTCTCCAGTTAAACTTGAAACTAACTCACATGCCTCTGAGTTTTTAACTCGATCAAAACCAGTTACTTCACCAATTATTTTTTTTGTTATTTTTGAATTTGCAAATACTTTTCTCATTTCTGGTAATAAAATTTCATTGGCATACTTATCTATTTCTTGATTTAAAAAAACTCCATCTTCTTTAACCACTGGCCTAGTCTCCCATTCGATATAACATTTATCAGCTATAACATTGTGTGCTATGCCACCAAATATTCCTCCTACTTGCAAAGTTGAAAAGGGCGGATCAAATATCGAGTCTTTGGGGGCTCTTTTTTTTAAGTCCTGTCTTAATTCAATGAGTTTGTTTGCGTAGCGTGAAGCAAACTCAACAGCACTAACCCCTTTATGTGGCATTGAGCTATGACCAGCTAGACCTTCAAAATAAGTTGTATACTCATAACAACCTTTGTGAGCATCTATAATTTTCATTTTAGTTGGCTCACCAATTATGCATATGCCGTCTTGAATTTTTCTTTTTTTTAACTCCTCAATCAAGATAGGCGCACCAAGACAAGCGGTTTCTTCATCAAATGTAAATGAAAAATGGATATCTCTATTTAATTCCACTTTTGAATAAATTGGTGCATAAGCCAAAACACACGCAATAAAACCTTTCATATCACATGCACCTCTGCCATAAAGTTTATCATCTTTGATTGTAGCTTTAAAAGGATCAGTGTTCCAACTTTTTGAAACTGGAACTGTATCAGTGTGACCAGATAAGATAATTGGTTTTATTCCATTTGTTTTTTTTGCTTTGAATGTAGCAAAAAGATTAACTCTTTTCTTTTCTTGATCAAAAGTTTTAAATGAGGTTGCACCCAATTTATGAAGATACTCTTCACAATAATTAATTAAATTACTATTATCATCTCCAGAAATTGTTTTGAAACCGATTAAATCAGTCAAAATTCTGATGCAATTTTCATATAATTTTTCAATATTAATTTCTGTACTCATGAATAATAACTAATATATATACTGAATTTATGAAAGAACAAATAACATACGATATATTTGATAAAGTTGACATACGAGTAGGGACAGTAATTTCTGTAAAAAAAAATGAGAAAGCAAGAAAACCATCTTTAGTAGTTAAGGTGGATTTTGGAAAAGAGATAGGAATTAAACAATCTTCAGCACAAATTACTCATTATTACAACGAGGATAATTTAAAAGGTAAACAAGTAATTGGAGTTTGTAATTTTCCTGAAAAAAACATTGCTGGAGTGGTGTCTCAAGTTTTGATTTTAGGTTCGATTGATAAGGAAGGCAGAGTGATTCTCGTTCATCCATCTCAACAATCAGAAAATGGTCTTCCAATAGCTTAAGTATGCATCCTGAAATATTGTCAATTTCTTTATTTTGGTTTGTCACAGCGTATACGCCGGGTCCAAATAATGTAGTCGCATCTTACTCTGGATTTAATTTTGGGATAAAAAAAACAATTCCTCATATTCTTGGTGTGACTTTAGGATTCACTTCATTAGTTTTGTTTTTATCGATAGGTTTAATTAATGTTTTTAAATTATTTCCCATCATCCAAATAGTCATTAGATATCTTGGGACTTTATTTTTGATATATCTAGCTTATAAGATTGCGTTTTCAACTTCTTCAAATGAAACCCAAAAGGAAAACCCTGTAAAATTTATTGAAACCTTTTTATTTCAATATTTAAATCCTAAAGGCGTGACTGTTGCAATTATTGTTGTCTCTACTTATGTTGAATTAGGGGTAAATTATATAAGTTATGCGACTCAAGTAGTTGTTCTTGCTTTTCTATTTTCTGTCACAAGTATTACTTTGTGGACAATTGTTGGTAAATTTTTGAGGAAATTTGCGACAAATGATAAATTTATTAAGTACTTTAATTATGTTATGTCAGGACTTCTTTTATTAAGCATAATTACATTTTATATATAAAAATATGAAACCAGGCAAAATTAACTCTTACAAAACTTTCTCTGATATAGAAATAAATAATAAAAGATTTAAATTTTATTCATTAAAGAAAGCAGAAGAAAATGGTTTGGATGGTATTTCTAAATTACCAAAATCCATTAAGGTTTTGTTAGAAAATTTGTTAAGATATGAGGATGATGTATCGGTTACAAAAAATCAAATTGAGGCAATTAAAAGTTGGCTAAAAACAAAAAAATCTAAAAAAGAAATTGCTTATCGACCCGCGAGAGTGTTACTTCAAGATTACACTGGAATTCCTGCAGTGGCTGACTTGGCAGCTATGAGAGAAGCTGTGAAAGAAAAAAATAAAGATCCTAATAAAATTAATCCACTTTCTGCAGTAGATCTTGTTATTGACCATTCAGTCCAAGTTGATCAGTCTGCTAAAGCAGATTCGTTCGATAAAAATGTTGAAATTGAATTTAATAGAAATGGTGAGAGATATTCCTTTTTGAAATGGGGTCAGCAAGCATTCAACAACTTTAGAATAGTTCCTCCTGGAACTGGAATTTGTCATCAGGTAAATTTAGAATATTTATCCAAAGTAGTATGGAGTGAAGAATTTGAAGGACAAAAATATCTTTTTCCAGATACATTGGTAGGAACTGATAGTCATACTACCATGGTTAATGGACTTTCAGTTTTAGGATGGGGAGTAGGTGGTATTGAAGCTGAGGCGGGTATGTTAGGTCAGCCCATTTCAATGCTTATTCCTGAAGTAATAGGTTTTGAAGTAAAAAATAAAATGCCAGAGGGTACTACTGCAACAGACTTAGTTTTAACGGTTGTTAAAATGTTGAGAGACAAGGGTGTAGTTGGAAAGTTTGTAGAATTTTATGGTGATGGTTTAAAGAATTTAACTTTAGCTGATCGTGCAACAATTGCAAATATGGCTCCAGAGTATGGAGCTACTTGTGGTTTTTTTCCAATAGATGAAGAAACTTTAAAGTATTTAAGATTTTCTGGTAGAGATGAAATGACTGTAAAGATAGTTGAGGAATATGCAAAAGCTCAGGGTTTGTGGTCTAGTGAAGATATTGAATTTACTGATACTTTGACTTTAGATATGACAACTATTGTTCCTACTATCTCGGGACCGAAAAGACCACAAGACAAGGTTTTATTAACTGATGCTTCAACTAGTTTTAAGAAAAGTTTTTCTGGAGTAACTGGTAAAAAAGATTTTTCAGTTTCAAAAGTTAAAGATAAAGAATATTCAATAAAAGATGGGTCTATTTTAATTGCAGCAATTACATCTTGTACAAATACTTCTAATCCAAATGTATTGATTGGAGCAGGACTTTTAGCTAAGAAAGCAGTAGAGTTAGGATTGGAAGTAAAACCTTGGGTTAAAACTTCATTAGCTCCAGGGTCACAAGTTGTAACTGACTATCTGGAAAAAGCAGGTTTAAACACTTATTTAGATAAACTTGGGTTTCATCTAGTTGGTTATGGTTGCACTACGTGTATCGGAAATTCAGGTCCATTAGCTGATGAGATTGTTGACTCTATACAAAAAGAAAATATCTATGCTGTTTCGGTATTGTCTGGTAATAGAAATTTTGAGGGTAGGATTTCTCCACATATAAAAGCAAATTATCTTGCCTCACCTCCATTAGTCGTTGCTTATGCTCTTGCCGGTCACATGAATTTTGATTTGTATAAAGATAGTTTCGGCAAAGATAAAAATGGCAAAGATATTTTTATGAAAGATATTTGGCCATCAAATAAAGAAATTGAAGATGTATTAAAATCATCTTTAAACCCAGAAATGTTTGTGAAAAGATATTCAAATGTTTCAGAGGGACCAAAACAATGGCAACAAATTAAAACAGAAAAAAGTAGTATTTACAATTGGGAAGAAAATTCTACATATGTAAAAAAACCACCTTTTTTTGAAAATCTTCCAGATCAACCAGAAGGTTTTAAAAAAATCCATGATGCTCGTCCATTATTAATTTTGGGCGATATGGTAACTACAGATCATATCTCTCCTGCAGGTAACATTCAAAAAGAGAGTCCTACTGGAGAATATTTTATGAAACACCAAATTTTACCTAAAGATTATAATTCTTATGGTGCCAGAAGAGGAAATCACGAAGTAATGATGAGAGGAACATTTGCTAATATTAGAATACGAAATGAAATGGCACCAGGCACAGAAGGTGGATTTACAACACTTTACCCAGAAAAAAAAGTGATGCCAATTTATGATGCAGTAGTTGAATATAAAAAACGAGGCACTGATTTAGTTGTAATAGGTGGTAAAGAATATGGAACAGGCTCGTCAAGAGACTGGGCAGCGAAAGGAACCAAACTTTTAGGGGTAAAGACTGTAATTGCTGAAAGTTTTGAGAGAATTCATAGATCTAACTTAATTGGAATGGGTATTTTACCATTACAATTTATTGATAATATTGATAGGAAAAAATTAAAATTAATTGGTTCAGAATTGATAAGTGTCATCAATCTTGAAAATGGAATTAATCCTTCTGATAAAGTTAAAGTAGAAATTAAGTATGCTTCAGGTGAGATTAAAACAATCCAAGCACTCTGTAGAATAGATACTAAAAATGAGCTAGAGTATTATAAAAATGGAGGCATATTACAATACGTCCTTCGAAATATGATTTAATTATGGATGAAGATATAGCAATTATAAATAGCAATACCAGAAATCAGAGAATTAAAGATTTTTTTATAAAAAATAAAAAATTTCTCATATCTGTTCTAATATTTTCGTTATTAATTCTGCTCGGTTTTTACTCATATCAAATCTATCAAGATAGAAATAAGATTAAAATTTCAGACAAATATAATAGCTCAATCATTAAACATAAGAATGGAGATAACTCTGGGATAGTATCGGCGATGCAAGAAATAGTAGAAAATAAAGATCCAACCTATTCTCCATTGGCTTTATATTATTTGATAGATAATGAGCTAGTGAGTGATAAAAATCAGATTAATAGCTTGTTTGATATATTGATTAACAAAACTTCATTGGATAGTGAAATTAAGTATCTTATTATTTATAAAAAAGCTCTTTATAATGCCGATATAATCAATGAAGCTCAAATTTTAGAAATTTTAAATCCGGTAATTAATTCAAAAAGTGTTTGGAAGTCTCATGCTTTATATTTGATAGCAGAGTATTTTTACTCTAAAGGTGAAAAGCAAAAATCCAAAGAATTTTTCAGTCAAATAATTACTTTAGAAAATGCTAATTTGGATATACTCAAGGAAACACAAAAAAGACTAAACAGAGATTTGAGTGAATAAAGTATTTGTAATATTAATATTTTCAATTTTTTTATCTAATTGCTCTCTTAATGAAAATTCAAAAATATGGAATAAAAAAGAAAAAATTGAAAATGAAAAAAGGGTCTCAAAAAAAATTCTTTCAGAAAAAGAGGTAATTTCCAGAGAATTTAATCCTTTATTAAAATTAGACTTATCAAAAAATGAGCAAAACAATAAAATTTTTGATCCACTAAATAACTTTGGATCATCAAAATATAACGGCCAGATTAATAAAATTAACAATTATAAATTTTCAAAACTAGAAAATTTTAATCAATTTAATTTTGAACCACTGATTTTAAATAACGGCGTAATAGTCTTTGAAAAGAAAGGAACTATTATTAGGTTTAATGATGATAAAAAAATTGTTTGGAAAAATAACTTTTATTCAAAAACAGAAAAGAAAATTCATCCCACCTTATCATTCGCAATGAAAGATAAAAATTTGTTAGTTGCAGATAGTATAGCTAAAATTTCAAATATTAATTTAGAAACTGGAAATTTAATTTGGTCAAAAAAAAGTGAATATCCATTTAATTCAGAAATCAAAATTTTTAAAGACAAATTTTTTGTAGTTGATTTCAAAAATACTTTGAGATGTTTTTATATAAAAGATGGTACAGAGTGCTGGAATATAAAAACTGAAGATTCTTTTATAGTTTCTAATTCAAAATTCTCAATGTTAATAAAAGATAATTTAGTGATATATAATAATTCTCTTGGGGATATAACTGCAGTAGATATTTTATCTGGTTTAATTGAATGGCAATTCCCAACACAAAAAAGCAGTATTACGAATGAAACATATAGTTTTAATTTCTCAAAATTGGTTAGTGATGGAAGCTCAATTTATTTTTCAAATAATAAAAATCAATTTTACTCTGTGGATTTAAAATCAGGGACCATGAATTGGATGAATGAAATTAATTCTATTCTTACACCAATAATAATTGGTAATTTTATTTTTACTGTTTCTGAAAATGGTTTTCTTTTTACAATTCAAAAGAATGAAGGGAACATTATTAGAATTAATGATATTTATAAAAATTTTAAATTAAAAAAAAGAAAAAAAATTAAACCAACTGGTTTTACCATAGGTGGAAATAATCTTTATCTTACAAATTCTGATGGAAATTTAATTGTTATAAGTTTAAGTGCTGGAAATGTTTTAAAAATTGAAAAAGTTGGTCGAGATTTAATATCAAAACCCCTAATATATAATGAAAATTTATTTATTGTTAAAAATGGCTCAATAACCCAATATGATTAATAATGTTTTTAAAATTTTTAGATAAAATAGGAAGAAAAAAAGTTGTTTTAGATAGGGGTCCCTCACATCCTAAATATCATGAGGCGAAACCATGGATGAATAGATATTATCTTATCTTCAGACATAGACCGAAGTGGTTTCCGTTTAATATTCTAATTCATGAAATGTTAGCGGATGATCATGGCGAAGGTGTACACAATCATACATTTCCATATATCACCATTATATTAAGAGGAGGATATTGGGAGACATTAAGCACAGGAAAATTCTGGCGACCCCCCGGTTATATAGGATTTCGATCTGCAAATAATTTACATAGAGTAGACTTAAAACCTGGCACGAAGCCTTTAACATTATTTATATCTGGTCCGTTTGGACTAAGGAAAGGACCAAGATCTGAATACGGAATTGATTTTAAAAGTAAAAAAAATTAATGCCTTTCAATCTTGAGGAAAAATTTAAAACTCATTGTAATACTCAAAATCTCGAGTTAAATCCAAATCAAATTAAATTAGTTCAACAATTAGACAATTATTACAAAGAAAATTTTAAAAGTGTTTTGTTGAATTTTTTTTCAAAACAATCCTCAAAAAAAGGTTTTTATCTTTATGGTGGTGTTGGTGTTGGAAAAACTATGATTTTAGATTTTTTTTTTAATCTAATTAATCAAAAAAAACAACGTCTTCACTTTAATGAATTTATGCTAAACTTTCATGATTTTGTTCATGATAATAAAGATAAAAATGAGGAAAATGTAATTACTATATTTGCCAAAGATTTAAAATCAAAATTTTCACTCATCTTTTTTGATGAATTTCAAGTTACCAACATTGTCGATGCCATGATATTAGGCAAACTATTTCAGGAAATATTTAATCAAAATATTAAGATTATTGTGACCTCAAACACAAAAATATCAGAACTATATAAAGATGGGCTACAAAGAGATCAATTTAAACCCTTTATTCAAATAATGCAGGAAAAATCAATAGAACATGAATTGATAATTGATGATGATTACAGAAAAAGCAAAGAAAAAGAAAAACGAAGATATTTCCATCCCTTAAACCAAGAAACTAATTTTAAGATAAATAAGTTTTCTAGAATAATAACTAAAAATAAAAAATTATCGTCCAGAGTTTTGAATATTAAAGGTAGAAATTTTGAAATAAAAAATTTTTATGATGGGATTTCAAAGTTTGATTTTGACGAATTGTGTAATCAAAACCTAGGTAGTGAAGATTATTTAAAAATTGCTGAAAGCTCTGAATTTATAATAATTAAAAATGTGCCGGGATTTAATGATATCAACTCAAATCAACAACAAAGGTTTATAACTCTTATTGATGTAATTTACGATAAAGATAGAGCAATAGCCGTAACTGCGGAGCAAAGTTTAGAAAAATTATCGAGTTCTAAGTCTTTAGAAAAACCATTTAAACGTACAATTAGTCGTTTATTTGAGTTAACATCAAAAAATTATTAACATGAAACAAGAATTTTACAATCTCAAAATAGATACCAATGGTCAAAGATTGTATGAATTTACCGATCAAACATTAAATTGGATTGAAAAAAACAATTTTAAAAATGGAATTTTAAATTTAAGTATTCAGCATACGAGCGCCTCCATTATTGTCCAAGAAAATGCTGACCCAGATGTACAGACTGATTTGATTAATTATTTTGATAAATTAGCTCCAATGGATAACAGATTATATATTCATACCACTGAAGGAAAAGATGATATGCCAGCACACATCAAGTCTGCTCTTACCAATAATCAAATTTCATTAAGTGTAAAAAATAAAGAATTATTACTAGGTACCTGGCAAGGTATATATTTATTTGAACACCGGTTAAATCCTCAACAAAGAACCATTATTCATCACTTCATTGGTGAGAGCTAAATTATTTATTTTTTTTTAAAGAAATTTTTCCATTAATTTTTTTGCCAACTTTAACTTTAATAGTTTTTGGGATTTTTAAATCTAAAGTTTTTTTCTTAGCAAATATATTTCCATGGATTTGATTTGAACTAGAATTAAGATTAAGCGTTCTATTAAAACTTAAAGCTTTGGTATTTGATTTAGGCATTTAATAACTAGCATATTTATTTGAATACTCTAACAATTCCTCTAGCAATTTTCTTTGATTATCTATTTGTAAGTTCAAGGTTTCATATTTTGGATCAATTTCCTTTGAAGCTGTGCTTGATTTAAAAACATCTTGGACGATTTTTTTTGTTAAATCTAATCTTTTATCCAAATCTAAATTAAGCATTACATCGTTTATTTTAGTCTCTATATTTTTCAATTCATGAATTAAATTTTCACTCAAATTACTTTTATTTGAATTATCATTTGTGGATTGCACCTGACTCGTATTTTCCGGTAGTTGTAAATAAATTTGTTTTCTTTGAGCCATTAAAAGTTCTTTCATTTTTTCAGTTTGTGCAATTCTTAATTCTTCAGCTTTCTGTTTAGCCAATAATTCTTCTCTCTTTTGTTCTTCTGCCAATCTTTTTTGTTCAGCTAACAATTCTTTTGCTTTTTGCTGCTCTAGAACTCTTTGCTGCTCAGCTTTTTGTTTAGCCAATAATTCTTCTTCTTGTTTTTTTTCTAATAATATTTTTTCTTTTTCTTGTTTAAGAGTTTCCTCTGCCTCTTGTCTTGCTAATAAAGCTGCTTCCTCTTTAGCTTTTTTCTCTTCTAAGATTTTTTCGGCTTTAAGTCTTTCAATCTCTTCTTGTTTTCTTTTTTTAGCCAATTTTCTTTGTTCTTTGAGCTTTTTCTCGTTTTCTAACCTAGTAGCCCTTAGTTCAGGATCAACCATTAAAGTAAACTTATCTTCAATTCTAGTATTTATATTTTTGGCAATGACTTTTATCTCTAGTTCCTCTGTATTATCTTTATCTAAATTATTTACTAAAAATGTTTTTTGTGATGGTAAAAATGTGATCCAGCTTGGTAACGGTTTGTTGTTACTTAATAATGCATCATATATTGTCCTACCTTCACCTTCTAAATCAAAAGTTTTTTCAGAGAAAGAAAACTGACTCGTTCTACCCTCATTATTCTTTTTAACAACAGGATTTTGGTTTTTAATAGGTTTTCTGATTTTAGCATAATATCTTTTACCAGAAGTTTTAAAATTATTTTTGATGATAGACGCATAATCTTTGAAATTTATATTTTTTACATTTTCTCTTGTAATATCAAGACCAACCGAGGTATAAATTTTTCCAATTGCATGTTGTAATTTAGAGTAAGCGATATCATATCTTAGTTCAGCTACCAATAAACTTGCCTGCTCTCTTATAAGTTCTAAATTTCCAAATCGTGCTATTTTTTGAGCATTCTTTATTTGCTCTGTGATTTTTTTTGAAACTTGATAATATCTTTCTGCAGTATCATATTCTTCAAGAGCTAAAGAATAATCAATATTTGCCAGATGTACTTGCGATAATACTGCCATAGATAAAGCTAATCTTTTTTCTTTAATTACTTCTGTATTAGTTTCATTTATTCTTTTTACTTTTGGATACATAAATACATTTAATAAATTAGCACCCATAGCAGATCCATATTCAAGATTTGTTTTATTCATCAAATGATCATTAGATGAATGTGTCCAAGCCGCATTAAAATTTAAACCCGGCAATAAAGAAGACATACTTGCCTTGGTTTCTTGAATAGATATTATTTCGTCATAATGACTTTTTCTTAGTTCTGGCCTATTCAGTAAAGCATATTTTTCCATTCCATCTAAATCCATGTTTAAAATAGTAAGAGGATCATCTGTTGGAACTATAGTAAATTTTTGATTTGGTAACAGCCCCATTAATCCCGCAAGCTGAATTCTTGCATCTATAAATATTTCTTTTTGTGATTGAAGAGCTCGTTGAATATCTAATAATTCTTTTTGATATAACAGCGCATCCATTGGTTTTGTTAATAATAATTCTTCGATTTTTTGTGAGTCATTCAAAGCTTTATCAACTTCAATTAACAAAGGATCATATTTCTTAATTAATTTATCTGCTGAAATTGTATTCCAATATGCTTTAATCACATCTCTGACAATTGTATGTTCAGCTTTTCTTTCCATTTCTTCAGTGATTAAATATCGATTTGCTTCCTGACCCGCCCTTATAAACGATAAACCAAAGTCTAAAGCATTCCAGGTAAACCCAATATCTTGACTATTAACATCTCTTTCTCTTGAAGTTGAATAAGAAGTTCCAATGGCTCCTGCTAAATCAGTTTTTGGCACAGTTGCGCTCGCGCTCGCGGTATATCTTTCACTACCAGAATAACCAGCGTTTGCGGCTAAAGCTGGTAACATTTCAAATTCAACTTTATCTATTTGTCTATATGCGATCCCTGTCTCTAATTGTTTTATCTTTAATTCTCTGTTATTTTTAATCGCAAGTGCAATAGCTGTATAAAGATCGATCTTAATATTATCTTCCCAAGTTTCATTTTGTTTTTTGATTTGTTCAATTTTTAAAAGATCTTGATCAACTCTTTCTTGAGAGTCTTTAAAACTAATCTCTTTTGGTGCACGTGCACATGAGGATAATATGATTAAAAAGGCAAATAGCGAAATTAGTGTTTTATTTAACATTTTTGAATTGTTAATAATATATACTTTAAATTGAAATCATTATATGTTCAATTTGGGTTTTTAAGTTTTATGATGTTAAATATAGGTGTTTTTTTCAATTTAATTGAGTACTTTTTGTAGCAAGGTGTTTTTGATTACGGTTATATGACTTATAATTTACTTTTATGAAGGATAACAAAAAAAAAATATTTATTGAAGCATTAGAGCAAAGAATCATGCTCGATGGAGCAGGAGCTTCAACTGCTTTGGATGTTATTGATGAGAGAAACAAAGAACAATTATTAAATAAAAATCAAAAAATTTCAAAATTATCAGAAAACAAAATTGAAGATAATTCTCAAAAACTTCCTTTTGATCAATTAGCAAGAGATCAAAAAAGAAATGATAGAAAACAAGTTGTATTTATAGATTCTCAGGTACAGGATTATCAATCATTAATAGATGCTTTTAATGAGGATACAGAAGTTTATCTCATTCAATCAAATGAAGATGGTTTTAAAAAGATTGATAAAGTTTTAAAAAATGATGCTGATATATCTTCATTACATATAATTGGCCATGGTAGTGCTGGAAAAATTTTATTTGGTAATGCAACACTTTCAAATGATACAATTAAATCATACAACCAAACGTTGAGATCGATAGGTCAATCGTTAACTGATGATGGAGATATTTTATTCTATGGATGTAATGTTGCAAGCACCGAAGGTGGTAAAATTTTAATTAATAAAATTTCTGAAATTACCAAAGCAGATATTGCTGCATCAGATGATGTTACAGGTAAGAGTGGTGACTGGAAACTTGAAATCAAAGTTGGACATATTGATACAAAAAATATTAACCATACTGATTATCAACATGATCTTGCCATGTATAGAACTGCGAGTGCAGACACTCATGCAGCTGAAGTCACTGTTGGTGTAGATGGAATAACATCTATCAGAGGAGCAATGGCTGCTTTTACAGGTACTGCAGATAGAAATGCATACGATTTTAAATCTTCAAGAGATCACAATCCTAATAATAATAATCAATGGCAGAACTATTATATGACTTACAATTCAGGAACATTTGGTACAGGTGGTAAGAATCATTCTGATAATGTAGGTAGATTTACAGTAGTTTTGGAAAAAACAGGAATTACTAGTGGTAGCGTAACAGCAAGAAGACCTGACAATCCCTTTTCGAATGATAAAACTGAAAGTCAGTGGGATACAAATTCGGATCAGTATAGAAGGTTAATTAATGATGGAAGCTTTTATCATTACAAACTTCAAGCAACGCGTTCAAGTCCTGATGCTGACGAGGGCCCAATGGATGTTTATATGGTAGCGTTAGACGCTCATTTCGGTAACAATAGCGACAGATATAATAAAATAGCTGAAGTAAAATTTGATCGTGAAATTATTGGAATACTAAAAAATGATAATCAAACTAGGAAACAATCTTCTAACACGGGCAATATAGATATGCATAATCCAAATAATAATACTTACCCAACCTCTGATGCTGAGTTAACTAATGACAATAGGGGTTTTGAAACTATTTATTGGCGTAAGTTCAAAAATGATTACACTGATACTAACGATTGGGATTATGGGACCTTTAATAGTGGTGATTGGTTTGCTGTAGGTGGTACTGATAACAGAATTCTTCACATTGGTGCAAAAAATACTGGAGGTGGAGATTATGCTAGGATCTTAGTTAAAGGTGAAGTTGCTTCAAATAATGCTCCTACCGCATCAAATTCAACAGTATATATAAATGAAAACAACCAAGTCTCTTCAGCAGGAGATAGAACACCATCTAATATTACAAAAATATTTGCAACAAGTGATTTTAATTTTTCAGACAGTGATGGTGATAGTTTATCAAAAATTCAAATTACCACGTTAGAAAGTGCAGGGGCATTAGAATATTACAATGGATCATCTTGGACGGATGTTACATTAAATCAGGAAATAACAGCAGCAGATATTGGAAATAACTATTTAAGATTTACTCCAGCAGCAAATTCAGAAAGTGATGTAACTTTTAGTTTCAAAGTCCACGATGGAACAGAATACAGTTCTTCAGCTTATACAATGACAATTTCTGTCAATGCTGCACCAAACGTTTCTGACGCAACAGATACAGTAGATGCTGGTGACGACGCTACAGGAGATGTTCATGATGATGTAGCTGATAGTGATGATGCTGATAGCGTTTTAGTAGTAACAGGTGTTGCTTCAGGGAATGAAAGCTCAAATAATACGATTGTTACTGATGGAACAGGAGTTGGATCTTCAGTTTCAGGAACATATGGTTCATTAAATATTGCTGCAAATGGAACTTATACATATACGGCTAATGCCACAAATAATATTGCTGCTGGTGGTACTGCAAACGATATTTTTACGTTTACTACCCGTGATGATGAAACGAACGCAGGCTCATTTGCTTACGATGTTGGAACCATTACTTTTACAGTTTCAAGTTCAATCGCTTTAGTAAACGATACAGATGTTGTTCTTGAAGATGAAACAGTTACTCATTTAACAAATTCACAGGGCACAGTTATTTCAGATGACACCGCTGATACTGATGGTTTAGTGGTTACAAATATTTCTCACACAAATGGAAACTCAGATACGATTGAATCTGGTTCTACATATACCGACTCTGGTGGAGAACCTGGTATTGTTGTTGGAACTTATGGAACTTTAACAATTGGAGCGGATGGTACCTATACTTATACAGCTGATCAATCTGCAGCTGATGCTTTAGATGCAGGTGATGTAGTCACAGATGTATTTACATATACTGCAGATGGAGCAACAGCTACTTTAACAATTACAGTTACAGGAGTGAATGATGATCCTGTTGCACAAAATGATGAGGGGGTAATTGTTGAAGAAGGTACTTTAACTGTAGCAAATAGCGCAAATGCTAATCAATCTGGAGGTATTGACGCAACTGGAGAACATTCAGGAGATGTAATTGATACGAGTTCTAGTACACATACTGACAGTGATGCTGATGCCTCAGCCTCTTTAACCATAACCCAAATTAAAAAAAGTGGTGGAACTAATTCGTCAGTATCTGCTGGAAGTTCTTATAACAGCAGTGGAACATCTGTAGTGGGTACTTATGGTACACTAACAATTGGAGCTGATGGTTCTTATTCTTATGTTGCAAATTCAGCCACATCAACCTTAGATGCTGGTGATAGTGTAACTGATGTTTTTGTTTATACATTAAGCGATGGAACTGCAACGACTACAGCTAATATTACAATAACAATTTTAGGAGCTAACAATAAACCTACTGCAGGAAATGAAACAGTTTATATAAATGAAAATAATACTGACGCTACTCACGGAGCAAGAACTTCATTAAATATTAGAAAAGATTTTGCTGACTCTGATTTTACTAATTATTCTGATGTAGATGCAGATGATAATAGTGTTGGTATAAAAATTAAATCTTTACCATCTTCGGGAACATTAACAAAAATAAATAATGGGGCAGCACTCTCTGTTAACGATACAGTAACAAACATTAGTAATTTAAGATATACTCCAGATGCTAATTCTGAAGCTGATGATAGTTTTACTTATAAAGCTTATGACGGCACAGTCGTTGGGGACAATACGCGTACAATTACAATTTCAGTAAACGCTGCACCAGTTGCAGTGAATGATACAGATAGTATTACAGCGGGTGATGATGATGCTACAGGAAATGTTTTAACAAATGATACAGATAGTGATGATGCTTCATCAGCTTTAGGGATTAGAGGAGTTGGTGCGGGTGCTGAAGGATCAACATTAGCAAATTCAAATGTCGGTAGTGCTGTATCAGGTACGTATGGTAACTTGACTATAGGTAGCGCAGGAGCTTACACTTATAGTGTAACAGGAAATGCAGCAACAATTGCTTTAAGAGAAGGTGAAACTGCAACAGATGTTTTTTCTTATAAAGTTATGGATGATGAGACAAATGCTGGTTCAAAAGCTATTGATATTGGTACAATTACTTTTACTGTAACAGGTATTGATGGTGATGCTACGGATGAGCCAAATCCTGATGAAGTAAAAAAACCTAAGAAAGAAAAAAGAGAGGAAAAAAGACAAAAGCGAGAAGAAGATAGACAATTAAAAAAATTAAAAAGAGAAAAAAGACTTGAACGAAAAGAATTAAAGATACCCAAATCTAAATTAGCTAAAAATGCAGAATTTAATCAAGGATTGAAACTCGTAGACTTAGTTGCAGAATCGAATTCTTTAGAACTAAAAGATAAAGATATGGATATCTATGTTGATAAAATTATTGCAAAACATTCAGATAAAGCACTCAAGGTAAAATTTAAAGTATTTAATGACGAGGGGAAAGAAGTTCAAAAGTACTATGGTGAAATGAAAGATGGAAGCGCCTTGCCGGATTGGATAAAAATCGATCCAAAAACAGGAAAAACAAAAACTGATATTCCTAAAGGTATGAAGATGGTGGAGTTCAAGATAATCGCTGTTGATGTAGATAATAATAAAAAGCAGGTAACAGTAATTATTGACTCGAAAAAAATTGCTGAAGATAAAGAAATTTTGAAACAATCTAGAAAGATAGAAAGAGCAAAAAAACTTGAAGTTAAAAATGATGGATCTGTAAAACTGAACTCTGTTAATGATGCAGGAAAAATTGACAAAACTAAAACAGAGGTATTAAACGAAATTGACTCAGTAGAAGAATTAGTAAAAACAATTGAACCTGATGAATTTTTAAATTTTGAAGCTAAAGCTGAAAATGAAAACTTTGAAGTCGAACTCCCTTGGCAAAATTTAAAAGTTGTTTTAAATAACGGACAAGAACTTCCTGAGTGGATTAAATATGATCCAAAAACAGGTAAAGTAATAGCATCACCACCAGAAAATGTTAAGTCGGTAGATTTGAAAGTTATTATAGAAAATCCTAACGGTGAGTTATCAGTCAAAGATATAAAATTAGATTTTGCAAATGAAAATGCTCAAGAAACTAAAAATATTAAAGAAAATGAAACTAAATTTGTCTCACTATCATCCCAATTATCAAAAGAATATTCTGACTGGGATAATTATGGCTCTCAATTAATAGATAGATTGTAAGCAGTATTCTATATTGATCTATGAAAAAACTAATTTTTATAATTTTATTTTTACTTATCAATGTTGCACAAGCAGATAACCATGATACCGCTACTACAGAGGAAGAAATCAGAGAAGCAAGAACTTTAGTAACTGCTACTGAAAAGGTATCAATTTCAAGTGAGATTGCAGCAAGAGTTGAAAAGATAAATTTTTTAATGGGAGATGCATTCAAAAAAGGTGACACTCTTATTAGTTTTGACTGCAAATTGTATAACGCGCAATTAGAAGTCATTAAGGCAGATCATAAAAGTGCACAAGTTCAACTTAAGAATGATAAAGAACTTTTGGATATGAGGTCTATTGGAGAGTTACAATATCAATTATCTGAGTCAGCTCTTAAAAAAGCTGAAGCTGAATTAACTATTGCTAAACTTAATGTCGAAAGATGTAATATTGTAGCTCCGTATGATGGAAGAGTGATGGATGTTTACACCAATGTATATACGAGTATTGAACAGCGACAGCCATTAATGGATATTGTAGGCGATGGACTTTTAGAAGCAGCAGTTGTTGTGCCAAGTAAATGGTTGAGTTGGTTGAAAAAAGGTCATGATGTCAAAATCATTATTGATGAGACAGGAGATGAGCTAAATGCAAAAATAATTAGTTTAGGTGCTACAGTAGATGCTGCTAGTCAAACAATTGAATTAAAAGCTCAGTTTAATGAAAAATATGAGAGTTTAATTCCAGGAATGAGTGGGATTGTTAAATTTTGAGCCAAGATAAAAATATCAAGATTGCAAGATTAATTAGCCTAGAAAAAAAAACTAGAGAGGCAAAAAGTAAAGATGAATTAAGTTTTCTTGTTGTAAATGAAACTAGGGAAATAATTGATTATACAACTTCATTTTTATTACTTAAAAGTCCTACAGATAAATATCATGTGGAGGCAATATCAGATATCGCCTCAGTTGATAGAACTGCACCATTAATTACGTTTGTTGAGAGTATTGTTAATCATAAATCCAATCAAAATCTTAAGGAGATTGAACCAATTGATTTAGATAAATTCTCAAAAAAAATTAAAAAACAAAAACCAAAAAATATTCCTCAATATTTACTTCGTATTCCAATATTTTCACCTCAAAGGGGTCTACAAGGATTTCTTTTATTAGCTCGAAATGAAATTTTTTCTGAGAATGAAAATGAATTAATCTCACATTTATCAAGAACTTATGGCCATGCTTACAATACATTTTTAGTCAATTACTCAATTAGAGAATTTTTCAAAAAAAATTTTACTGGAAAAAAACGTTGGATTACAATTTCGGTAATTATATTAATATTTCTTTTCCCAGTTCGAATGACTAGTACTGCTCCGGTTGAGGTTGTAGCAAAAAATCCTTTTTTAATTACGTCTCCATTTGATGGAGTAGTTAAAAAAATTGTTGCAAATAATAATGATCAAACAAAACCAGGAGATTTGTTGGTTTTATTAGAAGATATTGACTTGTTAAATCAATTTAATCTAGCAAAACAATCACTGCAAGTTTCTGAAAAGGAACTTTTAAGAACAAGGCAATCATCTTTTACTGATAATGAACAAAAATCAAGATTGGCAGAACTTATGGCACAAGTTGATTTAAGAAGGGTAGAGTTAAGTTCTGCAGAAAGAAAATTAAAAAATTCAAAAATATATGCTGAAAAAAAAGGGGTAGTTATTGTGGATAGAAAATCTGATTGGCAAGGTAAGCCCGTATCAGTTGGTGAAAAAATATTGACTATTGCAGATCCTGCGAACATTGAATTTCTCATATGGCTTCCAGTAAAAGATTCAATCGTTATTAACGAAAATGCTGATACCAATATCTTTTTAGATATAAATCCTATGAGTTCTTACAAAGGTAAGATTTTAAGATCTACTTATGAGCCAGAGCTCTCACCAGAAGAAGTTCTTTCTTATAAGTTAATATCAAGTTTTGAGGGGAGTAAGGATACCCCAAGAATTGGTTTACGAGGAACAGCTAAGGTTTATGGAGATAGAACTATTTTATTTTATTATTTATTTAGAAAACCAATTACATTTATTCGACAATTAATCGGCATATGATCATTCCATATTTAAGAGAAGATTTAGAAATACTAAGAGGAAATAGCAGGGAAGATGGCTCTCCTGCTTGGCTATTGTATGATGCTTTAAGAAATAAATATTTTACCCTGGGACTTACAGCTTTTAGATTAATCAAAAATTGGAGTGGGGGTGATGATATTAAAGTTTTTGAAAAAAAAATTAATCGTGATGGTATTGAAGCTGATAGTGAAGAGATAAAGAAATTTATAAATTTTTTACAATTAAATAATCTAATTATTCAACCAAGAGGACAGTTTGACAATATCCACAAAAAAAAAATTGGTTACTATTTTTAATTCATAGTTATCTTTTTTTTAAAATACCTTTGGTAAAACCTGACGAATGGCTTGGCCGAACACTGAGGTATGCAAAAATACTTGGATCAAAAAAAATTAGAAATTTAATTTACATATTAGGTTTTATTGGTATTTGTCTTGTTATCCAGCAAATTGAAAGTTTTAAAAATACATTTTTATATTTTTTTTCTTTTAAAGGATTAATACTTTATTTAATTACATTGGTTTTTGTTAAATCTTTACATGAGCTTGGTCATGCTTTTGTCTCAAAATATTTTGGGTGTCGAGTATCTTCAATAGGTATAGCTTTTCTCGTTTTCTTTCCATTTTTATATACTGATACTTCTGATGCATGGAGACTGAGGGATCATAAAGATAGATTATTAATTAATTTTGCGGGGATTTTAACTGAACTTCATCTCGCGTTAATCTCAACTTTTTTATGGGCCATACTTCCAGATGGTGGCTTAAAAAGTGTTGCATTTTTTATTGCCACTACAAGTTGGATTTCATCACTAGCTATCAACGTCAGTCCTTTTATGAGATTTGATGGATATTATGTTTTTTCTGATTGGCTTAAAGCTGAGAACTTGCAACCTAGATCATTTGCTCTTGCAAGATGGCAATTAAGAGAAATTTTATTTGGTTTTAATCATCCACCACCTGAAGATTTAAACCCGACAAGACACTGGACGTTTATTTCTTACGCGTGGCTGACTTGGGTTTATAGATTTTTTATATTTTTAGGGATCGCCCTATTAGTTTATCATTTAGCATTTAAAACTTTAGGAATTATCTTATTT
>CABYFA010000006.1 GCA_902518155.1 uncultured Pelagibacteraceae bacterium
ATTCTTTATTAATTTCAGCTGCAGTTAATAAGATAAAATCAATTTCATTTCAGGATAGATTAACAAGTTATGTGTATAATAATAAAATTATTTTTGATTATTATTTTACATGTGGAAGCTATTTTAATAAAATTTTTAAAAAGAAATATTCTGCTGAGAAATTAATATCAATTGGATTGTTAAGATCAAATTTAATTGACGAAAATTTGATTAGAAATGAAAAGTTTCTTTTAAAGATAAAATCTATTAAAAAGATTAAAAAAGTGATCAGTTTAATTTTGAGTACTTCGTCAAGCAGGTATAAAAGTGATTTATATGGTGAGGATGGTACTTCAATTAAAAGTTTGTGGAATTTTGAAAATCTTATCTGTAATTTAGAAAAAAAACTTAAAAACAGAATTCATATTTTAGTTAAATTTAAGGATAAGAATTTCACATATCAAGAAGAGTTTCTTAAATTTGAGGAAAGATTGAAAAAATTTAATAATGTTGAAATAATAAAAAGCGATAATATAAATTCTGCAAACATTATAAGCGTAAGTGATATAGTAATTGGTTCTCAATCAACCATAATTGAAGAAGCCTTAATGAAGAACAAATATTCTTTTATTTTAGATTTTGAGAATTTTGCCTCTACGTTAGGCTTTTATAGATATAATAATTTTTACATCCTAAAATCCATAGACAATGTAATAGATTCACTCATGTTTTTATTTAACGAGGATAAAAAATATATAGATAATTATAATAGAAATAGAAAATTTTTTATTGAGAATTTTTTATCAGATAGAGGTAAGATAAATAATTTTGATACACTTAGATCAAAAATTTTAAATTGTATTAATGAAGAACTTAAAAATTAGAAAATATTATAAAGGCGACGAGAAAGGTTTTTTAGCTTTAGACAGAAAATTAGAGGAGCATAAATATAATAGAAGATCTATTTCAAATTTTTTATGGAAATATAAAAGTAAGAATTTTTTTGGAAAAAGTGTTAATTATTTTTCAGAATATAATAATAAAATAATTGCTCATTTTGGAGCTATACCATTGGGTTGGTACTTAAATTCAAAATTTACCTTAGGAAGTTGTTCAATTGCCATGATGGTAGCCCCTGAGTGGCAAAGCAAAGGTTTGATAAAATTTGTTGGTGATAAAGTTTTCGATGATCTAAAAAAAAATAAAGTTGACTTTGTTTATGGGTTTCCTAATGAAAAGGCTTATTTGCTTCATAAAAATATTTGGAATTATAAAGATGCTTTTGATCAAAATTTATATCTTATAAATCGAAAAAAAATAATTGAAGAAAACAATAAAGAATTTGTAATTACTCCAACTGATAAATTTGAAAAGTCTTATGATTTATTTTGGTCTAAAAATAGAAAAGATTATAAAAATATTTTAGATAGAAGATCAAGTTTTTTAAATTGGCGTTATTTAAAAAGACCCGATGATCAATACAAACCTTTTTTTGTTTATCAAAAAAAAAAATTGTTAGGATATTTTATTCTAAAAAAATATTATGATGGTAAAACTCTTACCATACATGTCATTGACTTATTTTTCAAAGATACCTCACAATCGAATTTTAACAAATTATTTAAAAATATATTTTCTTATATAAAAAAAAATCAAAAAACATTTGATAATATTTCTCTATGGATTAATGGTTCAAGAAAAATAAACAATTCACTCTTAAATTTAGGTTTTAGGATTATTTCATCTAGAAAAATGATTTACAAAAATTTATTAAGTAAAAAAAATTTAAATTTAAATAAAATGTATTTTACCATGGGTGATACATTGGAGATATATTAAATGAAAATAGATCATATAGGTTATGTAACGAAAGATATAAAAAAAAAATCGAGATATTTTACAAATACTTTAGGTTATAAAGTTTTAACAAGTAAAATAATTGAACCAGCTCATGATGTTTCGGTTCAGTTTTTTTCCATGGGTAATAATAGCTATCCATTATTAGAATTAATTGAGCCACTAAATAAAAGATCAAAAATTTTAAATTTTTTAAAAAAATATGGTGAAGGTATTCATCATATTGCTTATGAGGTAATTAACATTAAGAAAAAAATTGAATATTTTAGAAAAAAGAATTTCATTGTTTTAAGTGAGATAGTTCCTGGAGCAGGTCATAATAATACCCCAACTGTGTGGCTGTATTCTTATGATGGAGACCTAATAGAGTTGATACAAAAGCAGAAAAAAAAAAAATCATTTACAAGATTAACAAAAAAATTTCTGAAAATTAAATATTAAAAATATAGTAATATGAAGAATTTTAATAATATTTCTGACGTGCTTAAATTTTGGGGTACAAAGAAACCTAATAAAATTTTTATAATTGATGGAAAAAAAAAATACTCTTTTTCTGAAATAAATCACTTTGTTAATAGTTGTTGTTTTTTTTTTGAAAGTTTGGGATTAAAAGAGAGAGATATAGTAAGTTTCAACCTTAAAAACTCGATTGAATTTGTAATTATTTACTTTGCGTGCATAAGATCAAATATTGTTGCTAATCCTTTGCCTCATACTATTTCTGAAACTGAAACTCTAGAAAAAGTGAAATTCTTAAAATCAAAATATTTATTTTCTGATAGAAAAATAAAAAAAAAGAAAAATTTTTTTTTAGTGGAAAAAAAAAATAAAACTAGCTTTATTGATATTATATTAAAGTCAAATTTAAATAAAAATAATTACTTTACAAAAATAAATAACAAAAATACTGCAGTTTTATATTACTCTTCAGGAACAACTAATAATCCAAAGATTATAGAATACTCTTATCGTTCAATGATAAATTTACAAATAGCTATGTCTAGAATAAAATTTACTGGCCCAAACACAACTCACTTATGTATTTTGCCAATGGGGCATACTTCAGTGCTAAGATATTCAATAAAGCAATCTTTATTCATGGGCTCTACTTTTGTTATATTAAACAATTTTTGGGAGATTAAAAATAAATTTTGGAATATTATTGATAAATACAACATAAATTATGTTCAACTTGTACCTTCAATTGTAACTTCTTTAATCTCTATTAAAACTAAAAATTTAAAAAAAAGAAAAATAAAATTCGGTTGTGGTTCAGATAAAATAGATTTTAAAGTAAAAAAATTTTTTGAAAAAAAGTTTAAAACAAAATTATTAAACTTATATGGTTTGTCAGAAATTGGAGCAAGCCATTTTCAAAATAAAGATAATGATAAAGAAAATAGTATTGGAACTCCATTAGATATTTATAAATGTAAAATATTTAAAAAAAAAAATAAAATCGCCCAAAAAAATAAAATTGGAGAATTGGGTGTTAAAGGAACTGCATTATTTAATGGATATTATAAAAATAAGATTTTAACAAAACAAAGCTTCAATAAATTCGGTTATTTTTTAACAGGGGATCTTTGTTCAAAAGATGAAAATAATAACTTTTTTTATCACGGAAGAAAAAAAGACCTTATAATAAAAGGAGGTGTTAATATAAATCCAAATGAAATTGACGAAGTGGTAAAAGAATATAGTCCTGTAATAGAACGTAGTGCCACAATTGGGATAGATGATGAATTTTTAGGTCAAAAGATCAAAACTTTTTTAAAGTTAAAAAATAAGAAAATATCAATAAATTTACTGCATAAATATTTGGCCAAAAAATTGGGCCACTTAAAAAAGCCAGATGAGGTTGTGATTGTTAAAAAATTCCCTACAACATCAACTGGAAAAGTGATTAAAAGATTCTTAAAATGAAAAAAGTATTAATTATTGGTGCTGGAGCTATTGGCAGAGGTTTTCTTGCACCCTTGTTGCAGGACTTAAACTTTCAAATAAATTTTTTAGATAAGGATATAAATCTAGTTAAGAGATTAAATAAAAGAGGATCATATTTGACAGCAATAACAAATAATAAAAATTATATTTTTAAAAAAATTATCTTAAATAAAGCTTATAATTTAAAACAAAAATTAAATTTTAGAGATTATGATATTGTTTTTTGTTGCGTTGGTCCCAAACAGTGTGGAAAAGTTGCAAAAAGATTAAAAAATGCAAAAACTATAATCTCATGTGAAAATGATTTTTTTTCTGTAAAAAAAATAAAGAAAATATCAAAGAACAATAATGTATTTTTTGGTATCCCAGATGTTATCACATCTAGCACCGCTCCAAAACATCTTTTAAAAGCTGATGGATTGACAATTGTTTCTGAAAAAGGTGAGCTAATTTTAGAAAAAGGTAGATATTTTATTTCAAAGAAAATTAAACAAGTCGGCAGAAAAGAGCTTGATCAACATTGGAGAGCTAAATTGTTTATTCACAATGCTCCACATGCTATTTTAGCCTATTTAGGCCATATAAAAAGGTATCATTATATTCATGAAGCTATGATTGATAAGAAAATAAAAAAAATTGTCATAGGATCTATGAAAGAAGTTACAAACGGAGTTATAAAAGCTAAATATGTTGGTAATAAATTCGCAAAATATTATATGAATAAAGAAATTAGAAGATTTTCGAATAAACTACTTTTTGATCCAATAAATAGAGTTGCAAGAGAACCAATTAGAAAACTTGGTAAAGAAAATAGAATAGTATTGGCATTGAGAATCGCTCAATGGAATAAAGAGCAACCTAATAACATTGCAACAGGTGTTAAGGCTGCATTAAACTTTTACTCGAAACAAGACGTTGAGTCTATTTATTTACAAAGACTAAGAAAAAAATTTGACGATGATGAAGTCCTTGAGATGATATCTGGTATAGAAAGAACAGATCCATTAAATTCATTTTGTTTAGAACAATCACTAAATATATAAATGATAATATGATAAGACTTAACAAGAATAAATTATTTCTCAAAGGGTATAAAAATTTAATTCCTGGCACAAAAATTTTTGATCGTTTTGATCCTTTTATGATCGGTCAAACTCCATATTTTTTTAAAAAAGGCAAGGGATCTTATTCATGGGATATTGATAATAATAAATATTTAGATTTTCATATGTCATTAGGTTCAATAATTTTAGGTTATTCACATGAGAAAGTTAATCATTCTGCAAAAAAACAATTGTTAAAGGGCATGACTTTTTCTTTAATGAATGATTTAGAAATTGAAACTGCAAGAAAAATGATAAAAATGATTCCATCTGCAGAAATGGTCAGATTTGGCAAAAATGGATCAGATGTTTTAGCCGCAGGTGTAAGACTAGCTAGATATATTACAAAAAGAGATAAAGTAATATCATGCGGATGGCATGGTATACATGATTGGTCTTTAGCTAATACAAGTAGAAATTATGGAATACCAAATGAAATAAAAAAACTCTCATTAAAATTTGAATTTAACAATATTGAAAGCTTGCATAATTTAATTAAAAAAAATAAAAATGAGGTTGCATGTATAGTAATGGACTTATGTGCAAAATATTATCCAAAAAAAGGCTTTTTAAATGAAGTAAAAAAAATTGCAAAAAAAAATAAAATTTTACTTATATTTGATGAAATAATTACAGGTTTCAGACTACATCCAGGCGGTGCGCAAAAATATTTTGGTGTGACACCCGACCTCTCTTGTTTTGGAAAAGGTCTTGCTAATGGTTTTCCTTTATCAGCTTTAGTAGGAAAAAAAAGATATATGAGAAAGGCTAATGATTTATTTTATTCATTAACATTTGCAGGTGAAAGTATAAGTTTAGCCGCTGGTTCCACAGCACTTGATATTTACAACGATTTAAAATTATCAAAAGAACTTGAGAATAAAGGAAATTACTTAATTAATAAACTTCAAAAAGCAATAGATGAAAATTCTCTGAATGATAATATTAAAATCTATGGTATGCCTTGTAGGCCTATAATTGAGATAAAACATTACTCGAAAAACTTATCGATTAAAAAAACTCTTAGTTTAAATTTAATAAAGGATTTTGCGAAAAAGAAAATTTTATACAATGGATCAATTTTTATATGCAAAACACATACTTTAAAAGAATTAAATTACATGAGTTTAATTTTTAACGAGGTTTTAGAAAAAAATAAAAAGTATTTTAAATGAAGTTAGAAAAAAGTAGAAGAATAATCAGAGTTGCAAAAAAAATTTTGCCTGGAGGGAGTACTTTTAACAAAACTGCTTTCTTTGATGAAGGCAAAACACCTTTTTGTTTAGTAAAAGGCAATAAGTCTGAAGTAACTGATATTGATGGGAACAATTATACAGACTTTATGAATGGATTAGGATGTAATCTATTGGGGTATAATATTGGTTTTATAAATAGAGCTGTTGAAAAAGAGATAAATAATGGTTGTTTATTACCTTTTGCTAGTGATCTAGAAATTCAAGTTGCAAAAAAATTAAAAAAATTAATCCCATCTGCGGAAATGGTTAGATTTGGTAAAAATGGTTCTGACGTTCTCACGCAGGCAGTAAAACTTTCTAGATATTGTACTAATAAAAAACATGTAATTTTTGGTGGTTATCATGGATGGCATGATTGGGTTATTGGATCATCTAGTCGATCTGGTGGAATACCAGAAGCTGAGAAAAAAATATCACATAAATTTATATTTAACGATTTTAATAGTATTTTAAAATTACACAAAAAATTAAATGGAAATATTGCATGTATAGTAATGGATTTAGTTGCAAGATATTATCCAGAGAAAAATTTTTTAAAAAAAGTTAGAGATTTTTGTTCAAAAAATAAAATTTTATTAGTTTTTGACGAAATTGTAACTGGCTTTAGAATTAATAAAGGGGGTGCTCAAACTTTTTTTAAAGTTACACCAGATTTGTCATGTTTTGGAAAAGCAATGGGTAATGGTATGCCAATTTCCGCATTAGTAGGAAAAAAGCAGTATATGAAAAAATTTAATGATGTTTTTTATGCAATGAATTTTGTTGGTGAGAAAGCAAGTTTGGCAGCCGCAAAAGTTACATTAGATTACTATTTAAAAAATGATGTTGCTAAAGAAATAAATAAAAAAGGAAATTTTTTATCAACTCAGCTAAAAAAAATTATAAAAAAATATAAACTGAATAATTTTATTCAAATACAAGGTATGAGTTCTAGAATAATAATAGGATTTAAAAATAATCTAGACTCTGATTTCTTGAAAAAAAAAAGTGCTGATATTGATCAAATAGTACGATTTATGATCCAAACTTTTGCTGAAAATAAAATATTATGTAACCTATCTGTTTTTATTAATAAGTCTCATTCAAAAAAAGATTTAACTAAGTTCGCAAAAATTTTTGATCAAATATGTTACAAAATAAGTAATTCAAAAGTATGATAATAGCATCATTATATCATTGTCCATTAGATGATACACAAATTGCTCACGACATGAGTTGTGCAATAATTAAAAAAAATCAGATATATGCTTACGAGGAAGAAAAACTTACATCAATAAAAAATGAATCAACTGTAAAATTTCCAGAAAAAAGCTTATTGTCAGGATTAAAAGAATTAAATATTAGACCTGACCAAGTCACAGACTGGGTCTTTCCAAAACCAGGTAAAAAAATCAAAATTGAGGAATATAGAATATTTTTTTGTGATTTAATAAAAGCAACAAGTTATAATTCGAAAACAAGCTTTAAAAATTGGTTTAAAAAAAAAGTTCATTTTGTTCCTCATCACTTATCACATGCAAGTTTAGCTTTTTTTACATCAAAATTTAAAAGTGCTGCTTTTTTGACTAAGGATGGTGGTGGAGATCTTGGTGATAAGAGGGGTTTTGTTTTTGGTGAATTTAACAAAAATAAAATGATAATAAAAAAACAAAGATATAGTTTTAAAAATCTTTCATTATTTCATGATTATTTAACAGATGCATTAGGCTTTTCATATTTTAATAATGGTAAAACATCAGGTCTTGCTGCTTATGGGAAAGTAAGAGATGATTTAAAAAAAAAATTTGTATCTCTACTGAAAGTTAAAAACGATGGGATAACTTTTAATTGTAAAAGATTTAAGAAATCTAATGTTGAAATTAAAAAATTTAAGATTCATTCTTATGAAAGATATAAAGTTTTTAGATCATATCCAAGTGATACAAATGTTTTCAGATTTTCAAAAGATTATTTGCCAATTGATATAGCGGCAACTGGAGAGGCAGTTCTAAAAGAAAAACTATTAGAACTATTAAAGAGATTGAAAAGAAATACCAAAAATACAAATTTAGTTTGTTCGGGAGGTTTATTCCAAAATGTTTCGCTAAATAATTCTATTGTGAAAAGTAAAATATTTAAAAATTATTTTTTCCCAATGGCAAATTCTGATGCGGGTTTGTCTCTTGGCGCCGCTCTTTACATAAAACATTTAATAAAAAAAATTCCAAGGAAGTTCTCTGATTTTACTCCATATTTAGGACCATCATTCTCAAATGAGGAGATTAAATCAGAATTAGACTCTTACAGACTTAATTATAAGTATTTTGCCAATGGTTTAGAAAAATTTGTTGCAATGAAAATATTAAAAGGGTCTGTCGTGGGCTGGTTTCAAGGAAAAGGAGAATATGGCCCTAGATCATTAGGTAACAGATCAATTTTAGCAGACCCAAGATCTTACAATTCAAAAATAAGAGTTAATCAATTATTAAAAAAAAGAGATTGGTTCATGCCATTCGCACCCTCAATTGATTATGAGTATGCAAAAAAAATTACAAACTCAAATTTTTACTCAGCTTACATGCAAATCGCATTTAACATAAATGAAAAATTTCATAAATTAATTAAATCATCAATACATTATGATAATACATCTAGGATACATATGGTTAAAAAAAAACAAAATTATAAATATTGGAAATTATTAATTGAAATAAAAAAAAGAATCGGGGTTCCAGTCGTTTTAAATACAAGTTTCAATCGCCATGGAATCGCAACAATTTCTACTCCTCGTCAAGCAATAGAACATGCAATGGAGGGCTGTATGGATATTTTAGTTATAGGTAATTACGTCATTGAAGTTAAAAAAAACAGAAAATTTAACCAAAAGAGTCAGAAAACATATTCTGAAAAAGAGAGCTTAATCAGAAGTTTAGAAAAAAGGTTTAAAATATTAAAAATTAAAAATATAAAATTTAATCAAAAAAAGTATAAAAAATTTACCAAAGAATTAAATAATTCTCACAAACTTCTAGTATAATTTTAAGATGGAAAAAAAATTAGAAAGTGTTTTTAGAAAGATATTTCCAAAGTTTAAAGGAAAACTTACTGATAAGGTTTCACCTAAAAACTTGAAAGAGTGGGATTCACTAAATCATTTAAATTTGATGACTGCAGTTTCAAAAAAATTTAAAATAAATTTCGATTTTCAGGAAATAATTGGGGTGAATAATATTGGTGAATTAAAAAAAAGGATAAAAAAAAAAATTGTTTAAAAGAATAATAAAAATTAGTAAAGATAAATCAATAGGTTTAAACCAACCTTGTTTTATCATAGGTGAAATTGGGTCAAATCATAATAGGGACAAGTTAACAACAAAAAGATTAATATCTGCTTGCGCCAAGGCTAAATTTGATGCTGTAAAATTTCAATTATATGATCCAGAATTGGCATTCTCAAAAAATTTAAAAGTAAAAGATGTTGGATTATCAAATCTTTATAATCCAAAGACACCTTGGTGGAAAATAGCAAGAGATAAAATACTTATGCCAAAAAGTTGGTTCAAAGAAATGTATTCATATGCACAAAAAAAAAAACTAATTGTATTTTCAACAGTTCATAATATTGAGGATTATAACTTTTTGAAAAAAATAGGAGTGCCAATTATAAAAATTGCCTCAATTGATTTGGAGTATAATATTTTGATCGATCAATTATCAAAATTAAATAAACCTACACTTCTTTCCACAGGTATGGCAACTTTTGAAGAGATTAAAAACACTGTTAAATATTTTAAAAAAAATAAAAACTCAAATTTGGTTATTTTGCATTGTGTTTCACAATACCCACCAGCAGATTTAGATTTAAACCTAAACAATATCAAAATGATAGAAAAAAAATTTAAGTGCATTTGTGGATATTCGGATCATAGTTCAGATAATTTAGCTAATTATGCTGCGGTAACTCAAGGAGCAAAAGTTATTGAAAAGCATATAACACTTAATAAAAATTATCCTGGCCCAGATCATCCATTTGCGATTGAACCATTAGAAATGATTGAACTTGTAAAAAATATAAGACGAATAGAAAAAATGCTAGGATCTACTAAAAGAATTTTAAGTAAAGGGGATCTAAAGTCGAAAAAAATTATTAGAAGAAGTATAGTTTTAAAAAAAGATTTAAATAAAGGAGACAGAATTAATCTTAAAAATGTAAAATTTGCAAGACCACCAGGTGGAATATCACAAAATTTATTTAAAAAGTATAAAGAAAAAAAATTACGGAAAAATCTCAAGGCAGAAACAATACTCAAAAAAGATCATTTTTATTAACATGAAAAAACACACATGCCCCTGCTGTAAAAAAAACAAAACATCAAAATTTTTGGTCTCTAAAAAATTTCCATATTTTACAACACCGATTAAAGATATTTCAAAAAAAAAGATTAAAAAAAAAAATTATCTAAAATATTTCGATGATCTTAAATATAGTTTCTGTAAAATTTGTGATCATGTTTTTCTTATTAAATCACCAAATTTTAAAATAATTGATGAATTGTACAAAAAATTTTATTCATACCCATCAGCCATGTCTGGTGACTTTTTACCGACAAGAGATGATGCTTTTTTAAATTTTCTTAAAAAATATTTAGGAAAAAATAAAAAAAAAGATTGCTCATTTTTTGAAATCGGTTGCTACGATGGCTACATACTTTATCAATTAAAAAAGCAGGGTTTCAAAAATGTAGCTGGATGCGATCCAAGTGTTGGTGCAAGAATAGCGATTAGGCATGGTCTTAATGTTAAAAATGAATTTTTTAATGTAAGTAAAATAAAAAATAAATATGATTTTATTATTGCAAGGCATCTTGTTGAACATTTGGACAATCCATTACAATTTTTAAAAAGTTTAGAGAATATTATCAATGAAAATACAAAGATTATTATCGAAGTGCCCAATGGGGAATTCTATTTAAAAAAAGGATTAGTTGAAGTTTTTTCTCATCAACACATTCATTTATTTAATAAATTTTCAATGCAGTCATTAGTTAAAGATACAAACTTTGGTATTGAAAAAATTAAACAAGAAGGCGCAAATATTTATTTTATTCTCTCAAAAAAAAAAGAAATAAATAAAATTAAAAAAATTCCATTAGTAAAAAGATTTCTTAAAAAATATCATCATAACTTAAAAAAAATTAAATTAATTTTGAAATTTTATAAAGATAAACAGATAATATTTTATGGTGCTGGTGGATTTTGTTGTGCTGCAATCCATTTATATAAAATTGATAAAAAAATCATACATAGAATTTTAGATAGTGATAAAAATAAAATAAATAAGGAATTTTTACACATAGATAAAAAAATACAAAGAAATAACATTAATTTGAATAGTGATAATTTAGCCATAATAACGTCTTATTATACTGATGATATTCTTAAATTAATAAAAAAAAAAAATATTTCAAAAAATATTATGTTAATTCATCCAGAGATAAAACTTAAAAGACTAAAATGATTAATAAAAAACTTTTTACTAAAAATAAAAAAATTTTTTTTTTAAAAGAAAATTTTTTACTTAAAAAAGACTTGTCGCTAAAAAACAAGTTTTGTACGAAGAATATTCTAAGTTCATGTAAACATGGTACTGAAAAATGGATAATCAACCAAAAGGCACATTGGATCAATAACAAAAGAGATAAAGTCTCTAATTTTTTTACATCAAAAAAACATGAAAATTTTAATAATGCACAACCACTTGGAAATATGATTGTTGGTAAAATTATATCTTCTCCAAAAGGTGTATCAAGGTTTAAAAATGGGGATATAGTGTTAGCTTACGCAGGTGCAGCAGATTATAGTTTTTTAAATTTTGAAGATATTATCTGTAAAGTAAAAAAAGATGTTCCATATGAAAAATATCTATGTTTTGATCCATTGGTCTTCGCAATTGGAGCTTTAAGAGACTCAAAATTTAAATATGGTGACAATGTAGGTATTGTTGGTTTAGGTGCGATAGGATTAATCACTTTAAGTATTTTTAAAAAACAGAGTTTGGGTAAGATAGTCGCTGTTGATTTAGATAGAAGTAGACTTTCTATTGCAAAGAAAATTGGAGCAGACTTAACCCTTGATGTTTCAAAAAAAAAAGAGATTGAACACTTCAGAACAAAGTTAGATAAAGTAGGATTAGATGTAGTATTTGATTTTTCTGGCTCGGTTTCAGGCTTAAACACTGCTATTTCTCTATGTAAATATAATGGTAAAGTTGTTGCTGGCTCGATGTATAATGAAGCTAACTCTGATCTCAAATTAGGCAAAGAATTTCATTGGAATAACATCAAAATTATTTCTTCAAGAGCAGTAAATGAACCTTATAGCGATTATCCATCTTGGAATAAGAATAGAATTTTTAATATCGCGTTGAAAATTATTAATAGTAAAAATTATCAATTTAAAAAAATAATATTAAAAAAATTTCTTTTTAAAGACGCAATTAAATTATATAAAAAAAATATAAAGAATAATAAAATATTAAAATTAACTTTTTTGCATAGGTAATGATAAATAAAAAAATCATGGTGATTGCTGCTCATCCAGATGATGAAATCTTAGGTTGCGGTGGTACGATTAAAAAATTTATTTTAAAAGGTTATAAAGTGAGAACTCTAATTATGACTAGAGGAATATCAAGTCGATACTTGAAATCAACTAAAACAACAAGCAAATTGCAATCAAAATTAAACACAATGTCAATTCTTGCTAATAAAGCTATTGGGGTAAAAGATGTAAAATATTTTGATCTTCCAGATAATCAATTTGATAAAAATTCATTATTATCTTTAGTAAAAATTATTGAAAAAGAAATTAACCTATTCAAGCCAAAAAAGATATTTACTCACTTTTATAATGATTTAAATATTGACCACCAATATACTTCAAAAGCAGTTTTGACAGCTGCAAGACCACAAGGTCAAGATTCTGTAGATGAGGTTCTTTTCTTCGAAATTAATTCAAGCACTGATTATCAAATTAATTCTGATGGATTACAATTTAAGCCCAATTTTTTTGTTGATATATCAAAAACTATAAAATTTAAGAAAAAAGCGCTTGATTTTTATAAATCAGAAATGAGAAAATACCCACACTCTAGATCAATTAAAGCAATATTAAATAGGAATATTTCACTCGGTAATTCAATGGGTTTAGAATCCTGTGAAGCTTTTCAAATTGCTAGAATTATTGATAAATAAATTGATAAATATTTACATAAAAAAAATCAAAAATACTTTTTTGACACCTAAATATTCATTAGAAAATTTAACAAAATTTTATGAAAATGATAATTTATCCTTGAGAATTATTTCGAAAATTTTTTGGTTTTTGCCAAATAGCTCTCAGTATAGATATTGGGGAAATGCAGAAGAATTAGATCATGGATATAAAAAATTTATTAAAATGGACTCATTATCTGAAAAGGTATTTGATACTGTTTTAGAGTATTCTAGCAAAGATGATGCTATTTTAGATATTTGTTGTAATATTGGAAGAGTACTTTATGCTTTATCATTAAAAGGTTATCACAAACTGTATGGTTTTGACATAAATTCAACAGCTATTGAAAATTCTAAAAAAGAATTTAATTTTAATTGTGACGTAAAATTAGAAACTGATTACGCTGAAAGTTATTTAACTCAGCAAGAAGATAATAAATTTGATATTACATATTCTCTGGGAGCATCTTTAGAATTAATACCAAGTCATTACAATTTGATATATCATATATCTAGGATAACAAAAAAATATCATATTTGTTTAATAAACGAAAATGGACACGCATATCCTAGATTTTGGAGATATGAATTTAAAAAATTTTTCTCCACGATGGATTGTATAAATGTAGAGAGCAATAGAACATTATTTATATTAAAAAAATGACAAGAAGATCAATAATATTAATTGGCGGAGAGGGATATATCGGGACTGTAGTAAGAAACTTTTTTCTAAAAAAAAAATTTAAAGTTAATTCAATTGATAATGTGATCTACAAACAGAGTCTTAAAATTGATAAATCAAACAAAAATTTTAAATTTATAAAATACGATTTTGCAAATAAGAAAATATTTAATTTTTTAGATAAGTTAGATCATGAAAATCTTATAGTCCTAGGTTCTATTGTGGGCGATCCAATAACTAAAAAATATCCCGACATAACAAAAAAAATTAATTTAGAAGCAACAGAAAGGTTATTAAAATATGCTTTAAAAAAAGGGTTTAGGAAAATAATTTTTGTATCAACATGCTCTAATTATGGAATTTTTGATAAAAATAGTTTAGCAAAAGAAAACAGCCGACTTAATCCCAAATCTTTATACGCTAAAACAAAAGTAAAGATTGAAAAAAAACTACTGAAAATTGTGAAAAAAGGTAATTCAGAGATTACAATATTGAGATTTGCTACTGCCTTTGGCCTTTCTGATAGAATGCGGTTTGATCTGACAATAAATCAATTTGTTAGAGAGATTTATCTTAATAAAAAAATTGAGGTTTACGATCCCTATACTTGGCGACCTTATTGCCATGTAAAAGATTTTGCAAATATTATTTTTCAAATTGTTTCAAAAGAAAACGTTAAAAGAAGTAGATGTGAAATATTTAATGCTGGATCTTCAAAAAATAATTTCAATAAAATGATGTTAATTAACAAAATAAAAAAATATATCAAAAATTTTAAAATAGTATTGCAAAATGATAGTGCAGATCAAAGAGATTACAAAGTGAATTTCTCAAAAATTAAAAAAATTTATGGTTTTAAAAAAATTACCAGTATTGATGAAGGTATTAAAGAAATTTTAAAAGAATTAAAAAAAGGTAAGTTTAAAAAGTTATCAAACTATAAAGATAGATTGGGAAATTATAGAATTTATTGAAATGTCAAAAAAAATAAATGATATTTACTCTGACTTAACAGAGTTAATTAAAAAAAGTACTAAATCAAAAAAAAAAAATTTATTTTTGCACAATCCATATTTTGATAACAAAGAACATTATTATTTGAAGCGATGTATAAAATCCACATTTGTTGCGTCAGCAGGTGAGTTTATTAGAAAATTCGAAAATAGTTTGAAAAAGATCACCAAATCAAGAGATGTTATCACAGTCATAAACGGTACAGTTGCTCTTAAAGTTTGTTTGGAGGTTCTTGGTATAAAAAAAAATGATGAAGTTCTAGTACCTTCTTTAACTTTTGTTGGTACTGTTAATGCAATCAAACATGCTGGCGGGAACCCACATTTTATTGACACTGATAGTGATACCTTGGGTATAGATATTAAAAAACTTGATAGTTATTTAAAAAAAATAACAATTAAAAAAAATGGCGTTATATTTAATAAGAAAACAGGAAAAAAAATATTTGCAATGATACCCGTTCATGTATTTGGAAAAATTGGTAATATGAATGAATTAATAAAGATTTCTAAAAGATATAATTTTAAAGTTATTGAGGATGCAGCTGAGGCATTAGGGAGTTTTTATAAAGGTGTCCATGCAGGAAATTTTGGACATCTGGGAATTTTAAGTTTTAATGGCAATAAAGTGATAACTACTGGAAGTGGGGGGGCAATTTTATGCAATTCAAAAAAATTAAGTATAAAAATTAGACATTTAGTATCAACTGCAAAAGTAAATCATCCATGGGATTTCTTACACGATGAAATTGGATGGAATTATAAAATGAATAATTTATCTTCTGCGGTAGGTCAAGCTCAAATAGAAAAATTTAAAAAAATAAAAAAATATAAAACAAAGTTAAAGGATAGATATAAAAATAATTCTAAAAAATTCAAAAACTTAATTTTTTCTGATGAACCAAAGAATTGTGAGTCTAACAATTGGTTAAATGTAATTTTTATAAAAAGAATAAATTTAAATGATAGAAATAAAATTTTAAATTTACTAAATAAAAATGGTATTAATTGTAGGCCTGTTTGGAAATTAATGCATAAGCTGAAAATGTATAAAAATTCCCCAAAATCGAACTTAAGTAATGCAATAAAATTAGAAAAATCAGTTATTTGTTTACCTAGCAGTGCAGAATATGGCAAAAATTAAGAAAAAATTATTTTTATTTGGTTCAGGTGGACATGCAAAGGCTTGTATTGATGTAATTGAGGCTAGTGGTTTATATAAAATAGCTGCAGTAATTTATAAAAAAAAAAAACCAACTGATCTCTTTTTTTCTAAATATAAACTTATAAATGAAAATAAATTGGTTTCAAATTATAAAAATTTTCATGCAATTATTGGAGTTGGACAAATTAAATCAAATTTACACAGAAAAAATATTTTAAAATTAATCAAAAAAAAAAAATTTAAAGTTGCATCAATTTATTCAAAAAAAGCATACATATCTAAAACATCTAAAATTAACAAAGGTACAATTATTATGCACAATTCTTTCATTGGCCCCAATTCATTGATAGGAGAAAATTGCATAATTAACACTGGTGCGATTATTGAACATGATGTAAAAATTGGTGATCATTGCCACATCTCAACTGGCTGCAAAATTAATGGTAATGTTAATGTTTCAAATGATTGTTTTATTGGATCAGGCACCATTATAAAAGAAGGTGTTAAAATAAAACCTGGAAGAATAATACCAATGGGTTCAGTAATAAAAAAAGATGTCTAAAAAAAAAACTTTTATAATTGCTGAAGCTGGAGTTAATCATAATGGTAGCCTAAAAATTGCAAAGAAATTAGTGAATGCTGCAAAAAAAAGCGGCGCCGACTATATTAAATTTCAAACATTTAATCCAAAATTAATGACAACTCCTCAGAGCAATATTGCCCCTTATCAAAAAAAAATTAAATTGGGTGAAACTAAACAACTACGTATGCTTCAGAAGCTTAGTCTCTCAAAGGATGATTTTTCAAAATTATATTTATACTGCAAAAAGAAAAAAATTAAATTTTTAAGCTCACCATTTGACTTAGAAAGTATTAAATTTTTAAAAGATAAAATTAAAATGGATTACTATAAGATTCCTTCTGGTGAAATTACAAATTATCCATATTTGAAATATTTAGGAAAATTAAATAAAAAGATACTTCTCTCAACTGGTATGGCGGAGCTTAATGAAATAAATTTTGCAGTAAAAACCTTGGTTAAAAATGGCACAAAAAAAAATAATATTACCCTACTTCATTGTATATCTGATTATCCAACTCAAATTGAAAATATAAATTTAAATTTTATTCATACTTTAAAAAAAATTTCAAAAAATGTTGGATTTTCTGATCATACTTTAGGAACTCAATCAGCTGTACTAGCCGTCGCTTTAAAAGCAAATATTATTGAGAAACACTTTACTTTAAATAAAAAAATGAAAGGTCCAGACCATTCTATGAGTTTAAATGTAAATGAATTTAAAAATTTTGTTAAAAATATTAGAGACACAGAACTTATACTTGGAAAAGATAAGAAGATATTAACAAAAGGTGAGAAAATATTAAAAAAATTTGCGAGAAAATCTCTTATTGCTAAAACTAATATCAAAAAAAACGAAAAATTTAGTGAATTAAATTTAACTACAAAAAGACCTGGAGATGGTAAAAGCCCAATTTTATGGGATAGTATTTTAGGTAAAAAAGCAAAAAAAAATTATAAAAAAGATGAAAAAATTTAATATTCTTTTTTTTTCAAGTGGTAGATCTGATTATGATCTTATTAAGCCAATTATGAATGAATTCAAAAAATTAAATTATTTTAATAGCTATTTAATTCTGACTGGATCTCATTTGTCTAAACGACATGGACAAACTTTCAAAAATATTGATCAGAAATTAGTTAAAAAATTGTTCAAAATTGATATTAATTCTAATTATATAAATTATGAAAATTTCAATTTAAGTTTTATTCTAGCACAAAAAAAATTTGAAAAATTTTTCAAAAAGAAAAAATTTGATTTAGCTATTATTTTAGGAGATAGATATGAAGCTTTAGCTTTTGGTCTTTGTTGTTTTTTTAAAAAAATAAAAATTGCTCATATTCATGGCGGTGAAATTACTCAAGGATCTATTGATGATACTTTCAGACATTTATTAACAAAAATATCAAATATTCACTACGTTACTAACATAGAACATCAAAAAAGAGTTATTCAATTAGGAGAACAACCAAAAAGTGTCATAAATGTTGGTTTATTAGGATACGAAAATATTTTGAAAATGAATTTTCTTGATAAAGAGACTCTCTTTAAAAAACTTAAGATTGATCAAAATAAAAAAAATATACTTGTTAGTTATCACCCAGTGACAAAATTATCTAAAGGAGAAAATATTTACCAATTTAACCAATTATTAATCGCTTTAAAGAAATTTTCTAATTTTAATATTATTTTTACTAGCCCAAATATAGATCCTGGAAATAAAGATATAGTAGATAGAATAAAAAAATTTTTAAAAAAAAGTAAAAATTCATATTTTTTCTACTCGTTAGGCCAAAAATATTTTTTTTCACTGGCAAAAACATCAGAGATTTTTATTGGTAATTCATCTAGTGGAATTTTAGAAATACCTTTTTTAAAAGTCCCAGTAATAAATATCGGTATAAGACAAAAAAAAAGATATAATTTCTTAAAAATTTCACACGAGCAACCAAATAGTAAAAAAATTATAAAAAGAATTGAAATGATACTTAGCAAAAAAGATAGTAAAATTCTTAATATTAAAAGAGTGAACGCAAGTAAAAAAATATCTTTAAGTATTATCAATTTTCTTAAAAATACAAAATATATCGACCAAAAAATTTTTTATGATTTGGAAATAAATACAAAATGAGTAATAATTTTTATAAAAACTGGAAAGCTGCAGTTATAAATGAGAGATATTCTTTAAAAGACACTATAAAAAATTTAAATAAAACTGCCCTTCAAGTATGTTTTGTAACTAAAAAAAAAATATTTATAGGAACTATTTCAGATGGAGATATACGCAGAGCCTTATTAAAAGGCTTTAATTTAAATGATAAAATCGATAAAATTATTAATAGAAAACCAAAATTTATTTTAAAAAAAAATTTAAATAATAAAAATTTATTAAAAAAACTTAAAAAAAATTTTTCATCCCACTTAATCCCAATTTTAAGTCATAAAGGTGAAATGGTTGATATATTAATAGATCAAAAAAACTATTTTGATTTTAGCAAGGTTCATTGTGAAATAGCAGTTGTTACAGGTGGAAAAGGTAAAAGATTAATGCCACTTACGAAAAAAATTCCTAAAGCATTAGTGAAAGTATCAGGCAAGCCTATTTTAGAAAATATAATTCTTAAAGGAAAAAAGGAAGGAATAAAAAATTTTAATCTAATAACAAATCATTTTCATAATAAGATTAAAAAATATTTTCAAGATGGAAAAAAATTTCAGGTAGAAATAAAGTATTTTAAGGAAAAAGTTCCTTTAGGAACTGCAGGGGGTTTAAGTTTATTGAAAAGTAAAAATAATAAAACAAAATTACTAATTGTCACAAATTGTGACATTTTAACGAACTTAAATTATTCAGATTTAATTGAATTTCATAATAAAAATAAAAATAAAGTAACTGTAGCATCTCGATTTTTTAAAATGGATAATCCTTATGGGGTCATGAAATTAAATAAATATAATAAAGTTTTTAAAATTGAGGAAAAACCATCAGAAAATCATTTAATTAGCGCAGGCGTTTACGTAATGGATTTTTCTGTTTTAAATTATTTAAAAAAAAATAGAAAAATAGATATGACTGATTTTCTCAATACTCTTTTAAAAAAAAAAATTAAAATTGGTACTTGTTTAATACATGAGAACTGGTTAGACATCGGTAGCAAAAGTGACTTGAAAAAAATTAATAATTTCTTATGAAAAAAACTGAATTAGATAAATTAAGAAAAGATTATAACAATAATGGATGGGTACTCTATGAGAAAATTTTTACGAAAAAAGAAATTAACGATATAAATAACAAAATTGATATTTTTCTAAAAAAAAATTACCAAAAATATTCTGGGAAAACAATTAATTTTGCCGTTAAAAATAAAAAATCTAGGAATATAAAAAATATAAATTCATTTCATCAATTATCTGACTCAGCTTATATAAGAAAAAAATCAAAAGATATAAAAATTAGAACTATAACTAAATATCTACTGAATTCTAAAGAAAAGTTTATGGCCAGTGAACTTTTCGCAAAGCCAGCACAAAAGGGACTACCATCTCCAATTCATCAAGACAATTTTTACTGGTGTGTTAAAGGAGGGAATGCGCTGACAGTTTGGATAGCATTAGACGATGTATCTTCTGTAAATGGTGGGATTCAATATTACAATAAGTCACAAAAATTAGGTGTTGTGAAACATGAACCTTCCTATGCAAAAGGAAGTTCGCAAAAAGTTTCTAATTTAAAAAAATATAATAATTTTAAAAAAGTTTGTCCTAAATTAAGAGCTGGGGACGCACTTTTTCATCATAGTGAAATTATGCATGGCAGTTCTTCAAATTATAGTGGAAAAAGAAGGAGAGGTTTAACTTTTCAGTTCAAAGATTTTAATGCAACTTATGACGTCAAATTAAAAAAACAATATTTAAAATCTTTAAATAAACAGATTAAATTAAGAAATTAATAATACAAAAAATTAAAATATTTTATGCCCGGATATGAATTAATTAATTCTTTAGAGAAAAAAGCATTAACAGATATTTTTAAACAAGGCTCTGTTTTTTTTGCGCATGGTTTTGATAAAATTAGAAAGAAATATCATGTAAGAGAATTCGAAAATTTGTGCGAAAAATACTTTAATGCAAAATATTGCTTAATGGTTTCCTCTGGCACTGCTGCAATAAAAATTGGTTTAAAGTCACTAGGTATAAAAAATGGAGACGAAGTGATAACTCAATCCTTTAATTTTATAGCTACTATAGAGGCGATTTTAGATGCAGGTGGAATTCCAAGAATTACCTCGGTCGATGAATCATTAAATATGTGTCCAATAGATTTAAAAAAAAAAATCAACAAAAAAACTAAAGCAATTATTCCGGTTCATATGCTTGGGTTTTCTGCAGACTTGCAGAATATAAAAAGCTTAGCAAAAAAAAAAAAAATTAAAATTTTAGAGGATAATTGTGAGTCAATAGGTGCAAAATTTAAAAAAAAATACTTAGGTATTCATGGAAACGTTGGAGTTTTTAGTTTTGATTTTGGAAAGATAATCACAACTGGAGAAGGTGGTTTGATATTAACTAATGATAAAAAAATATTTAATTATTGTAAACAATATCATGATCATGGACATCTCAATATCCCTACTTTATCAAGAGGAAATGATAAAGTAAAAATGCATGGGTTTAATTATAGAGCTACTGAGTTACAAGGAGCTATAGGAAAAGTCCAATTAAAAAAATTAAAAATATTATTAAGTGATAATAAAATAAAATATAATATATTAAAAAAAATATTAGAAAAAAAATTTTTAATTCGAAAAATTCACAAAGACACATTACCAAATTATGACACTTTTATTTTTTTTGAAAAAAATAATCAAAAAAAAAAGAGAATTATAAATCTATTGAAAAGATTCGGGCTAGGCACAAAGAATTTACCTGATGCACTTAAATGGCATTGCTCGTATTACTGGAAACATTGTCTTAATAAAAGAGAAATAAAAAACTCGTTATCAACGAAAAAGATGTTAGAGCAAGCTATAGCAATACCTATTAATTATAGAGTAAAAGCTCTTAAATACGAAAGATTGGCAAAAAACATCTTAAAGTTAAAATGAAAATATTAGTAATTGTGCCAGCAAGAGCTGGATCTAAAGGTATCAAAAAAAAAAATTTTATCAATTTTTTAGGCAAACCATTAATAGAACACACACTGAGTTTTGCAAAAAAGATAGATAAAAAAAAAATCCTAATAAGTTCAGACTTTAAAAATATAAAAAAATTTGAAAAAAAATTTAATACTATTGGAGGTTATATAAGGCCAAAAAATTTGTCAAAAGACAAAACTAAAATGAGTGATACTTTATATCACGTTATTAATTGGGCAATTAAAGAAAAAAAAATAATCTTTGACTATATTTTAATTTTACAACCGACTTCCCCAATCAGGTTTATTAAAGATTTAAAAAAAATGAAAAAACTTATTAAGACCAAAAAGATTAAAAGTTTGTGCTCTGTTGTGAAGGTAAAACATCATCCAGCAGAATATTTAAAAAAAGAAAAAAATTTCTGGAAACTCTTAATCAAGAAAAACAACAACCAAAGGCAGGATTATAAAGATTATTATTTTATTGATGGATCATATTATTTTATTGAAAAAAATTATTTTATGAAACAAAAAAAGATCATAACAAAAAAAAGTCAATTTTTTCCAATATCTTTAAAATACCCGATTGATCTAGATGATCATCTAGATTTGAAAATCGCAAAGGCAATTTATAAAAAATAATATGCAAATAGTTAATAACGAAAACTTTAATAATAATGAGTTATATAAATTAAAAAGTAAAATATTATCTCAAGCAAGTAATATTTATCATGAAATGATTTTATTTGAAGAGGTAAAAAATAAGGATAATTTTTTTGTATTAGAAAATGAAAAAGTAATAGCTGTTGTACCATTATTTTTTGAAAAAATTTTAAAAACACGAATATTGGTCGGATCATATTTAAATCTATCAATTCCAGGACCAATAATTCTTGAAAATTTAAACGATAAAAAATTTAAAAGATTGATAAGCTTAATTCTAGAGGAAATAGATTTGAGATCAATAAAATATGGTATTAAAAACCTTAAAATCAACTTCTCAGATACAATTTCACACCAGGTTGGTTCACAAAAATATTTTTCTCTTTTGGAAAAACTATCATTGTATAATTTTAAGAATTCTTTTTCAATTGGCTTGAGAATAGATTTAAAAAAAAGCTTAAAAGAAATTCTAAAAAATTTTTCTAAAGGTCATAGATCAGAAATTAAAAAACAATCTAACCAAGAATATTTTTTTTTGAATTATGACAAAAAAAAAATTGAATATGAAGAATTTAAATCTTTTTTTTATCAATCAAAAAGAAACAATAATGACATTAAAATGTTACATGAACTTTATAAAAAAAATAAAGTATATGCTGTATTTCTCAAAAGTGAAAAAGAAGATTTTTTTTGTGGTTTATTTACTATTGCTGGAAATACTGTTGAATATTTTTTTTCAAAATCTTCATCAAACCATCATTCGTTAATTATTGCTGCAATTAATTTTTTTAAAAAAATTAAATTTTTGGAATTTCTCAATTTTGGAGTTGTAAACACACTTAATAGTTTTGAGTTATTGTCAAAAAAAAGAAATAATATTGCTTTATTTAAAAAAGGGTTTGGTGGTGAAAAATTTAAATATATGTTTTTTGAGAAAGAATATTAATTATGAATTTGGTATGTAATCAAATTAAAAATCTTACAGAAAAAAAATATGTTTTATTTACCTCTAATTGTTCCACGGCAATTTATTTATTACTTAAATCCTTAAACCTTAAAAATAAAAAAATCATTGTTCCAGTAAATCTTTGCTATGACGTAATATTAAGTATTATTAGTTCAGGTAACATACCTATAATAATTGATACAAATGATAATTTAGGATTTAGTCTAAAAGATTTAAAAGATAAATTGGAATATGAGGAAGATATTAAAGTAATAATTTTTCCCTATTTATATGGAAATAGTGACAATTTTAAAAGTGTTTTAAAGTTAGCAAAAAAAAATCAAATAATTCAAATTGAAGATATTGCTGGGTCTCTTGGGGGTAAAATTAAACAAAAATATTTTGGATCATTTGGAGATTATACTGTTGGAAGCTTTGGTAAAGGTAAAATTATAGATATGTCAGGCGGCGGTTTTATAGCAACGGATAATAGGGATGTCTTTCTAAAAGTTCGGAAAAATTATAAGTCACTTTCTAAATTTCAACTTAAAAATAAATTAATTTATTTAAAATCAGGTGAATTTTTAGAAAGAATTTTAAAAACAAAAAAAAAAAATTTATTTACTCAAAGTAAAATTAAGTATTTTTCTAAAGGATTTATATATTACAAAAGATTTAATAAAAAATTCTATTTTGATTTATTTCAAAAAATAAAAAAAATTGATCTTATTAATAGATTAAGAAATAATAATTCAAAATTTTATGAAAAAATTTTTAAGTTTGATTTTTTAAAACCAATAACTCATGAAAAAGGATCAGTTTATTGGAGAAAAAACTTTATTTTAAAAAAAGGGTCTTCTGAAAAATTAATAGAATATTTAAATCAAAATAATTTTTATTCTCGAAAATATTATCCCCCTTTGAATCATATTTTTCCTATATATAAAAAAAAGATGGTCAATTATGAAAAAAACTACAAAAAGTTAATTAATTTTTGGGTTGGTGAAGAATTAAATAAAAGTCATATAATGAGAGCTAGAAACAATATAATTAACTTTTTCAATGAAAAAAATAAAGTTTAATTCATCGATTAAATACAATCAGTCAAATGTACAATAAATTAATAATTATTGTTCCAAGAGAATTTTCAACTAAAGAATATATTAAAAGTTCCTTAAAAGATTTTATTAAAAAAAATATAAAATTAGAAATTTGGGTTGTAAAAAAAATACTAAATCCTCTGAATCCAATTAATAAAAAATTACTTATCTCAGATAAAAATATACAAATTAGAATTATAGATAATCTAGATGCTCTAAGTAAAAATTTAACAAAAGAGAAAGCAACAACTCTATTTGATTTAAGAATAAAACCCAATATAAATACAAAAAATTTTTTTTCTATTTTTTTTAACTTTGACTTTGATTTTATGATTATTTCAGGTTTATTAACTCATGAAATAAATTTGAAATACATATTATTTTATAATTTTAAAAATTTCTTAATTAAGTTATTTTTTTCTATTAATAATATTAAGATTAAATATTCAAAATATGTTTTTGTTTTAGGTAACAAATGTGACTCAAAATTTAATTTTTTAATAAATTCCAAATCGATTTTAATAAGAGGTCATCATGCAGATTATGATCGATTTTTAGAAAGAAAAGAAAATACAACTCAATTTAAAAAAAATTATTTTGTTTTTATAGATCAAAATGCTCCATTCCATCAAGATTTAATGGAAATGGGTAGAAATGATATGGATGCAGATAATTATTATTTTTCAATTAAAAATTTTTTAGAAATTACAAAAAAAAAATATAATATGGATTATCTCATATCACCTCATCCAAGAGCAGATATAAGCAGACTTAAAAAATATTTTGAAAATAAAATATCTGATATGAATACTTTAGAAACAATTCGTCAATGTAAATTTGTTTTGTGTCATGATAGTACTGCAGTAAATTTCGCATTTTTATTTTATAAGCCCGTGATAAGTATTTATGATAATGAACTAGCAAACAGCAAATATAATCATTTAAAAGCTATCAAAAGATTTTGTTACAGAACTAGATCTCCTCTAAAGAATGTTCATAGAGATGAAATTGAAAATAACGATTTTCATATTTCAACACAATTCTATTCCGAATTCATAAAAAATTTTGTTAAATGTCATAATGAGAACAAAAAACGAGTAGATATTTTGACTGAATATATTGATTTTTATGAGTGAAGTATCATTTGAAAATTTTGGACATGTAGCCAAAAAAGTGGGATATGGAAATATTTTTATCTCATCTTCACGTTATAATTTTCAAGAAAAATTTATTCCAATATTATTAAATGACATTAAAAATAAATTAAGGGTTTCTCACAAAGATACTTTATTAGATGTAGGTTGTGGACTAGGTCTATTTCTTATTCCTCTGAGTTTTTTTTGTAATACAGTTGTCGGAATTGATCATAAGAACTTTATAAATCAAATAAAATCCAATTTTAAATTTATTATTAAAAAAAATTTGATTTCTGGAAATTTTTTAAAAATCAAACTTAATAGAAAGTTTGATAAGATACTCATCTACAGTGTAGTTCATTATTTGTCCTCTGAAAAAGAATTTCAAAAATTTATTTATAAAGCTATCTCTCTTCTTAAGCACAAAGGTATTTTGTTGATCGGAGATATACCAATCAAAGAATATGAAAAGGCTTTTATTAAAAGTAACGAAGGTAAAAAATATTATCAAAAAATTGAAAAGATTAAAAAAGCACATAAAAAAAAAAGTAAAGCTTTTGGCATTTCAAACTTTTTGAAAAATAGAAAAAAAGATAGCCAATTAGTTACTATCGATTTAGAAATGATTCAAAATTTAAAAAAAAGATTAAATTCAATGAAACTTAAAGTAAAATTTTTAAGACATAAAAAGTTAACCATGTTTAATAATACAAGAATAGATATAATAATTGAAAGAAAATAAATGAAAAAAAAAATTGGAACTTGGATAACATCATTTAATCAACATACTTTAGAAGTTATTTCTAATTCTGGTTTTAGTTGGATATGTATAGATTTAGAACATTCTGATATTTCTGATAAAGAAACCAATATATTAATATCATTAGCAAAAAAAAATAAAATAAAACCATATGTTAGAGTAGCTTCAAAATCAGAGGAAAACTTTAAAAAGGCTCTAGATGGAGGTGCTACTGGTATTATTGTTCCCATGGTTGAGGCTAAAGAGGATGTGGATGATATAATCAATTTTTCTTATTATTCACCCATTGGTAAGAGAAGTTTTGGCCTTTACTCACATAATCTTTATGGAATTGATAAAAATCATCTAGAAATCCAAAGATATAAGCCTGAAATAATTCTTCAAATAGAAAGTTTGAAAGGAATTAATAATCTTGAAAGTATTTTATCAAGTAATTTTATATCTGGAACACTTATTGGCAGATATGATCTTTCATTATCACTTAATGAACCAGGAAATTTTAAATCAAAAAAATTTAAAGATTGTATAAAAAAATATTTTTCAATTTGTAAAAAGAAAAAAATCAAATCTGGAATTCATTTAGCTGAATTTGATTTAAAGAATATCAAATCAGAAATAAAAAATTATGATTTAATTGCAATAGGAACGGACTTTATCTTTTTAAAAAAAATGTGTGACTTATTATTTAAAAATATAAAATGAGTGTTGCAGCCTATATACCCGTAAGGTTAAAAAGTAGTAGACTACCCAACAAAGCTATTTTGAAAATTGGCAATAAAACTATGGTAGAGCACGTTTTTGAAAACACATTAAAGTCTAAAATCATAAAATATGTTTTTGTAGCTACATGTGATCCTGAGATTTATAATTTGATGAGAGAAAGAGGTGCCAATGTGATCATAACCTCAAGAAAACATAAAAGGGCTACAGATCGAGTATATGAAGCTTATAAAAAAACTGATCAAAGAATAAAAAAAAAAATAAAAAAAATTGTGATGGTCCAAGGGGATGATCCAATGTTAACTCCACAAATGATAGAAGCTGTTGTTAAATCTAATAACAATTATAACCAAGTTACTAATATTTGTAATAATATTAAATTAATCGACGCAAAGGACCCCAACAGAGTAAAAGTTGTAGTCAATAAAAAATTTGAGGCAGTATATTTTTCAAGAGAACCGATTGCAAATTCAAAAAAAAACAAAAAAAAATTTTTTCTTAAACAGGGAAATATATTCTGTTTTAGCCCTAAAATTTTAAGGAAATACTGTTCTTTACCACAATCAAAATTAGAAATTGTAGAGTCTGTCGATATGAATAGATACTTGGAAAATAACGTTAGAATTTCAATGGTGTTATCTAAATACGATACAGTAAATGTAGATACTTTTAATGACTTAAAAAAAGTAAGAAAATTGATGAAATAATTTATGATTAAAGAAAGTGATATAAGAAGTGATAAAACGTTGAAAGAATATCAAAAATTAGTTGATCAAGATTCAAGAAAATTATTAAAAAGAAAAAAAAATTTTAAATCCATAAATCTAAAAAAGCTAGGATTAGGAAAAATGACCTATGCTTTCACGAAAAAAGGTTATGATTATTTAGAATGTTCAAAAACAGGAACATTAATTGTAAATCCAAGACCTACAAGAAAAGATTTATTTAAATTTTATAAAAGTTCAAAATCTAACGAATTTTGGTATGAAAAATTTTTTTTACCGATGCAAAAACAAAGAGTAAATTTTACGATTAAACCAAAAATTGATTATCTAACAAAAAATTTTAAATCTTTTCAAAAAAAAAAAATTATTGATATAGGTTGTGGTTCTGGTGATTTTTTAATTAATTTAAAAAAAAAGTGGAAACATGCAAAATTGTATGGACTCGAACCTTCTGACAAAATGTCAGAGGAATTCAAAAAAAAAGATATAGTTATATTTAAAAATGTAATTGAGAAATTTAATCCTAAAAAAAAATTTGATTTAGTGACATGCTTTGAATTATTTGAGCATGTTTATGATCCCAATATATTCATTAAGTCTTTAAGTAATATTTTATCAAAAAATGGCTTATTATATTTAAGCACATTAAATGCAGTTGGATTTGATATAAAATATTTAAGAGAAAATTCAAAATCTATATATCCGCCATATCATCTTAATTTTTTTACAACAGAATCTATGTGTAAAATTTTAAGCTTAAATGGGTTTAAAAATATTAAAATCATCACACCTGGAATGCTTGATTTTGATATCATTAATAAAAATCAAAAGTATGTGAAGGATCCAGTCATGAAAAAAATTTTACAAATACTTAACAATAAAAAGATAAATTTTTTGGAAATAAAAGAAATACAAAAAACCATTTATTCAAATAATTTGAGTTCACATATGTTGGTCATGGCAAAAAAGAAATAATGAGGAAAATCAATGTTGCAATTGCTGGATTTGGTGTAGTAGGGAAAAAAAGATATGAAATTTTAAAAAAAATAAAAGAAGTAAATATAGTTGCTATAAGTGATATAAATACCAAGAACTCACCAAAAAATAAAGATATCAAATTTTTTTCTAATTATCAAAAATTATTTAATTTTAGATTAGATGCAATATTTATTAGTTTGCCAAATAAAATTGCGGCTGAGGCAACAATTAATTCTCTTAAAAAAGAAATAAATGTTTTTTGTGAAAAACCACCTGCTAGAAGTTATAAAGATTTTCTAAAAATATATAATGTTTATAAAAATCATAAAAATTTAAAAATAAAATACGGTTTTAATCATAGATATCATGACTCAGTTATTATCGCAAAGGATGCAATTAAAAAAAAAAGGTACGGGAAATTAATAAATATTCGTGGTCTTTATGGTAAAAGTAAAATTATTAATTTTAAAGGTCAATGGCGATCATCAAAAATTTTGGCAGGCGGTGGTATATTATTGGACCAAGGAATTCATTTACTAGATATTTTGATCTTTTTCTGTGGTGATTTTTTAGCTGTTAAAAGTTTTATATCAAATAAATTTTGGTCATATAGAGTTGAAGACAATGCTTATTCTTTAATAAAGTTTAAGAATAATGTAGTTGCAATGATTCATTCAACTGCAACACAATGGCAACATAAATTTCGTGTGGAAATTATCATGGAAAAAGGTCAAATAAATTTAAATGGAATTTTGTCAGGATCAAAATCATATGGAGATGAAAAAATTGAAATTATTCCTAAGCTTGTAAAGAAAAGTCATAAAAAAAAATTTTTGTCTTTTAAAAAAGATTTATCTTGGGATAGGGAAACTAACGAGTTTATTGACTCTTTAAAAATGAATAAAAAAATAAAAACAGGTAATATTGAAGATGCTAAAAGAGTTATGAACTTAGTTGATAAAATATATAAATCAGATAAATCTTGGAATAGTTAATGCTAAAAAAATACCTCACTAACAGCAAAAATATCAACTCTTTTTCAAAGAAATACATCAGTTATTTACAAAATGTATTTAATTCTTTGGACTTTAAAAAATTAGATGATCTTGAAAGAGAGTTTTTAAAAATAAGAGCCAGGAATTCAACAATTTTTTCTATAGGGAATGGTGGAGCATCCGCTACGTCAATGACATTAGCAAATGATGTAGGATTTGACATATTAAAAAAAACAAAAAAAAAAGGGTTTAGGATTGTTAATCTTTGTGACAACAATTCTATAATTACAGCAATCGCAAATGATGTTGGTTATGAAAAAATATTTATTGAACAACTTAAATTACACTATAAAAAAAATGATGCCTTAATAATCTTTTCTGCTTCAGGAAATTCAAAAAATATTTTAAATGCAGCAAAATGGATTAGAGAAAAAAAAGGTAAAGTTTTTAGTATTGTTGGATTTGATGGGGGAAAAATTAAGAAATATTCAGACATTTGTTTACATTTTAAATCTCAAAAAAATGAATATGGCCCAGTTGAGGATTGTCAATTAATAGTAAATCACATACTAGCTCACTGGTTTCAAAAAATATTTAAAAAATAGATTTTTATGTTTTTCTCAGATATTAGTGTTTGGGATACATTAAGTCATCCTTATAATTATAATGACTTAATAAGAGATATTTATTTTAAAAAAAAAAAAAATTAAGAAAAAATTTTAACGAATGGATTGGAGAAATATCAAAAAGTTTTAAAAATGATATTGATTGGTGGGTAAATATAATTGGGGAAAGAAATAATCTTAATTCTGATTTATTTCATTATCTTTGTATTCTTGAAACTTTAAAGGAACTAAAAAAAAAAAAAATTTATATAAAAAATATCGAAATAAATAATGATAATTTTAGAAAAATTATTTTGAAAAAAAAATTTTTAGTAAAAAATATAGTTATAAAAAATGAGATAAAGAGAAGTATAATAGAAGTCATAGCAATAATTTTTTACAGAGTTTACATTTTCATTTTAGCGAAAATTTATAAAAAGAGTATTTATCCAAGAATATCAATTGTGGATTATTTTTTAGTTGGAAATAATTTGTCTACTAAAAGGTATTATGGAGATTTAGAAAATAGAATTAAAAACAAAAATGTCTTTTTTGTTCCAACAATAATAAATACAAATGTTATAGATCTAATTAGTCTAGCTAAAAAAATAAAACTTAAAAAAAATTCATTTTTAAAAGAGTCTATAATAAGTGTTGATTATTTCTTAAATAGTATTTTCTATTTTTTTAGATTAAAAAAATTCAACAGAAAATATAATAATATATTGGAATATGACTTTACCAAAATAATCTTTGATGAAATTAAATGTTTGAAAAATTATAATACTATTATTATAGCTTTAAATAATTATTTTTTTTTCAAATCTCTAAAAGAAAAAAACTTTGAAATTAAAACTTCTATAAATTGGTTTGAAAACACAGCTGTCGACAAGGGGTGGAATTTCGGCTTGAATAAATTTTTTAAAAAAACAAATAGTTTTGGTTATCAAGGTTTTACTTGTTACAAAGATTTTTTGTGTTTAGATCCCGTTAAGCATGAGGTTAGATATCAATTAATCCCAAAAAAAATAGTAATTATCGGAAAAAAATATTTAAAACCTAAAATTGAATTTTATAAAAAATTAAAAATTTTACAGGGATTTGCTTACCGGTTTTCTTATTTAAGTGAGACTTATTCTAAGAAAAAAAATTTAATTTTAGTATCTTTAAATTTGGACAATAAAATTAATAAAGATATTGTTAATATAGTTAATAAATCTCAATTTTTAAAAAAAAAAAGGGTTGTTTTTAAAATTCATCCAGCCTTAAAATTTTGTAAAAAAGATTTAATAGATAAAAATCATATTATCTCAAATGAACCATTTAAGGATCTAATCAAAAAAAGTAAAGTTTTTATCACAGCAGGTACTTCTAGCACTATGGTAGAGTCAATTTGCAATGGTGTGCCAGTTGTAATTCCTTTTAAGGATGATATGACGGAATTTTCATTAAAAAGTATAGATTCACCTAAACAATTATATAAAGTTTGCAAAAATGAAAAAAATTTCGATAAAACACTTAGTTATCTACTAAAAAAAAATAGTATTTATAGTTTAAAAAAACTTAATAAAATTAAGAATAACTATTTTAATTTGCACAAAAGTCATAAATTAATTGATTTTAGAAAACTTTTTTAAAATATGAAAAAAATAAAATATAAGATTTTGATTTCTGCTATTCCTTTAGTCCCTATTTTCAAAAAATATAAAAAATTTTTTGATACTAAAAGGTATTCTATTGATCTTAAAAAAACAGACCAATATTTAAATGAAAATCAGTTACTAAAGATTATAGATAAATATCATGGTGTTATTTGTGGTGATGATGAATTTTCTAGACGTGTACTTATGAAAGCCTCAAATTTAAAAGTAATATCGAAATGGGGTACAGGAATAAACTCTATTGACTTAAATTTTGCAAAAATAAAAAAAATTAAAGTTTTAAATACACCATCTGCATTTAGTTATAGCGTAGCTACTATGGCTATAGGTATGATTTTGTCTTATTTTCGTAAAATAATTGATAATCACAACCTAATAAAAAAAAATAAATGGCCAAAGCTCCAAGGTGAAACTCTACATAATAAAAAAATTGGAGTTATAGGTGTTGGCAACATAGGAAAAAAAATTTTTGAAATGTTATTAGGATTCGAAACTATTAACTATGCAAATGACTTGAAAATTATCAATCGAAGTTTTTTGAAAAGATATAAAATAAAACAAGTATCCAAAAAAAAAATTTTTAGAGAGTCTGATATTTTGATTACAGCATCTGACTTAAATAAAAGTTCCTATCATTTATTAAATAAGAAAACATTAAAACTAATAAAAAAAAATGTGCTAATCGTCAACATTTCAAGAGGAAGTTTAATTGACAATAATGCACTTATAAAATTCCTAAAAAAAAATCCACATTCTGGAGCGTGTTTAGATGTTTTTGAGGATGAACCGCTGAAAAGAAATAGTAAATTTTTAAGTCTAAAAAACTGTATATTAACCAGTCATAATGCATTTAATACATACTATGAAGTAGAAAAAACACATATAAATACTATAAATAATATTTTGAAAATATTACGTTAATGAAAAATTTAAAAATTTTTAAGAATAAAAGAATATTAATTACAGGTCACACAGGTTTTAAGGGTTCATGGTTATCTTTGTGGTTTAAAAGTTTAGGTGCAGAAGTGTTAGGTATCTCAAAAGATATTCCTACTAATCCATCTCATTTTAAATTGATAAATTTAGAAAAAAAGATGAAAAACAAGTTTTTTGATATTACAAATTTAAGAAAATTAAAAAAAACATTCATTAATTACAAGCCTGACTATGTTTTTCACTTAGCGGCTCAATCACTAGTAAAAAAATCATATGAAGATCCTTTGCTAACTTATCAAACTAATACCATTGGAACTCTTAATGTTATGGAATGTTTAAGATCTTTAAAAAACGATTGTATCGCTATCATTATAACAAGTGACAAGAGTTACAAAAATTTAGAAATTAAAAGAGGATATAGAGAGGAAGATATTTTAGGAGGCATTGATCCTTATAGTTCTTCAAAAGCATCTGCAGAATTGATTATTCAGACTTATTTCAATTCATACTTAATTAAAAAAAAAAATATCAAACTTGGAGTTGCGAGAGCTGGAAATGTTGTTGGGGGTGGAGATTGGTCGAAAGATCGACTAATACCTGATTGTATGAAATCATGGTCAAAAAATAAAAAAGTGCTCATCAGAAGCCCTAATTCTACAAGACCCTGGCAGCATGTGTTAGATGCATTATATGGATATATCACTCTTTCTTTACATTTAAAAAAAAACAACAGATTAAATGGAAACGTATTTAATTTTGGTCCATCATTAAATGCTAATTTTAAAGTTATAGATGTTTTAAATTTAGCTAAAAAATCTTGGAACAAAGTTTTTTGGAGGATTATTAAGGACAAAAAAATAGTATACGAAAGTAATTTGCTTAAATTAAATTCTTCGAAAGCAAAATCAATTTTGAAATGGAGTTGTAATTTAAATTTTAAAGAAACAATTTATTTTGTTACAGACTGGTACAAGTATTATTATATCAATAATAAAAATATGTACGATTTTTCTTTAAAACAAATTGATTCTTATTGTAAAAAAATAAGATAGAAATAATTATGAAAGTTGTAATTTTAGCTGGAGGATTTGGTACTAGAATCTCAGAATATACAAAAACAATTCCCAAACCTATGATTAAAATAAACGGGAAACCACTAATAATGTATATCATTGATCATTATGTTTCATACGGCCATAAGGAATTTTATATTGCTCTTGGCTATAAAGGCAACGTAATAAAAAAATACTTTCAAAACTATAAGAATTCAAAAATTAAAATTAATTTTATTGAAACAGGTTTAAAGACAATGACAGGTGGGAGAATTAAGAGATTAGGTAAATTTCTTAAAGGTGAAACATTCCTTGCTACCTACGGAGATGGAATATCTAATGTGGACTTGAAAAAGTTAGTCAAATTTCATCAAAAAAGTAAAAAACTTGTTACATTAACTGCTGTAAGACCACCTGCAAGATTTGGTACTATTAAGTTGAATAGAAATAAAGTTTCTTATTTTAAAGAAAAATCTAGCCTTGATGAGGGCTGGATTAATGGTGGGTTTTTTGTGATAAATTATAAATTTTTAAGGTTTATAAAAAATGATAATACATTTTTAGAGAGAGAACCCTTTGAACTTTTGACAAGAAAAAATCAACTTGCAGGATATAGACATAAAGGATTTTGGCAATGTATGGACACTCTGCGTGATAAGGAAATTTTAGAAAAAAAAATTAAACAAAAAAATTTTGAGTAAAAAAATTTTAATCACTGGTGGAACTGGTTTCATAGGTTTTCATCTATCAAAAAAATGTCTAAGTCTTGGGTGGTCTGTCACTAGTTTATCTTCACAAAGTCCTAAACCTCAAAAAAAACTTAAAAGTGTCAAATATTTGAAGATTGATATAACAAACAAAAATAAACTATCAAAAATCAACAAAAACTTTGATTATATAGTTAACTTAGCTGGATACGTAGATCATACTAATAAAAAAAAGACCTTAGAAAGTCATTATATTGGTTGTAAAAATCTTGCATCTATTTTTGTAAATGAAAATATAAAAAAATTTATTCAAGTTGGATCTAGCATAGAGTATGGAAAATTAAAATCTCCACAAATTGAAAATAAGAATAATAAACAATCAACATATTCAGTTTATGGAAAGGCAAAGCTTTTAAGCACAAAATTTTTGATAGACTTAAATAAAAAAAATAATTTTCCCTCATCAATAATTAGACTTTATTTAGTTTATGGTCCAAACCAAGATATAAATCGTGTTATTCCAATAACAATTAAGAATGCTTTAGATAACAAGAGATTTGATTGTTCAAATGGTTTACAATATCGTGACTTTACATATATTGATGATGTAGTTGTTGCGATTTTAAAATTATTAAAAAGTAAAAAAACAAATGGTGAAATAATAAATATTGGAAGCGGAAAACCTGTAAGAGTTAGAACTTTAATCAAAAAAATTTGTCAAATAGTTGGGTCTGGTAAACCAGTTTTTGGTAATATTAAAATGAGGAAAGATGAAACAATGGTCTTATACCCAAATATTCATAAAGCTAAAAAAATTTTAAAATGGAAGCCAAAAATTAGTCTTAATGCTGGTTTACAGAAAACTATAAAATATTACAAAAATGAAAAATTTATTGATAATTTCTAACGATAAAGTTTTTTTTAATAAAAAAAGAGTGTCCACAAAACATAATGATATAATAAACATTTTAGAAGCAACCCAAGCAAAATTTGACACATTTTTATTATCCAGAAGTTCAAAAAGTATTGATAACTTTTCTTTAAAAAAAAAGAGAATTTTTAAGTTCAATCTAAAAAGATTTTTTTTTTTAAGAAAAAAAAAATTTAAAGTTCTAATTGTTTCAGTAACACCAAGAAATATATTTTTTTATCTATTGTTAAATTTATTAATTAAAGACTTAAAAGGTTTTGTTTACCTCAGAAGTGATGGATATAAAGAATACGAGTCTAGATTAGGGAAATTAGGAATATTAATTTTTGCGTTAATGATTAAATGTATAAAGAAAAAATTTAAAATAATTTCTGTAAACAAAAATATTAAGTCTCCTAAAATAGATTATATAATATACCCCTCGGAATTGGATAAGTCTTGGTTTGAAAAAAAAAAATCTATAAAAATAAAATTTCCAAAACTTTTATATTTAGGAAGATTTAAAAAAGACAAGGGTGTTTTTTCATTAATCGAATTATTTAAAGATATGAAATACAAATTTAGATTAACCATAGCTGGTGATAAAAATCATCCTTCAATTAAATTTAAAAATATAAAATTCTTAAAAGAAATTTCAAATAAAAAAAAAATTTTAAGTTTATATGACAATCATGATATTTTTATTTTACCATCGTTTACTGAAGGGTCCCCTAAAGTGATATTAGAGAGTTTAGCTAGAAAAAAACCTATAATTATTTTTAACGAGATAAGACATGTGAAAAAAAATTTTAAGGGTATTTTTACGATTAAAAGAAATACTAACGATCTAAAAAATATAATTATCCATATAGTAAAAAACTACTCAAAAATTCAAAATGATATTGAAGAGAATATACTTATTACAAAAAAAAATTTTCAAAATAAATTTGTTGATATTCTGAATGATTAATTTGATCAAAAATAATCTAATCTATTATTTATTTATTTCATTACCACTTTCTTATTTGATTGGTATTTCTGTAACAGAATTAATTGGATTAAGTTTAATTTTATATTTTTTTATCAGAAATAGAGAAATTAACTTCTTAAAAGACAAAAAAATAATTTTTTTATTTGTATTATCATTTTTTTTTGGTGTTAATGCCTATTTTCAAATTGATGATAATCTAAAGATTTCTTCAATATTTCATTTTAGATATGTAATTTTAGTTTTATCAATTTTATTTTGTTTGAGATATTTCGAAAAAATTGACCTTGAAATTAAAAAAAAAACTTTTTTAATAATTTTCATAATAATGTCTTTAGTTCTTTTTGATGCAATTTTTCAATTTTTTACAGGTGAAAATTTATTAGGTTATCAAATTTTGAATAATAGAATCTCAGGAATTTTTCAAGCTGAGTTAATTTTAGGAAGCTTTTTAATAAAAATTTTACCTTTTCTAACTTGGATTTTATATCATTCAAAAATTAATATAGATGAAAATAAAATACAATTAATAATTTTTTTTAGTCTCTACATAATATGTATTTTTTTAAGTGGGGAAAGAACATCCTTTGCATTGAGTTTATTATATTTTATTGGAATAATAATTTTTTTAAATCAGTTTAGAAAAATTTTTTCAATTTCTTTTATTTGCCTAATATTTTTTATTATTTTGATATCCACTTTTAAAATTGGCAAATCTGACCCGAGTAACAGAATTTTTATAAAAACTTTTCACCAATTAACTAATCATTATTTTATAACAAACAATATTACAGAAACCCAAAAAGATGAGGATCAAAAAAAGAAAATAATTAAAAAAAATATCCTTATTTTTTCAGAAGACCATACTGGTCATTATAAGCTTGCATTTAAATTATTTAAAGAAAATCCAATATTTGGAGTAGGACCGAAAGGTTTTAGACATTATTGCAGAAAAGTGAATTATGATCCTGACATCGGTATATGTTCTACTCATCCTCATAATTTTCTAGTTCAAATAGCTACTGAAACTGGTTTAATAGGATTTAGCTTATACATTTTTGTAATTTTTTTTCTAATTTTTAGGTTAATAAAATGTGTTAATCTTAAAATTTACTCAGATAATAAATCATCTTTAATAATTATTTCTATTGGATTATTAGTGAATTTATTCCCTTTATTACCAAGCGGAAATTTTTTTAACAATTGGATAAGTTTAATAAATTATTATTTGCTTGGAATATATTTTTATAACTATAATAAAGTTTTCAGTAAATGAATTTAATATTAATATACTCAGTTTTATTAAATCTAATAACTTTTTTAAATTTTGAAAGATTATCAAAAATTATTAATATATATGATTTACCTGATAATAAGTTAAAATTACATAGAAAAAAAACACCAATCATTGGTGGTGTAATTTTAGCAATTAATTTTTGTTTTCTATTTTTTTACCAAATATTTTTTTTAGGTGATTTTCTATCAATTCAAATAATTCAAGTTTCTTTTATAGAACTTTTATCGAGTTTATTTATAATTTTCGCTTTCTTTTTGCTTGGTTTATATGATGATAAATATAATTTGTCTCCAAATAAAAAATTTTTTTATTCAATAATTGTTACACTAATTGCAGTTTTTTTGAATGAAAATTTAATCATAAAAATGCTTTCAATTTCATTTATCGAAAAAAAAATTTTCTTTGAAAATTTTTCTTATTTATTTACGATTTTTTGTATTTTGATTCTCGTAAATGCATTAAATTTTTATGATGGAATAAATGGTCAATCATGTGTGATCTTTTTCGTCTTTTTTATTTTTCTATTAATAAAAAGTGAGATGAATTACTTTTATTTCGTTGTATTAATTTCAATTTTTTTTGTGTTTGTACTTAATATAAGTAATAAGGTTTTCTTAGGTGATGGTGGCGTATATTTTTTATCATTAGTTTTATCTTTATGTTTAATTTATGAACATAATATTCAAAATAACATTATTTATTCAGATGAAATTTTATTCTTGCTTCTATTACCCGGTATAGATTTATTAAGATTGACTATAAGCAGATTATCAAATTCTACAAACCCCTTTTTTGGAGATAGAAACCACATTCATCATTTACTAATAAAAAAAAACACAATATTAGTTTCAAATTTTATTCTTTTTTTCTTGTCTATCATCCCAATAATACTTTTTTCATACCTAAAATTTAGTTTTTTTTTAGTTTTTTTTATTTTTTTGTTTATATATGGTCTTTTAATCTATTCACTAAAATCAAATGATAAAAAATATAGTAATAGGAAAAAATAGCTCTATATCTCAGTTTGTCAGTAAGTATTTACAAAACTCATTAGTTTTATCTGCCAATGATTTAGATGAATTCAATTTAAAAAAACAAATTAAAAAATCTAAAAAAATAAACCTAATTTTTAACAATTTTTATCCTTCAAAGTATCTGAATACTCTTGATATTTCAAATTTTAGAAAATTTTGTGAACTTTCATTAGAAAAAATTTTCTTTGTTCTTGAAACAATTCCTTCATCTAAAATCAATAAGATACTTTATACAAGTAGTGCCTCAATATATAGAATTCCTGAAAATTTAAATAATAAGAATAAAGATAATTTTAATCGAGAAATTTATTCTTCATTTAAATTAGCTGCAGAAAAAATAATCTTAAATTATGCAAATAAGAAAAAAAAAAACTATTTTATAATGAGATTGTTTAATATCTACGGGAACCAGAATGATCAATTTTCATTTATAGAAAAAATAATTAGAGCGAAAAAAGACGATAAAAAAATAAATTTTATTAACAACGGTAATTCTATAAGAGATTTTATTCATGTTAAAGATGTCGCAGAAATTTATAAACAATTTATTGAAAAAAAAATTGATAGTGGCGTTTATGATTTAGGAACTGGTAGTGGATACTTAATAAAAGATATTGTTGATTTTTCAAATTTTAAAAAAACAAAAATTATTAAAATAAATAATATTAATGAATTGAATAATTCAATAGCTCAGAACCAAAATTTGATAAAAGTCCTTAAAAATTTTAGATTTAGAGATTTAGGAAAATATTTAAAAAAAAATTTGAAAATTAATAAAAAACCAATTGAACCTATTTTAAATTACTTAGATGAAACCAATAGAAATTCGAATAATGGAATAGTCATTTACGGAGCTGGATATGCGGGTAAGCAAATTTTTCAAGAATTAAAAAAGAACAATGAAGATGTTCTTTTTTTTGTTGACGATGATTTAAAAAAACAAAACACTAATTATTTTGGTACACCAATTATAAGTTATAGAAATTTATTAAGTATTAGAAAAAATTTTAATATTAAAAGAGTTTATTTTACCATTCCCTCTTTAGATAAAAAATCATTGGACTTAATGTTAAGAAAAATAAGGGTGCATTTTTTTGATGTTCGATACTTACCAGAAAAAAAGTTTTTAATTTCAGATAAAATTGATGTTCAAGATTTAAATATTAAAGAGGTCAATTCAATCCTTAATAGGAAACAAATTATCTTTAAAAGAATTAAAAAATTATCGAAGAAAACAATATTAGTGACTGGTGCTGCAGGCACAATTGGTTCAGAAATTTGTAGACAATTAATACAACATAACGTTAAAAAGATTATAGCAGTTGATAAATCTGAAATAGGAATTTATAACCAACAAAAAAAAAATAGGAATAACAAAATATCTTACATCTTAATTGATATAAACGATCACTTTTTTTTAGATAAAATTATCAAAAAGAATAAAGTTGAAGTGATATTTCATGCAGCTGCTTACAAACATGTAAATATTCTTGAAAAGAATATTTATTCAGCAATTAAAAATAATATTTTTGCGACTTTTAACCTTTGTCAATTGGCAATCAAAAATTCGTGTGATATGATTTTTATATCGACAGATAAGGCAGCTAATCCAGTTTCGATACTTGGATATACAAAGAGGGTGGCTGAAAAGGTCTGTGAATATTTTAATTCAATTTACAAGTCTTCAAAAAAAATTAAAATTGTCAGATTCGGCAATGTGTTTGGAAGTTCAGGTTCTGCCATAAATAATTTTTTGGATAGAATAAATAATGAAGATCCTGTTGAAATTACAAATAAAAAGGCTTCAAGATACTTTATGACTGTTTTGGAGGCATGTCACTTAGTATTACAGACTACTGCTATCAATTCTAAAGGTAATATTTTTATACTTAATATGGGAAAATCAATTAATATTTTAAAATTAGCGAGAAATCTAGGTAAAATAAAAAGAAAATTGAATAATAATTATATATTTAAATATAAAGAAATAGGTCTTCAACCAGGTGAGAAATTAAAAGAAACATTAAAAGATAAAACTGAAACTTTAAGAAAAATAAATAGTGAAATTTTTATAGTATTAAATAAAAAGAAAAAAGATGATAAGTTTGAATTTTATTTCGAAAAATTGAAAAAAAATTTTTTTCTATCAAAAAAAGATAAGCTCAAAAAAGAACTAAAAAATATTTCAAGGTTTTGCTAGATATATATATGGAAAAAAATTGTTTAATAGTTAAGATCAAATTTATTTTAAGTATTAATTTACCTAAAAAAAATTCAACATGATTAAAGGAAAGAAAATTTTAGTAGTGGGAGCAGGTGGGTTCATTGGTGGTCATTTGACTAATAGACTGCTTAAGGATGGAAATAAAATTGTAGCAGCAGATATAAAACCAAAAGAATATTGGTTCCAAGATTTCGATAATGTTGAAAATCATTACTCGATGGATATGAAGAATATTGATAATTGTCGATTACTAACAAAAAAAATGGACTTTGTATTCAATATGGCTTGTAATATGGGTGGAATGGGTTTTATTGAAAATAATAAAGCCGAATGTATGCAATCAGTATTAATAAATACAAATTTATTAATTGCTTGTAAGGAAAATGAAATTAAAAAATATTTTTTTTCTTCTAGCGCTTGTGCCTATAATAAAACAAAACAACAAGAAGTTTTTATAGAAGGTTTAAAAGAAGATGATGCTTACCCAGCAGACCCTGAAGATGGATATGGATGGGAAAAATTGTTTAGTGAACGAATGTGCAGACATTTTATGGAAGATTATGGAATACCTGTGAGGGTTGCAAGGTATCACAATATTTATGGTCCATACGGTACATATGATGGAGGAAGGGAAAAAGCACCTGCAGCTTTGTGTAGAAAAGTCATAATGGCAAATAAAAATAGTGATGACAAAATTGAGGTTTGGGGTGATGGAATGCAAACCAGAACATTTTTATACATTGATGATTGTATTGAAGGAACTTTAAGATTGTTTGAGTCTGACTATTCAGACCCAATAAATATAGGAAGTGATGAACAAGTTTCTATTAATCAAATGATTGAGATAATTGAAGTTGTAACTAAGACTAAAAAATTAAAACGAATTTATCAATTAGATAAACCGAAAGGTGTTAGAGGTAGATCCAGCAACAATGATCTAGCAAAGAAAGTTTTAAATTGGAGCTTTAAGATAAAATTGAATGAAGGTTTAAAAAAAACATATGACTGGATAAAAGAAGAAATGAGCAAACAAGGGTCAAATTTGAGCAGATTTACAAAATCTTAAAATTTATAAATTTAATAACATTGAGTAGTTTAAATATAGCATTCAATTTTCGATTTAATGGTAAGTAAAATTATTTTTAAACAGATAAAATTTATCAATATTAATGACCAGAAATTTAAAAGGTTTATAATTAAAAAAGGTTTATTTGTTTTTCCAGCGGGACCGGCTTTGGCAACAATTAAAAAATCAAATGAGTATTATAAATCTCTCAAAAAAGCTGATTTTGTTTTTTTTGATAGCGGTTTTTTTGTTTTACTATTGAGAATCTTTAAAAATATTGATGTACAAAAATTTTCAGGATTTAAATTTTTGGGTATGTTTTTTGCTTATTTAAAAAACAATAAGAAGAAAAAAATTTTTTGTATTGATCCAAATATAAATTTTTCAAAATCAAATTATAAGTATATTAAAAATTTAGGCATAAATAATTTATATAACTATTGCGCACCTAGATACAATTTGAAAAGTCTATCTGATTTAAAACTTCTTAAAAATATAAAAAGATTTAAACCAGATTATATAATTGTAAATATTGGAGGTGGAGTTCAAGAGGTATTGGGTCTTTATATAAAGAAAAACTTAAAATTCAAAACATCTATTTTATGCACTGGCGCTGCTATTTCTTTTTTTACAAAGGATCAAGCACCTATAAATAATTTTATTGATAAATACTATTTAGGCTGGTTAATCAGACTAATATTTAACCCAATTATTTTTTTCAAAAAATATATTATTGGACTACGATTAATTCCAATGGTTATTTTTGGTAAGATTAAAATATTGAGAAAAGATAAGATTTATTGATTTGATAAATGATAGTATTAGAACTTATTTTATTTTTTTTAAGCATAGTAATTATCTCTGTCGCTATTGCTGGTTTTGGTAGTCTTTTATCAATTAAAAATGTAAATAATTTTTTCTTGGATATTTGTTTTGGGTTAATAATAATTTCCATATTAATTACAACATTTCATTTTTTTTATGAAATTAAATATTTTTTAAAGATTTTAATTTTATTAATTGGACTTACAATTTTTTTCAAAAAAAAAAATTTAGTTGATTATAAATTATTAATTAAAAAAAAGAATTTTTTCTATTTTGTTATTATTGGACTTTTGATACCAATGTTTGTATCTCAAAAATATCATGAAGATTTTGGTTACTATCATTTGCCTTATGCTTTAGCATTTCTTGAAGAAAAAATAGTTTTTGGTTTTGCGAATATTGATAAAACTTTTGTGTATAATTCGATTTGGTTAAATCTTTATTCTATATTTTTTTTAGAGGACAAAAACTATAATTATTTAACGTTTCCAAGTTTTTTATTATTCTTAAGTTTTATCATATTTTCAATCGATAAAATTTTAAAACAAGAATATTCTAAAATTAGCAATTATTACTTGACTATCGTTTTATTTTATTTCTTGCTGAAATTTACAAGAATTTCTGAATTTGGTGTGGATTTTCCAGCTACAATTTTTGCAATTCTAAGTATTTTTTATTTTATAAAATTTTATGAAACAAATGAAATTATCGAGAGAAAATCTTTCTTTTACTTTAATTTAGCTTTTTCATTATTCTCAATTCTAATCAAATTGAGTCTTTTACCTATAATAATTTTATCAATCTATTTATATTTTTCTAATTTTAAAAAGCTAAAATTTTATATATTTAATTTAAGATTTTTGTGTATTTATTTTTTAGGTTTAGTTTTTTTTATTCAACAATTTTTCTATACCGGATGTCTTTTTTTTCCAACTAATTTGACTTGTTTTAGTGTCAGTTGGTTTAATCCAGAACATTTAAAATTATCTAAAGAGCTCGAACTTATTAATAAGAGCTATTCTATAGCAAGGGAAATCTATTCGCCAGAGGAATACCTTGAAAATTTTACTTGGTTTTTATTTTGGTTAAAAAGAAATTTAATTGAAATATTTGAACATTTAATGACAATTATTTTACCATCATTATTATTCTTTACTCTTTTAAAAAAAGAAAAAAAAAAAAATTACAAAATTAAAAAAGAAAATTTTATCTACCTTTTTTGTTTTATATTTTTATTGTTTTGGTTAAATTTTTCACCAGTGTTTAGATTTTCAATACCTTTTTTTGTAACTATAATATTTTTGATTTCTTATAAATTTTATATAAAAAAAAAATTTTCAAGAAACATTTTTATATTTTTTGTTTCAATTTTTTTGATATTTAATTTTTCTAAAAATATTAAAAGAATAAACGATACAGAGAAAGTATTTGTTGGAATTCAAAAAATTGAAAATCAATATTTGTTAAACGAGGTAAATAGTAACGAATATGTTAATATTTATTATCCTGACGTAAAAAAAAATAAAAAAAATGGCTGGCAAGGAAGACTGTGTTGGGATACCCCATTTATTTGTTCATACAATAAGCTAGAGGTTGGTAAAAATAATGGATATTTAATTATCAATAGATTAAAAAATTGATAATGATTAATAAAGAAAATTTCAAACTTTCGATAATTATTCCGTGTTATAACGAAAAAAATACCATTGAGATTATCTTAAAAAAAATAATTCAAAACTTAAATAAATATAAATTTTTAAATTATGAGATATTAATAGTTGATGATTGCTCTACTGATGGAACAATTCAAATTTTAAAACAATTAGATAATGATAATAAAATATTTATTCATTTTCATAATAAAAATTTAGGCAAAGGTGCAGCTATTCGTACAGCACTTAAGCATCTAACTGGAGAAGTTGTTATAATTCAAGATGCAGATTTAGAATATGATCCTTCAGATTATTACAAATTACTAGACCCTTTTTTTGAGGCAAATGCTGATGTTGTATATGGTTCAAGATTTTTGGGTGGAGGTAAATACTCTCGTGTTCATTTTTTTTGGCATTATTTAGCTAATAAAATTTTAACTTTTATTTGTAATCTTTTTACTAATTTGAATTTAACTGATATGGAGACTGGATATAAAGTCTTCAAATCTTCAGCTTTAAAAAGTATATCACTTAAGGAAGAAACTTTTTCATTTGAACCTGAAGTGACAATTAAATTGTCAAAAAAAAAATTTAAGTTCTTTGAAGTTCCAATTACTTATAATGGTAGATCATATGATGAAGGAAAAAAAATTGGATTGAAAGACGCATTTATTGCACTAAAAACGATAATTTTATATTCTTTAATAGGTTAGATATCTGTTAATTTATCTTTGACTAAAATGTTTCTTTAGGTATAAATAGCCCGCCTGGTGATTATAGCGAAGAGGTAATACCCGATCCCATTCCGAACTCGGAAGTCAAGCTTTTCAGCGCCGATGGTACTTTGTCTTAAGACATGGAAGAGTAGGACTTTGCCAGGCTAAACTCTTAAATTATGAAAATAAAAAGTTCATTAAAGTCTATCAAGAAAAGAGATCTTAATTCAAAACTCGTACGAAGGAGAGGTAGAGTTTACATTATTAACAAAACCAATCCAAAATTTAAAGCAAGACAAAAATAATTTTTATGGATAATGAAAACCATAAAAAAACCTGGAATAATTTTACCAAATTTGTGTTGTGGGGAACTGTCGCGGTAGTGTTAGTATTGGTGTTAATGGCGTTATTCTTACTGTAAGGTTTTTTAATGAAAATTGGATCAGTTTCAGAAAATCAAAAAATAGAAAAAAGAATTTCCATCACTCCTGAAATTGCAAAAAAATATATTTCGATAGGATTTGAAGTTCATTTGTCAAAAAATTACGGAGTTCACTTAGGAATTTCTGATGAAGAATTTAAAAATTTAGGTGTCAAATTTTCTGATAATGAAAATGAAGTTATAAATAATTCAAATATAATCGTCCAATTAGGATTATTGTCTGAGGACAAATGCTCGTTAATCAAAGAGGACAAAACTCTTATAGGTGTATTAAACCCTTTTGATAATAAAGAAAAATTAGACAAACTAAAACAAAATAAAATAAATCTCTTTTCATTAGAATTATTACCAAGGATAACCAGAGCTCAATCAATGGATATTTTATCTTCTCAAGCTAACTTAGCTGGATACAAAGCGGTAATAGAGTCATTTGCTTGTTTTGAAAAAGCTATACCTATGATGATGACAGCTGCAGGGACTGTTCCTGCTGCAAAGATATTAGTTGTAGGCGCAGGTGTTGCTGGATTACAAGCAATTGCTACAGCAAAAAGAATGGGCGGTATAGTTTTTGCAACAGATGTCAGGATGGCGTCAAAGGAACAGGTTGAAAGTTTAGGTGGAAAATTTTTGACAGTTGAGGGTGCCGAAAATTTAGAAACTGAGGGTGGCTATGCGAAAGAGGCCTCTGATGACTTTAAAAAAAAACAAGAAGATTTACTTTCTGAAACTTTAAAAAAAATTGATATTGTTATTTGCACCGCATTGATACCTGGAAAAAAAGCACCTGTGATTATTAAAGAGGATATGATTAATAATATGCAAACTGGTTCCGTTATCTATGATTTAGCTGCTGTACAGGGTGGCAACACTGCATTTACTAAAGCAGATGAAATTACTGAAAAAAATGGGGTTAAAATTATCGGTGAAACTAATATCTTAAATAAACTACCAGTGTCTGCTTCTAGCTTATACGCAAAAAATATGTTTAATTTCGTTGAAAATTTATTTGATAAAGAAAATAAAAAATTAAATATTAATTTAGAGGATGAAATAATAGAAAAAACACTAATTAAATAAAATATGGAAATTGATCCTTTAATATTCAGACTAAGTATATTTATTCTCTCAATATTTGTAGGGTATTATGTTGTTTGGAGCGTTACTCCATCTTTACATACTCCTTTAATGTCTGTGACTAACGCAATTTCATCTGTAATTATTGTTGGGGCGATAATTGCAGGATTATCTGGCAATTCAGATAGCGTGTTTAATACTTCCAGCATTTTTGGTTTTTTAGCAATTGCATTGGCGGCAATTAATATTTTTGGTGGTTTTTTAGTAACTCAAAGAATGCTCGCAATGTATAAAAAAAAGAAAAAGGAAAAAAAATGATATCGGCTAATTTATCAGCAATATTTTACTTAGTTTCTGGAGTGCTTTTTATTTTAGCTTTAAGAGGCTTATCGTCTCCTGAAACATCAAGACAAGGTAACTTTTTTGGTATTCTTGGAATGATAATAGCTGTAACTGTAACTTTTTTATCGACTGGTAATTTTTCAAGTGGATTTGTCTATGTTCTAATATTCATTTTAGTTGGAGGTTCAATTGGTGCTTTTATTGCTTACAGAATACCAATGACTGCAATGCCAGAATTAGTTGCAGGATTTCATAGTTTAGTTGGTCTTGCAGCAGTTTTTGTTGCAATTTCTGCCTTTTTAAATCCTGAGGCATTTAATCTTGGAAAACCAGGAAGCATAAAGCTTGGTAGTTTAATTGAGATGTCGATTGGAGCTGCGGTTGGAGCTATCACATTTTCAGGTTCAGTAATTGCATTTTTAAAATTACAAGGAATTATGTCAGGTTCACCGATCACATTTAAAGGTCAACACCCTTTAAATGCCATAATATTAATTTCAATAATTATTCTAATTTATTTACTGTGTTCAACACAATCATCAAATTTATTTTGGATATTATTAGCAGTCTCATTTTTAATTGGTTTTCTTTTAATAATCCCAATTGGCGGAGCAGATATGCCGGTTGTGATTTCTATGCTTAACTCGTACTCTGGTTGGGCAGCTGCAGGTATAGGTTTTACTTTAGAAAATACAGCATTAATAATTACAGGTGCGCTTGTAGGATCATCTGGTGCTATATTATCTTACATAATGTGTAAAGGGATGAATCGTTCATTCTTTAATGTAATTTTGGGTGGCTTTGGTGCAACTGATGAAAAGTCAAGTAGTTCATCTAAAGAACAGAGACCAGTTAAAAGTGGGAATGCAGATGATGCAGCCTTTTTAATGAAAAATGCTTCCTCAGTAATAATTGTTCCTGGTTATGGAATGGCTGTAGCTCAAGCTCAACATGCTTTAAGAGAAATGGTTGATACTTTAAAAAAAAATGACATCAAGGTATCTTATGCAATTCATCCTGTTGCAGGTAGAATGCCAGGTCATATGAACGTACTATTAGCAGAGGCAAATGTACCTTATGATGAGGTTTTTGAATTAGAAGAAATTAATAATGATTTTGCAAATGCAGATGTCGCTTTTGTAATTGGTGCTAATGATGTAACAAATCCTGTTGCGAAAACTGATCCACAAAGTCCGATATATGGAATGCCAGTGCTAGATGTTGAAAAATGTAAATCTGTTCTATTTGTTAAAAGAAGTCTTTCACCTGGATATGCGGGTATTGATAATGATCTTTTTTATAAAGAAAATACACTTATGTTATTTGCTGATGCAAAAAAAATGACAGAGGATATTACAAAAAATTTATAGATAAATGAGTATAAAAGTTTTTTGTGATATAGCTGATATAAAGAATATTAAAAAATTTAACAACAATAATTTTGTGAAAGGATTTACAACAAATCCTAGTTTAATGCGTAAAGCAGGGGCAAAGAATTATAGATCTTATTCAAAACAAATACTTAAAATTTGTAATAAAAAACCAATTTCTTTTGAAGTTTTTGCTGACAATCCTAAATTAATGATTGATCAAGGAGTCAAGATTAATAGATGGGGTAAAAATGTTTATGTGAAGGTTCCTGTAATTAACTCAAAAAAAAAATTTACAGGTAAAGTTATAAGTGAATTAAATAGTAGAAATATAAAACTTAATATTACCGCTGTTTATACTGCTAAACAAACAGCTAAAATTTTAAAGGTCATAAATAAAAAAACAAAAGTAATTATCTCTATTTTTGCTGGTAGGGCAGCGGATACAGGTAAAGACCCTGTGCCCGAATTTATTAAAAGCATAAGAATTGCAAAAAGTTTTAAAAATGTTGAAATTTTATGGGCAAGTGTCAGGGAACCATATAACTATACTCAAGCAAAGCAATTAGGTTGTCATATTATAACTATACCACCATCGATTATTGAAAAAATACAAAAATTTGGAAAATCTTTTGACCAACTTACTCAAGAAACAGTCAGGAATTTTTTAATTGATAGCAGAAAGTCTAAATTTAATCTTTAGGATATTTGGTTGCGGGGGACGGATTTGAACCGCCGACCTTCAGGTTATGAGCCTGACGAGCTACCAGACTGCTCCACCCCGCGATATACTTAAATTCTATTTTTTAATTTGTTAAGTTTTTTAACTCTCTTAATATTTTCTTGAAGTATTCTTTTTTTTTTCTCAGATGGTTTTTCATAAGTATTTTTTAACTTTATAACCTTAAAAAAACCATCTCTCTGAAGTTTTCTTTTTAAAACTCTAAGAGCCTGTTCTACATTGTTATCTTTAACTTCTATTTTAATAAATACCTCCAAAAAAAATGTGTAGTTAACATTTTTATATTTTTATGTCTATCTAATTTATTCACAATAAAGTATTATATTGATTGGTTTTGTCTCTCTTTTTGTTTTTTTTCTCTTTTAATTCGTCTTTCAGCTTTTTCTAATGCTTGAACTAAATCTTTTTGAGTAAATAAATTTAAAGCAACGGGGTCTTTTGGGTTTAAATTATTATAATTCCAATAACTTTTATTTCTTATTGAAGTTACAGAATTTTTAGTAACACCAACGAGTTTTGCAATTTGTGAATCTTTTAAAATATTGTGATTTTTTATCAGCCATAATGCTGAGTCTGGTTTGTCTTGCCTTTTTGAAAGAGGAACATATTTTTTAATTTTTTTCTCTGAATTTGATATTTCAATGTCAGTATTCTTTATTTCCAAAGGTCTTGATTGATCTTTTGAAGATAATTCAATTTCCTCTCTTGAGAGTTGTCCTGAGATTATTGGATTATAAGCTTTAATTCCTTTCGCGACCTCACCATCAGCTATCCCTTGCACCTCTACTTCATGTAATTTACAAAAATCAGCTATCTGTTTGAAAGTGAGTGTTGTATTTTCTACCAGCCATACAGCTGTTGCCATAGGCATTAAGGGAGCGTTTGTCATTAGCTTTTATTTTCTGATCTAAAATTTTGGAATTTTTTATTGAATTTACTTATTCGACCTTTATCTAATAATTTCTGCTTTCCACCCGTCCAAGCAGAATGTGATTTTGGATCAATTTCTAGTTTAAGAATATCACCCTCGGCGCCCCAAGTAGATCTTGTCTCAAATTGAGACCCATCTGTCATTTCAACTTTTATAGTGTGGTAGTTCGGATGTATTTTTTTTTTCATCACGAGACTTATAACAAAAGAAATTTTTAAAACAATTAAAAGTTGCCCAGTTTTTCTTTAAATTTAGCGTTAATTTCTGCTGATGAAGCCAAAACTTTTATATTTTTAATATTATTTAGATCAATATCATTAATCATTCCACCAGCTTCTTTTATTAAAATGATACCTGCTGCTATGTCCCATAAATTTAGGTTACTTTGTGCGTATCCATCTAGTCTTCCAGATGCTACGTATGCAATATCAAGTGCAGCACATCCGGATCTTCTATAAGTAAAGCTTGGCTCATTCTTTAATTTTCCAACTGCAAATAAACATTCATCCAAATTATTTTTTTTTGAGACACGTATTCGCTGATTATTAAAAAAAGCTCCATTATTCTTTTCAGCATAAAACATTTCATCTTTAATAGGATCAAAAATCAATCCACATATAATCTCATCGTCTGATTTCAAGGCAATGGATATTGCAAAATGTGGTATTCCATGTAAAAAATTAATTGTTCCATCAATAGGATCAATTATCCATGAATTAGAAGTATCTTTATTATTTTCAACACCATTCTCTTCACTAACTATTGAATAGTTTGGTCTTGCCTTTTTAAGTTCCTCTATTATTATTTTTTCTGCTTTAACATCAGAATTAGTTACAAAATCTCTTGGCCCTTTTTTGGAAACTTGTAACTTCTCTAATTCACCAAAATCTCTTATCAAAATTTTAGATGCTTTTTCACATGCCTTTATCATCACATTGAGATTTGCTGATATCGAATTCATGAATTAAATCTTCTTAATGTATTCCAAATTTCTGGTGTCTATGACAACATTATCTCCCGCCTCAATAAATGGTGGTACCTGAATATTTAATCCATTGTCTAAAACTGCAGGTTTATAAGATGATGAAACAGTTTGACCTTTTAATGCAGCATCTGTAGTTTCAATTTTACAAGTTACTTGGTTTGGTAAGTTTACAGAAATTGGGTTATCATTATAAAAACTTATTGTTACTTCAAGATTTTCAGTCAATAATTTCCCTTTTTCACCTATTAGACTTTTTTGAATTTCTATTTGTTCAAAAGTTTTTGGATTGATAAAAAAGTACTTTTCCTGGTCCTCATATGAAAATGTAAAATTAGTTTCTTCTAATGAGGCTTTTTCAATTGTTTCACTGGATCTAAATCTTTCATTAAGTTTAGTATTTTTGTTTACACTCTTCATCTCCACTTGTGCAAATGCTCCACCTTTTCCAGGTTTGACATGCTGTGTTTTCAACACCTGCCACAAATCATTTTTATATTCTAGCAACATGCCCACTCTAATTTCACCTGCATTAATTTTCATATTAATTTTTTTATCGCGTTCTTTGGTTTGAGTTTTTTATTTTTCCAAATGTAGCCTGAAATAGCTAAAAAGTTTGCCTTATTCAACAAAAGATTTTTATAATTATTAAAGTTAATACCACCGATTACAACAATTGGGGTATTTGTAATCTTTTGAGCTTTTTTAAGTAAACTTATGGATGCTTTATATTTAACTTTTTTTGTTTTAGATAAATTAAAAGCTCCAAAAGCTAAATAGTCAGCTTTATTTTTTATTGCAATTTTTGCGAGTTTAATTGAATTATGACATGTAATTCCAATTATTTTATCTCCAATTAATTTTCTTGCTTCTCTAATTTTCATATCACTTTGACCAAGATGGCATCCATCGGCATTTAATTTTTTTGCAAGGTATACATCATCGTTAATTATAAATTTTACCTTAAATTTTTTACATATCTTTTGAATTTTACGTCCAATTATTAATTTTTTTTTGAAACTATTTTTTTTAAGTCGTAGTTGAAAAAAACTTGTTTTTTTTTGTTTTAATACTTCCTTTAAATTTTTAAGAAAATTTTCTTCGATTTTAGGTGGTGATATTAGGTAAATAAATCTTTTTTTATTATATCTCAAGATCTTTTGACCATTTACCTTGAGCAGCTAATGTATTCATTTTAGCTCGGTGGTTAAAAATCTGCTGAGTACCTTCAATATTCTTAATATCTTTTGACCAATACTTTAAGGCACCTTGTTGTAAAGCTCTACCATAAGAATAACTCATTATAAAGCTGCTATCATTAAATTTGTTAATTAAATTCAAGTTTTCTGTCGCTTCTATTTCGGTTTGACCTCCAGACAGGAAAGCTATTCCCGGAACTTCTGAGGGTACTGAGGATTTTAAACATTCTAAAGTTAATTTTGCCACTTCCTCATTAGTAATTTTTTCTTTAGATCTGTTTCCTGCTAAAACCATATTAGGTTTTAGTATAATTCCCTTCAAATCTACTTTATGTATTATTAGTTCTTCAAAGCATTTTTTTATAACTTCAGAAGTTTTTTCTAAACACTCTTTAGCAGAATGATCACCATTCATTAAAACCTCAGGCTCAACTATTGGAACCATATTGCACTCTTGAACTAGAGCAGAATATCTCGCTAATGCATGTGCATTAGAGTGTATTGAGAGTTTGCTTGGATAACTTTTAGTTATATTATAAACACCTCTCCATTTAGTAAATTTTGCACCTAATTTGTAATATTCTTTTAATCTTTCCCTTAATCCATCAAGACCCTCAGTAATTTTTTCATCTGGAGAACCAGCTAAAATTTTTGCTCCTGTGTCTACTTTAATACCTGGCAATGAGCCTGTATCTGATATTAATTCTGGAATTGTATTTTTTTTGGATGATGTTTGTTTAATTGTTTCATCGTAAAGAATTACACCTCCAATACAATCTTTCATTGAAGATGAGCTAAAAAGCGTTTCTCTGAACAACAATCTGTTTTCTGGGGTTGAGGGAACATTTACACTATCTAATCTTTTTGTCATTGTTGCAGTACTTTCATCTGCAGCTAAAATTCCTTTACCGTTTCCTAAAATTTTTAATGCTGTATTATTTAGTTCTGACATTTTATTTTAGGGCTTTTATACCAGGAAGTTCTTTTCCTTCAAGATATTCTAAAAAAGCACCACCAGCAGTTGAAACAAAATTAAAATCTTTAATTGCATTTAGCTGATTTACAACCGCTACAGTATCTCCTCCACCAACTACAGAAAAAATTGAATCATTTTTATTTTTTTTAATAATTGTTTTTGCGATCTCAATGCTACCTTTAGCAAAATTAGGGTTTTCAAAATAACCAGCAGGACCATTCCAAAGAACTGTTTCGCTATTTTCAATTATATTTTTTATTCTTTTAAGTGTTTTAGGTCCCACGTCTAAGATTAAATCATCATCTGTTATGTCCTTGAGATCTTTTATCTGAGCATCGTCATCTGCACTTTTGCCTATTAGAACATCTTCTGGATAAGTAACTTCACAGAGTACATTTTTTGAAATTTCAAAAATTTCTTGTATTATACTTTCACAATTTTCCTCACTAATTGATTTTCCAATTTTATTACCTTTGAAGCTCAGAATATTGTTAGCCATACCTCCCACAAAGATTATGTTATTAAATTTAGGTATTAAATTTTTGATTATGTCTATTTTTGTTGAAATTTTTGATCCACCAATAATACAAGTAATTGGTTTTTTGATTTCAATAGTAACTTTTTTTAAAGCATTTACCTCAGTCTCAAATTGTAATCCAGCAAATGATGGCAGAAATTCTGTAATTTTGCATACTGAGGCATGTGTCCTATGTGAGCAAGAAAAAGCATCATTTACGAACAAATCTGCAAAACTAGCTAGGTGTTTTGAAAAATTTGATTCATTGTTTTCCTCTGCTGCATAAAATCTTATGTTTTCAAAAAAGACAACTTTCTCCTCAGGTTCTTTAAATAAATCATCTCTTTCGATTTTTAAAATGTCCTCACTTATAAAGTTGACTTTAGTTTGTATCTTTTTTTCTAAGTAATCACAAATTGGTTTAAGAGAGAGATCTTTATTAAATTTACCTTTAGGGCGTCCGACATGAGAAATTATTAAAATTTTTGCATTTCTTTTTATTAGAAATTCAATAACAGGTATAATTTTAATTATTCTGGTTTCGTCGACAATGTCACCATTTTTCAAAGGGACGTTTAGGTCTAATCTTAATAAAACTCTCTTACTACTAAGATTTTCACAATCTTTAATATTGTTCATTAAGAATTCTTATGAAGATATTCTACAATATCACACATTCTATTTGAGAAACCCCATTCGTTATCATACCAGGCTGAAATTTTACCCATATTTTTACTCACCACTTTTGTCAAGCTTTCGTCTACTATTGAAGAAGCAGGATTATGATTAAAGTCGATTGAAACAAGTTTTTCTTTTGTAGTTTCAAGAATTTTATTTTTTTTGCTAAAATTTTGAAATGCTAAATTAATTTTATCAATTGTAATGTCTTTTTTTGTGCAAAAGACTAGTTCAATCAATGAAACATTAGGCGTAGGGACTCTCATAGCCACACCTTCTAATTTACCTTTAAGGGAAGGTATAATCTCACCAATTGCTTTTGATGCACCTGTTGAGGTTGGCACAATAGACTGGCTTGCCGATCTAGCTCTTCTTAGGTCTTTATGAGAATTATCTAATATTCTTTGGTCACTTGTAAAGGAGTGAATTGTGGTCATGAACCCTTTTTCAATTTCGAAATTTTCGTTTAAAACATGGGCCACAGGGGCAAGACAATTTGTTGTGCAAGAAGCAGCAGATATAATCTTATCCTCTTTTTTCAATTCAGTCTCATTTACTCCATATACAATAGTTTTGTCAGCATCTTTACACGGAGCGGAGACAATAACTCTTTTTGCACCATTATTAATATGTGCTAGTAATTTTTCTTTAGAGTTAAATTTACCTGTACACTCTAAAACATAATCCACTCCATATTTATTCCAATTAATATCATTTAAATTTGTTTCTTGGCCAAATAAAATTTTATCTTTGTTGATAATAATATGATTTTCATCAAAATCTATTTCTGCATTAAATTTTCCGTGAATAGAGTCATATTTTAATAGAGATGAACATGTTTCAGAATTAGTTCTATTATTGATGTATTTAATTTCTATATTTTTATTTTTATTCTCGATAATTGATCGAACAATCATTCTTCCAATTCTACCCATTCCATTTATTCCAATTTTGACTGTCATAATCTTTTTTTAATCTTTTTTACTATTATCTCTGAGCTTAATCCAAAGTGATTATATATATCTTTATAAGGCGCACTTTTTCCAAAATCGTCAATTCCAAAATTAAGTCCTTTGCTGCCAGTATATTTTTTCCAATAACCAGTTTCAGAGGCCTCTATAGAAACTACAAGTTTAGTTTCATTTAAAATTTTATTTTTGTAGATTTCACTTTGTTGATCAAATAATTCCTGGCAAGGCATTGATATTACCTTTGAGTAAATCCCATCTGTGGCTAATTTATGACTAACGTCTATTGCAAGACTAGTTTCAGATCCTGTTGCTATAATAGTTGCACTTACTTTATTATTTGTTCTTAAAACTTCATAAGCGCCAGCTAAAGACAAATTTTTTGATGATTTTTTTGTACGAACTGGATTTAAGCTTTGTCTTGTTAGGGCTATTATGCTTGGAGAACTTTTGCTATTTAATGCTAATTGCCAACACTCAAAAGTTTCTATTAAATCAGAGGGTCTAAAAACATTCAAATTTGGTATAGATCGTAAACTTGTCAATTGTTCTATTGGTTGATGGGTTGGTCCATCTTCTCCAAGACCAATCGAATCATGTGTAAAAACATAAACAACTTTTTGTTTCATCATAGCAGCTAGTCTTATTGATGGTTTACAATAGTCACTAAATATTAAAAAGGTTCCACCATAAGGAACAAGCTCACTATGAAGTGAGATACCATTCATAATACCACACATCGCATGTTCTCTAACTCCAAAATGGATATAATTTCCGGAAAAATCATTTGATTGAATAATTTTATGATTTTTGGTTTTGGTATTATTGGATCCTGCTAAATCTGCTGATCCACCAATTATGTTTGGAATTTTGGATGCAATTTCCAAAAATTTTTCTGAACATTTTCTAGTAGCTATTGGTTGTAATTTTTTTAAGTAGTCTGATTTTGCTTTTTCTATTTCTGCATTGATAGTATTTTTATTAAATTTTAGTGAAAATTTTTTTTTATTCTTATTAGCTTTTATTGATGCTTTTTTACCGATTGATCTCCATTGATCCATTAAGTTTTTTGGAATTTCAAAAGTATTGTGTGGCCAGTTCAATTTTTTTCTGACTAATCTTATTTCATCTTCACCTAATGGACTGCCATGAGATGAGGATTTACCACCCTTATTTGGGGATCCGTATCCAATCGTAGTTTTACAAGAGATTGCTATAGGTTTTTTTGATTTTTGTGCTTTTTCAAGAGCCTTTGTTATTTCTTTAAAATTATGTCCATTAATTTTTAAATAGTTCCAACCATAGCTTTTAAACCTTTTTTCATGATCATCAGAGACTGCTAAGCTAGTTGGACCATCTATTGAAATTGAATTGTTATCAAAAAGTAATATCAGGTTTTTAAGTTTTAGGTGTCCAGCAAGACTTAAAGCTTCATGGCTTATTCCCTCCATCAAGCAGCCATCACCCGCTAAAACGTAAGTTTTATGATTGATAATTTTTTTTCCCAATCTTTTTTTTAAAATTTCTTCTGAGATTGCAAAACCAACTGCATTTGAAATTCCCTGTCCTAAAGGACCAGTTGTAGTCTCAATGCCAGTGCTTGGATGATATTCGGGGTGACCTGCACATATTGAATTTAGTTGTCTAAATTTTTTAATTTCTTTTAAAGAAATACTTTTATAACCTGTCAGATAGAGGAGCGAGTAAAGTAGCATAGAACCATGTCCTGCTGACAGAACAAATCTATCTCTATTAATCCAATTTGGATTTTTTGGATTAAAGTTTAAGAAATCCTTAAAAAGAACAGTTGCAACATCAGCCATCCCCATTGGCATGCCTGGATGCCCAGAATTAGCTTTTTGGACAGCATCTATAGACAAAAATCTGATACAATTCGCTAATTCTTTATAAAGTTTACTCAAGTAATTATCCTGCCTAGACTAAGAAGATTCTATTTAATAATATAATTATATATATATGAATTCTCTGATCGAAAAAGAAAAAAAATTAAATTTAGCTCTAGCAAAATTAAAAAATTTAAACTTAAAAAACCCTGACGTTAAAAAAAATATAGAGAATTTAAGTAGTCAAAAAAATCAATTAGAAATTGAAAAGCAAGAAATAGAAGAAAAATATAAAAGTTTAATTAATGATTATAATAGTTTAAGTAAAAAATTAGACGAATTACAAAATCAAGAAAAAGCTGAACAAAAAAAACAAATTGAGTTTTCTGAAAAAATTGATGAATTAAATCAAGAAACAGATATTTTGTTAGATGAGATAGATAAATGGCAAACGTAAGTATTAAGTTTAACGGGAAAGAATTTTTGTTGTCTTGTGAGGACGGCCAGGAAGAGCATCTTGAAGAATTATTAATTCAAATCAATCAGAAATTTAATAATCTTAAAAATGAGCTTGGAAATCTTGGAGAGAATAAACTTCTGCTAATCACAGCTGTTAAAGTAATGGATGAATATTATGAAACTAAAAAAAAAGTAGATCAAAAAAAGAATGAGTTGAGAGATCTCTCAAATAAATTTAAAGAGCTTAAAACTTTAATTTATGAGTATAGAGATAAGAAAGAGCTGGAAATAAACTCACTTAATAAAGATCACCTTAAATTAAAAAATGAAATTGAAATAAATCAAAAGAGTTATGAGAAGTTAATTGACGAAGCTGCTGATGAAATTTCAAGTTTTGTTGAAAAAGCAAATTTAGAAAATATTTCTAAGTAAAATTCTAGTGAATAAATCTGAGATTAGAAAAAAATTATTAAAAGCAAGAAAACTAAATAACAATAAAAATTTAGTCATAAAATTTAGTAATATTGTAAAAATTTTAAAAAAAGAAAAAGTAAATAGAAAAATAATTGGTGGTTATTATCCATATAATCATGAAGTTGATTCAATTCAAATTCTAAATAAACTTGAAAAACTTGGTTATCAAATATCATTGCCAAAAATTAAAAAAAATAATCAAATGGATTTTTTATACTGGTCAACAAAAGAGCCTCTATCAATAAATAAATATGGAATACCTGAACCTTCATCAGATCAAATTGTCTACCCAAGTATTCTTTTAGTACCACTTGTAGCTTTTGATAATCATTTAAATAGAATAGGTTACGGTGGTGGTTATTACGATAGGTATATTAAGAAGGTAAAAAAAAACAAAAAAATTATATTAATAGGGCTAGCTTATTCTTTTCAAAAAGTAAAAAAGATACCAGCTAACAAATATGATATGAAACTCGATTTTATTGTAACAGATAAAAATTTTATATGAGAATTTTATTTTTAGGAGATGTGGTAGGGAACTCAGGTTGTTCGAAAATTTTGAATAATCTTTTAAGCCAAAAAGAATTGAATAAAATTGATTTTGTAATCGTCAATGGAGAAAATGCAGCTGAGGCAGGAGTTGGATTAACAAAAGAAATCTGTGAGGATTTTTTTAAATGTGGTGTTGATGTCATCACTACTGGTAATCATGTTTGGGATCAAAAAGATATTATGAAGTTTATCGATAATGAAAATAGGTTACTTCGCCCAAAAAATTTATTTGAGCCAGCACCAGGTAAAGGATTTGAAGTTTTTCAAAATGAAAAAAATATAAAAATTGGTGTCTTAAATTTAATGGGCAATGTTTTTATGAAAAAATGTGATGACGTATTTGAGATTTCAGAAAAATTTTTAAAAGAGCATAAACTAAAAGAGGATTATGATTTTCTAGTTGTTGACTTTCATGGAGAAATTACTAGCGAAAAAAATGCGATAGGATATTTTTTTGATGGAAAAGCTACTCTAGTAGTTGGAACACATACACACATTCCAACAAATGATGCGAGAATTTTGAAAAATGGGACAGCTTATCAAACAGATGCAGGTATGTGTGGTGATTATGACTCAGTTATTGGAATGAATAAAGATAACTCTTTAAACAGATTTATGAAAAAAGAGTCTACAAAACATTATCCAGCAACTGGTGATGCTACTTTAAGTGGAGTAATTGTTGATTGTGATATAAAAACTGGTTTAGCAAATAAAATTGAAAGCTATGTTTTTGGAGGTCAGCTAAAGAATACTTAATTAATTTATGGCAGGACATTCTCATTGGGCAGGAATAAAACATAAAAAAGGTAAAGCCGATAAGCAAAGATCTAAAATTTTTTCAAAGTTGTCGAAAGAAATTACTGTTGCAGCAAAACTTGGGGACAAAGATCCAGCAATGAATCCAAGATTAAGATCCGCGATTCAAGCTGCAAGATCAGCAAATATGCCCAAAGAAAATATAGAAAGAGCGATTGATAAATCTTCAGTTAATACCGAGTCAAATTTTGAAAATTTAAGATACGAGGGCTTTGGACCAGAAAAAGTAGCAGTGATAATAGAAGCATTAACAGATAATAAAAATAGAACAGCGTCCAGCATTAGAACAATTTTTCAAAAAGCAGGTGGCAGTCTAGGAACCCAAGGTTCTGCTTCTCATAATTTTAATCAATTAGGAATAATAAAGATCGATAAAAAAGAGGTTTCTGATGATCAAATTTTTGAGCTAGCTACCAATGCTGGAGCTGATGAATGTAAATCGGAAAATGATTTTCACGAAATACAATGTCCTGTCAGTGAAATTTATAATGTTAAGAAAGAATTAGAAAAAGAAATTGCTAATTTCATCTCAACAGAAATTGAATGGGTGCCACTCAATAGTGTAAAAATTTCTAAAGAAAAAAATGAAGATTTAATAAATTTCTTTGAATTACTTGAAGACAATGATGATGTACAAAATGTTTATTCTAACGCTGAATTTGTAAATTAAATTATGTTAATAATAGGTATAGATCCTGGAATTTCTGGTTCAATTTGTTTTTTAGATAATGGAAAAATCCTAGACGTTATTGAAATGCCCATAATGACAGACGGAAAAAAAAATAAAAAACAAGTAAATGGTTCGCAAGTTTATAATGAAGTTACCAAACGAATTAAACAATTTGAAAAAAATCAAATTAGAGTTGTTATTGAACACGTTTCTGCAATGCCTGGTCAAGGCGTTACTAGTATGTTTAATTTTGGACAATCATTTGGAATTTTAAAGGGTATTTGTACCGCGATGCAATTACCAATGTACTTTGTAAGGCCCGCAAAATGGAAAAAATATTTTAACCTTTTAAATTCTGAAAAAGATGCCAGCAGGACAAGAGCAATAGAAATATTTCCTTATTTTTCATCTCAATTATCTAGAAAGAAAGACTCAAATAAAGCTGATGCGATTTTGATAGCAAGTTTTTATCATGAAACTTACAAAATTGATGAATAGCTTTAATTATTCAGACAAAATCATGACACATTTAAGTGTGAGAAGACGATATGGAAGCTGATATCACGTCTCAAGCAGTTGGGCTGGCCTCAAGTGCTGATTTTTCTTTAATAAGTTTATTTATTAGAGCTGACATAGTTGTCAAGTCAGTTATCATAATGTTAATAGCTTGTTCTATATATTCATGGGCAGTAATAATTGAAAAATATAGATTGTTTAAAAAAATAAATCAATCTACAGAAGAGTTTGAAACAAAGTTTTGGAATTCTAAATCTGCAGAAACTTTTTATAATAATCTACCAGCCAACGTTCAAGACCCGATGGCTTTAATTTTTAAAGATGCGATGCAAAACTTATTGAAGAGAAGATCTAGAACAGATTTAAACAATAAGATGACTACAATGTTAGAGACGGGTATTGAAAAACAAATAACAAAAATCACTAAAGGTTTTACTTTTTTAGCAACAGTAGGATCAACAGCTCCATTCATAGGTTTATTCGGAACAGTTTGGGGAATTATGAACTCTTTTCAATCTATAGCAATTTCAAGAAATACGAGTCTGGCAATTGTTGCACCTGGAATAGCTGAAGCACTATTTGCAACTGCTTTAGGTCTACTAGCAGCAATACCTGCGGTTGTTGCATATAATAAATTTAATAATGACTCGATTAAGTATTCCCAAAAATTAGAAAATTTCTCAAAAAGATTTTTAACGATTATCTAAAATGGCTTTTAAATTAAATCGTTCATTAAAAGAACCAATGAGTGAAATAAATGTAACACCATTTGTAGATGTAATGTTGGTGCTTTTAATTATTTTTATGGTGACTGCACCTTTGTTAACTGTTGGAGTTCAGGTTGATTTACCAGAAAGTTCTGCCGACTCTCTTCCCGAAGAAGCTGAACCACTGACTTTAACAATAAACTCTAAGGGTGAAATTTATATTCAAGAATCAAAAGTTGAATATGAAAAAATAATAGCAAAAGTCTTAGCGGTTTCAAAAAATAGAACTGATACAAGAATTTACGTGAGGGGTGATAAAACAATTAATTATGGAAGAGTATTAGAAATTATGGGCCTACTATCTGGTTCTGGTTTTACTAAAGTAGCACTTATATCCGAACCATATAAAGAAAGGTAAAAAGTGAATAGAAGTATAATTATATCTTCTGTATCACATCTGGTTTTAATAATGATTACAGCTTTTAGTTTACCTTTCTTAGCTAAAAAACCAATTGATCTTCCCCCGATTGTATCTGTAGAATTAATACAGATTACAGATAAAACGAATATTCCATACGCACCTAAAGCAAAAAAAATTATTGAAAAAATTAAAGAGAAAGAAAAAAAGTTGGTATCTGAACAAGCTCCCCCAAAAAAAGTAAAAAAAATTAAACCAGACGCGGTTCCAATGCCAGATGATAAGCCTAAAAAGGTTGAGAAAATAAAAGAGGATAAACAAAATCCAGAAAAAATTGATAATGAAGTTAAACAAGTTTCTGAATTTGAAAAAAAAGAGTTATTCGATCCAAATAATATTGCAGCCTTAATTGATAAATCTAAAGTTGAAAGTGCTGAAACGATAAAAAAAAATAACAAAATTACGCAAGATCAAAAAAAGATTGTTGAAAATGCAGGTTTATCTTTAAGCGAAGAGGATGCTTTAAAAGCTCAAATATTTGGTTGTTGGAGTATTCCTTTAGGTCTGCCTTACAATGAAAATTTATTAGTAAGAATTAAACTTCAACTGAATCCAGATGGAACAATTCAAGAGTCAGAGATTTTGGATCATGCAAGAATGAATAAACCTGGTCAGGGTTTTTATAAGGTTTTGGCGGAAAGTGCTCTAAGAGCAATAAAATTATGCCAGCCCTTAAGAGTTCCAACAACTGGTTATGAAAGATGGAAAGAATTACAATTAAATTTTGATGCAAGAGAAATGTTAGAGGGATAGAATATTTTAATGAGAAATCTAATTATTTTATTTTTAATATTTATAATACCTACTAAAGCATTAGGTCTAATTGAGGTAGATATTACACGAGGAAACTTGAATCCACTGCCTATTGCAGTGTCACCATTATCAATTGATGACGAGTCAAAAAAGAGTTTTGAGAAAACTTTAAAGAAAAAAGATATTGGGTCAGAAATTTCTAAAGTTATCGAAAAAAATTTGAAAACTTCAGGTCTTTTTAATCCGTTAGATAAAAATGCTTTTCTTCAAGCACCTGATATCGCTCACCTAAAACCACGTTTTGAGGATTGGAATTTGATTAAAGCTCAAGCTTTAATAACAGGTAAAGTTAAAAATGTTGATGATAAACTTAGAGTTGAGTTTAGATTATGGGATGTGCTTGCTGGAAAAGAAATGATGGCTCTAGCATTTACTACAGTGCCAAACAACTGGAGACGTGTTGGTCATATAATAACAGATAAAGTTTACGAGAGATTAACTGGAGAAAAAGGTTATTTTGATACGAGAATAATCTATGTTGCTGAAGAGGGTCCAAAAACAAACAGAATTAAAAAATTAGCCATAATGGATCAAGATGGTGCAAATAACAAATTTTTAACTTTAGGAAATGAACTTGTTTTGACACCAAGGTTTAATCCTACAAGTCAAATGGTAACATATCTATCTTATTTTAGAAATTTACCTAGAGTTTATCTTCTTGATATAGAAACAGGTATTCAAGAAGTGGTGGGAGATTTTCCAGGAATGACTTTTGCTCCTAGATTTTCCCCAGATGGAAAAAAAATTATAATGAGTTTTGCTAAGGATGGAAATTCAGATATTTATACAATGGATTTAGAAAATAGAATTGTAGAGAAAATTACCAATCATCCCTCTATAGATACTTCACCATCTTATTCCCCAGATGGAAAATTTATTTGTTTTAACTCCGACCGAAGTGGGTACCAACAAATTTATGTCATGAAAAGTGATGGTAGTAATGTTAAAAGAATTTCTTTTGGAAATGGTTTATATGGTACCCCTGTTTGGTCTCCAAGAGGTGATTTAATCGCTTTTACAAAATTACATAAAGGTAAATTCTACATCGGTGTGATGAGAACCGATGGATCTGGTGAGAGATTGTTGACAGAAAATTTTTATCAAGAAGCTCCTTCCTGGTCGCCTAATGGACGAGTTTTAATTTTTTATAGAGAGACTAAAACTGATGATAAAGGAGAGGGTTTTTCTGCTAAATTGTGGTCAATTGATTTAACAGGCTATAATGAGAGGCTTGTAGATACCCCTACTGATGCATCAGACCCATCATGGTCATCTTTATTAAGTAATTAACTGAAAATATGTTGATTTTTTACCTTGAAACATTTAATTAGTTGTGAAAAAGTTAGTTATAAGAAATATTGACCAAGGAGCATTAATGAAATTGAACAAAATTTTAAAGAACACTTTTTTAGTATTATTTGCATGTTTAGTGTTGTCTGCTTGCGCAACATCAAAAAAATCTACAGGACAAATGCAAGGGGATGTTTACACTGGAACTGATACTGTTGAATATTTAGCTTCAGGTGTTCCTGACAGAGTTTTCTTTGCAACTAATGAGTCAGTTTTGACTACTGCATCAAGAGAAACTTTAAGAAAACAAGCGGCATGGTTAAGAAAAAATTCTGACATTACAATCGTGCTTGAAGGACATGCTGACGAAAGAGGAACAAGAGAATATAACTTAGCATTAGGTGAAAGAAGAGCTAATGCTGCTAAAGATTATTTAATGACTTATGGGATTTCCTCTAACAGAATTTCAGTTCTAAGTTATGGAAAAGAAAGACCAGTTGACTCTGGTTCTAATCCTTTGGCTTGGTCAAAAAACAGAAGATCTGTTACAGTTAAAGCAAATTAATTTTAAAAAATTTAAGACCCTTAATTAATTCAATTAGTTAAGGGTCTTTTTTTTGCCATTATTTTAATCATAAGATTATTTTAATGCGATATATTCTAAAAAAATCTAAAGTTATTATATTTATTTTAGGTAATTTCTTTTTGATAACTTATTCTTACGCTGACAATCATAATATTTATGAAATATTAGATCAACTTCAGAAAGATATAAAGACTCTAGAAAAAGCAGTATACTCAGGATCAATAGAATTAAATAGTGATAGCTCTGTAAATTTAAATTCCAATTTAGATAATAATTCAGAAGATGTTCTTACAAGACATTTATTAAAACTTTCAGAAATTGAAAATCAATTTCAGGAACTTACAAATAAGTTTGAGGAAATAAATTTTAAGTTAGACAAACTATCTAGCAGAATGTCAAAGGTGCAAGCAGATAATCAAATAAGATTTCAGGACTTAGAAAGTGTTGTGTCTTCTGATGCAACTATAAATAAGTTAACAAAAAAAACAAATAATGAGCAGTTAGAAGTTTTACCTGGAAGTTCTCAACCTCAAGATTTGGGATCGATATCATATAAAGATACAGCGACAAATGAAACATCACAAAAAACAAATTCTGTAGACTCAACAGCTTTAGTAGTAACTGAAACTTTTCAAGCTGAAGAAAAAATTCTTCCAAATGAGTCTCCAGATAAACAATATCAGTTTGCTACAAGCTTTTTAAAAGTTGGTGATTATTCAACTGCTGAAAGAGCATTCAGAGAGTTCGTTGACACAAATCCTGAACATAATCTAGCTGGGAATGCTCAATATTGGTATGCAGAAACTTTTAGGATACGACAATTGTATACGGATGCAGCTTCAGCATATTTAGAGGGTTATCAGAGATACCCTAAAGGTGAAAAAGCACCTATAAACTTATTAAAGCTTGGTGTATCAATGGTACAAATTGGAGAAAAAGATCAAGGTTGCAAAATGATCAATGGTGTTGAAGAACAATATCCAGAGGCAAACCAATCTGTGATACAAAAAGCTAAATATGAGTCTCAGAAATTCGAATGCAACAACCAAAATTCCTAAATTTTTAAGAGATAACTTAAATAATAAAAGAATAAATAAGATTTATAAAAAATTTGAGATCTCTTTAAATTTAGATGAAAGTTTTGCAGTTGCAGTCTCAGGTGGTCCAGATAGTCTTGCTTTAGTTTTTTTATCTAAAATTTATGCAATTAAAAAAAATTTAAAATCAAAGTTTTATATTATCGACCATAAACTTAGACCCGAGTCCACAAAAGAGGCTAAATTCGTTTTAAATTTGCTTAAAAAAAACTTTATAAAATCAGAAATATTAACTTGGAAAGGAAAGAAACCAAAGAAAAGCATCCAGTCAATTGCTAGGACAAAAAGATATGAAATACTTTTCAAGAAATGTAATCAATTAAAAATTAAAGATATTTTAATGGGGCATCATGAGGATGATTTAATTGAAAATTTTTTTATAAGACTTCTGAGGGGTAGTGGAATAAAAGGTCTCACATCTCTAGACATAAAGACAACAATAAAAAAAAAGAACATATTAAGACCTTTAATTGATATAAAAAAAGAAGATTTAATTTTTATTTCAAAAAAAGTTTTTAATTTTTATGTTGAAGATCCATCAAACTATGATGAAAAATATCAAAGAGTTCGAGTAAGAAAATTAATGAAAAATCTTGAAAGAGATGGTTTAGATAAAAATAAATTAAAAAAAACGATTAAAAATTTGAAAAATGCAAACAAGGTAATTGAATTTTATGTTGATAAAAATTTACGAGAAAATACTTCTTTTTTAAAAAATAAAAAAAGATTAATTCTCAATAGTGATTTTTTTTTCCAACCCCAAGAGGTAATTTTTAGAGCCTTTTCAGAATTATTAAGTTTAATTGGTGAAAAATATTACTCTGTAAGAGGGAAAAAAATAGAAAAAATTATTCAGGAAATTGAAAATAATCGATTGAAAAGAGCTACATTAGGTGGTTGTATTATTGAAAAGGTCAATCAATCAATAATTATCTGTAAAGAGCCCCAAAAATAATGCCACTTTACACAAAATGCCACTTGTTAAATTGATAATAATTCTTATTTTATTCACATGAATATGAAAAACATTGCAATGTGGGCTATCATAGTTTTTTTAACTATTGGTCTCTACAACATGTTTAAAAATCCTCAGACAAACATAAGAGGTGGGGATAAGGTTATATTCTCAGAATTCTTAACATCTGTTGAAAATGGAGAGGTTTTAAAAGTTGAAATTCAAGGTAATAATATTAAAGGCGTGTATTCAAATGGAAACTCATTTACAACATATTCTCCTAACGATCCAAATTTAATTGAGAAACTTTCTGAAAAAGGAGTGAGTATTTCAGCTGCACCTATTGAAGAAAAGATGCCATCATTATTTGGTGTCCTGCTCTCATGGTTTCCTATGTTGTTATTAATTGCAGTTTGGATTTTTTTCATGAGACAAATGCAAGGTGGCAAAGGTGGAGCTATGGGTTTTGGAAGATCAAAAGCAAAAATGATGAATGAACTTAAGGGTAAAGTTACATTCAATGACGTTGCAGGTGTAGAAGAAGCAAAGGAAGAAGTTGAGGAGATTGTAGAATTTTTAAAAGATCCAAGAAAATTTAGTAGACTTGGAGGAAAAATACCTAGAGGTGCTTTATTGGTTGGTCCACCAGGTACTGGTAAAACTTTATTAGCTAGAGCAATAGCTGGTGAGGCTGGAGTACCATTTTTTACGATCTCAGGCTCAGATTTCGTTGAAATGTTTGTAGGAGTTGGTGCTTCAAGGGTAAGAGATATGTTTGAACAAGGAAAAAAAAATTCACCTTGTATCATCTTTATAGATGAAATTGATGCTGTTGGAAGAAGTAGAGGCGCTGGTTTAGGTGGTGGAAATGATGAAAGAGAGCAAACTCTTAATCAGCTTTTAGTTGAGATGGACGGTTTTGATACTAATGAGGGAGTAATAATTATTGCTGCAACAAACAGACCAGATGTATTAGATCCGGCTTTACTAAGACCAGGTAGGTTTGATAGACAAGTTGTTGTATCAAATCCTGATATAATTGGTCGAGAAAAAATTTTGAAGGTTCATGTTAAAAAAATAAAAATGGCACCTGATGTTAATTTAAGAACAATTGCAAGAGGTACACCTGGGTTTTCTGGTGCAGATCTTGCAAATTTAGTAAATGAGTCTGCTTTGTTGGCGGCTAGAAAAAATAAAAGAATTGTTACACTCAATGAGTTCGAAGAAGCGAAAGATAAAGTAATGATGGGAGCTGAAAGACGTTCGATGGTAATGACAGAGGATGAAAAAAAATTAACAGCATATCATGAAGGGGGACATGCGTTGGTGTCTTTTAACATGCCAAGCTATGATCCTATACATAAAGCAACTATAATTCCTAGAGGCAGAGCATTGGGTATGGTAATGAATTTGCCAGAAAGAGATAAACACGGTCATTCTATAAAATATCTAAAAGCGAGATTAGCAGTTTGTTTCGGAGGAAGAGTTGCTGAAGAAGTAATTTTTGGAAAAGACAACATATCAACAGGAGCAGGTGGAGGAAGTGGATCTGATATAAATCAAGCTACACAACTTGCTAGAGCTATGGTGACTAAATATGGAATGAGCGAAGAGATGGGACCTGTTGAATATGGTGAAAATCAAGAAGAGGTTTTTTTAGGAAGATCAGTAACACAAACTCAGTCAGTCTCTGAAGAAGTAGCACAAAAAATAGACAAAGAAATTAGAAAGCTAATAGATGAAGGTTATAATACTGCGAAGAAAATTTTGACTGAAAAAGTTGAGGATTTACACAAAATTGCAAAAGCTCTTATGACTTATGAGACATTAACTGGAGAAGAAATTGAAAATATAATCAATAAAAATATATACCCAGCAGACAAACAAGACTTGAAAGTAGAAGATGATAAAGGTTCAGCAATGGGTGCTCTAGGCCTAAAACCAAAAATTGTTCATTAGACTGAATGTCTAGATATTACACTAGAGTGTGTAATTTCTATTATGGTGCAAAATCTCAATCATTAGTTAAAAAAAATAAAACATTACCACTTCATAATAATCCTGAAATTTCTTTCGATAAAATTGAAATAATAACAAGAAATTCAAAAAAATTGATTTCTTTAAATGAAGTGAACAAATTACATTTAAATTTAAAGGTAAAAGTAAAAAAGGATTTAAGATTAATTACAAAAAAAAAAATAAATATTAAAAATTTAAATTTTCAAACTATTCCTAAAATAATGGGTATTTTAAATATTACTCCAGACAGTTTCTCAGATGGTGGTAAATTTTTTAATAATGCAGCAGCCAAAAAGCAATTAAAGCTTCTTTTTAATTCTGGTGCAAACCTTGTTGATATTGGAGGAGAGTCCACTAGGCCAGGATCTAAAACTATTAAATCAAAAATAGAATGGAATAGGATTAAAAACATTTTAAAATCAATTGATAAAAAAGATTTTATATCTCTAGATACTAGAAAATCAGAAATCATGGAAAAGGGAATTAAACTAGGAGTAAAATTAATTAATGATGTTTCTGGTCTTAATTTTGATAAAAACTCAATCAAGATTTTAAAAAAATATAAAATACCTTTCGTACTCCAACATTCATTTGGTAATCCTGATGTAATGCAAAAGAATCCAAAATATAAAAATGTACTATTAGATATTTACGATTTTTTTGAGGAAAAATTAAATAATTTACGTCAAAATGGAATTTATCATAACAATATAATCTTAGACCCCGGTATAGGTTTTGGAAAAAATTTGAAACATAATATGACAATAATTAAAAATATATCAATTTACCATTCTTTGGGTTTGCCTATACTGCTTGGTATTTCCAGAAAAAGATTTATAAAAGATTTATCTGGAAACAATGATAGCTCTTTAAGAATTGGAGGAACAATAAGTAGCAGTATTTTTGGAATGTTACAGGGTGTACAAATGTTGAGAGTTCATGATGTCAACGAAGTTAATCAAGCTATAAAAGTTTTCAAAGCACTTATAAAAAAATAATGAAGTATTTTGGTACTGATGGAATTAGAGGGCAGGTAAATAGTGGGAACATTAATGGAGATATGTTCTTTAAGTTTGGACTAGCAGCAGGAAAATATTTCACAAATTTAAAAAAAAGAAAACAAACAGCAATTATTGCGAAAGATACTAGACTTTCAGGATACGCATTAGAACCTGCACTAGTTTCTGGTTTAGCTTCTGCAGGAATGCACGTTTATACATTGGGTCCATTACCGACTAATGGCCTTGCAATGTTGACAAAATCAATGAACGCAAATCTTGGTATTATGATCACCGCTTCGCACAATTTATTTTATGATAATGGTTTAAAGTTATTTGGTCCTGATGGATTAAAACTATCTGATAAAATTCAAAAAAAAATTGAAAATTTAATAGATAGCAAAGTTCAAAAACACCTATCAAATCCAAAAAAATTAGGAAGAGTTAAAAGGCTAGAGACTGGAACTGATGAATATATTAAAATTTGTAAAAAAAAGTTATCAAGAAACTTTAAATTAAATAATTTGAAAGTAGTTTTAGATTGTGCAAATGGAGCTGGATATAAATCTGCACCAAAATTAATCAGATCACTTGGAGCAAAATTAAAAGTTATAGGTAATAAACCAAATGGGTTTAATATTAATAAAAACTGTGGTTCAACTTTTCCAGAAAAACTGCAAAGAAATGTTAAAAAATTCAAAGCAGATTTGGGTATATCTTTAGATGGAGATGCTGACAGAATAATAATGTGTGATGAAAAAGGATCTATAATTGATGGTGATCAAATTATCGCTGCATTAGCTTTACAATGGAAAAAGAGAAAAATTCTTAAAGGAGGCGTTGTCGGGACCTTAATGTCAAACTATGGTTTAGAAAAATTTTTAAAAGAGAAGAGTATTAAATTTTTAAGAGCTAATGTTGGGGA
>CABYFA010000007.1 GCA_902518155.1 uncultured Pelagibacteraceae bacterium
TTGGTACTTTCTATTCCATTGGTTAGTGGCAGCATTGGTATTTTGGCTTTCTTGTAATCATCGGACTTGTATAAACTTAGTGCCCAAAAATGAGAGGGTGTCCAAAAAAATATTATTAAAAAAAATGTTAATGGTTCAAGCGATATAGAGCCTGTAGCAATAGTCCATCCTATAACTGGAGGAAAAGCACCAGCTGCTCCACCAATAACTATATTTTGTGGAGTTCTTCTTTTTAACCAGATTGTATAGACAAACACATAAAACAATATTGTTAGTAATAATATTGCAGCAGAAACTCTGTTGGTAAAATAATCTAAAGCTACAACTGAAACTATTGATAATGTAACACCAAATATCAAAGCCTGATTTCTATTGACTTTCCCTGTTGGGATTGGTCTTAAACAAGTTCTAGTCATTAAAGCATCAAGATCAGACTCATACCACATATTTAAAGCACCAGCTGCGCCAGCACCTAATGAAACGAGAAGAATTCCAATAATTGCATCTTTAGTTGAAACAATGTTAGGAGCTGTTAATAAACCTACAGCACAGGTAAAAATTACCAATGACATAACTCTTGGCTTCATCAATTTAAATAATTCTGAAAGATTAAATAAATCCTCTTGGCTTAAGCTTCTTTTTTTTAGCCTTGAATTATCCATCGGTTCTTAATGCTCTTATTTTATTAGCCGTGCGATTTTTGTGTACCCTGACCATCTTCAAATTTTGGCAATTCCTCAAAAGTATGGAAATTTGGTGGAGATGGTACAGTCCACTCTAACGTTGTTGCTCCCTCACCCCATGGATTTTGTGCGGCTGCTTTCTTTTTTGCAAATGCATAAATCAAATTCATAAAAAATACAGCTAGCCCAGCTACAGCCACGTAAGACCCTATTGAAGATATATAATTCCATCCGGCAAATGCATCAGGATAATCAGCATATCTTCTCGGCATCCCAGCTAATCCTAAAAAGTGCTGAGGGAAGAAAATCAAGTTAACTCCAATAAATGTTAACCAGAAATGTAATTGACCCATCCACTCAGAATATTCATAACCACTCATTTTTGAGAACCAATAATAAAAGCCTGCAAAGATTGCAAAAACAGCTCCTAGAGAAAGCACATAGTGAAAATGAGCAACCACGTAGTAAGTGTCATGCATTGCAGTATCAACACCTGCGTTGGCTAAAACAACTCCAGTTACTCCACCGACCGTGAACATAAAAATAAATCCTAATGCCCATACCATTGGTGTTTTAAAAGATATTGAACCACCCCACATTGTTGCGATCCATGAGAAAATTTTTATTCCTGTTGGAACAGCAATAATCATTGTTGCAGCTAAAAAATATGCTTTAGTGTCTGTGCTTAATCCAACTGTGTACATATGGTGAGCCCATACAACAAATCCAACTATTCCGATTGCCACCATCGCATAGGCCATTCCTAAATATCCAAAAACAGGTTTTCTTGAAAATGTAGAAACTATATGGCTAATCATTCCAAATCCTGGAAGGATTAAAATGTAAACTTCTGGATGACCAAAAAACCAAAATAAGTGTTGGAATAAAACTGGATCACCTCCTGTTTGGGCTTCAAAGAAGGCAGTACCAAAATTTCTATCTGTTAATAACATTGTTATCGCTCCAGCTAATACTGGTAAAGATAATAATAATAAAAATGCAGTTACTAATATAGACCATGCAAACAAAGGCATTTTATGTAATGTCATACCTGGAGTTCTCATATTTAGAATAGTAGTAATAAAATTAACTGCTCCTAAAATTGACGAGGCGCCCGCTAAGTGCAAACTTAGGATAGCTAAATCCATCGCTGGTCCAGGTTGTCCAGCTTTTGAGGACAACGGAGGATAAATAGTCCATCCACCCCCTACACCGGTTTGTCCTGGAGGGCCATCTGCAAAAATTGATAAAATTAATAAGGTTAAAGAAACAGGTAGTAACCAAAAAGAAATATTGTTCATTCTTGGAAATGCCATGTCAGGAGCTCCAATCATAATTGGCACAAACCAATTACCAAAGCCACCAATCATTGCTGGCATTACCATGAAAAAAATCATTATTAAACCATGTCCAGTAACCAACACATTATATAAATGATAATTACCACCTAAAATGCCATCACCAGGATGCATTAATTCCATTCTCATTAAAACAGAAAAAGCAGTTCCAATAACTCCTGCAACAATTGCAAAAATTAAATACATTGTCCCAATATCTTTATGGTTAGTAGAATACGCCCAACGTTTCCAACCAGTTGGAGTATGATGATCGTGTGATGCTGTTTGTGTATACATAATTTATTTACTCGCTAATTTAAGTTTATCATTTTCAATTTCTTCTTTTGCAAATTTCACACGCGCCTCAGATAACCATTCTTGATATTCATCTTCACTAACTACTTTTACTGCAATAGGCATAAATGCATGTTTTATACCACAAAGTTCTGAACATTGACCATAATAAGTACCAACTTTTTCAGCCTTAAACCACGTTTCATTAATTCTTCCAGGTACCGCATCCCTTTTTACTCCAAATGAAGGTAAGGCCCAAGCATGTAAAACATCATTTGCTGTGATTAAAACTTTTACTACTTTGCCAACTGGAACTACAACTTCATTATCAACAGCTAACAATCTTGGTTGATTTGCTTTTAAATCTTTTTCCTCAATCATGTATGAGTCAAATTCCAAATTTTCGTCTGGATACTCATAACCCCAATACCATTGATAGCCTATTGCTTTGATTGTTAAATCTGCTTTTGGAATTGTATCTTGCTTATACAAAATTTTAAATGATGGAACCGCCATAACAATTAAAATTAAGCAAGGAATTAAAGTCCATAAAACTTCAACAGTTACATTGTGTGTTCTCTTTGAGGGATTAGGGTTTGCTGAAGCTCTAAATCTTACACAGGCATAAAGCATTAAAAATAAAACAAATACACTTATTGCTATTATTATCGGTAATAACAAGTTATCGTGAAAGGCTACAATATCTCTCATCGATTCTGATGCCGCTTTTTGAAAACCTAATTGCCAATCAACAGGTTGGTTTGCAAAAGCATTTTGAGTGATAAAAATACTTGAAAATATAAATAAAATTTTTTTCATTTTTACTAGCTATATAAAGCCCTTTTGTAAAAATTACACTTTAGTTTTCGCGACAATTTATCAATTAATCACATAATTTATGATCGAAATTGCAGATATCACTGCGGTTTCTGATCTTAAAATATTCTCATTAATTTTTAGTGCTTGTACTCCTTTAAATGAGAGAATCTCCTGCCTTTCATGTTCTGAAAAATCTCCTTCGGGGCCTATAATGATACAAATAGGTTCATCTGAAAACTTTGTTTTTTCAATTTTTTTATTATCTGAATTTAAATCTGTGAAAATTAAATTCATTGAATTGGAATTTAAAAAACTTTTTAAATTTTGTACTTCCTCAATAGATGGGACACTAATCCGATTTGATTGTTCACATGCTTCTATAACTATTTTTTCTAACCGATCTTTGTTAATCTTTCTTACAATAGTTCGATCAAAAATTATTGGTAAAAATTTTGAAACACCTAATTCAGTTGCTTTTTGAATCATGAAATTTTGGTAATTTGATTTAATAGGTGAAAATGCTAACCATAATTCTTGGACATTTTCTTTTTGTCTTAGTTGTTTGGTTGATTTAAATTCAACAAAATCTTTTGTAATATTCAAAATTTTTGCTTCCCATTCACCAGTTTTATTAAATAAAGAAAAAACATCATTTTTTTTTAACCTCATTACTTTAGTCAAATAATGAGATTGAGATTTATCTAATTTATCAATCATATTTTTTGATAATGTATTCGAAAAAAACAATCTAATATTACTCATATATGTTAAATTAATTTATGAAAAATATTAAAGCAATAATTTTTGATGCTTATGGAACTTTGTTCGATGTCAATTCAGCTGCAGAAAAATGTAAAGATAAAATTGGAGATAAATGGGAGAGTTTTGCAAATTTTTGGAGAACCACTCAATTAGAATATACTTGGCTTAGAAGTTTGATGGATAGACACAAAAATTTTTGGCAAGTTACAGAAGATAGTTTAGATAAATCAATGAAAGTTTTTGATATTGATCCTTCGATGAGAAATGAGTTACTTAATCTATATAAAATCTTATCCCCTTACAGAGAAGTTCCAGGTACCTTGAAAGCTTTAAAAGAGAAAAAATTTAAATTAGCTATCTTATCTAATGGTACTCCATCATTACTGGATCAATTAGTAAAAAGTAATCATTTAGATAATTTATTTGATGATATATTTTCCATAGAACAAGTTGGTATATATAAACCAAGTTCTAGAGTTTATGATATGCCAATCAAAAAATATAATATTAGTAAAAGTGAAGTTGCATTTTTAAGTGCTAATACTTGGGATGTTTCAGGTGGTGGAAATTATGGTTACCAATCTATTTGGGTAAATAGAAATAATAACATTTTTGATAACTTAGATTTTAAACCAAAATATCAAATTACAGATCTTAACAAACTAATTCAATTACTTTAATATTTTAAAAAATAAAGACCAAAGGTGACAAAATATTTTTTTTTGTGCTTGCAAAGAATGTTACAATCCGCCATTGTATTTACTAAGATTAATTTAACATGATTAAAGCATTAGATTTATTTGGTAGAGTTTTAATATCTGCATTATTTTTTTTAAATGGAATTTTTAAAATCAATAATTATGAGGGAACTATAGGTTGGATGGAAAGTTTTGGTTTGCCTGGTATTTTAATTATACCCGCAATTGCTCTTGAAATAATTGGACCCATTCTAATTGTAATTGGCTATCAAACTAGAATTGCTGCTGCGGCTTTAAGTTTATTTTGTTTTGCTACAGCTATTATTTTTCACAATGATTTTACTGATCAGGTACAGCTAACCGCTTTTCTAAAAAATATTGCTTTAGCTGGTGGTTTTGTATTCTTGGTAGTTAATGGTGCTAAAGGTTTTTGTTTTGATAAAAAGTGATCTTGAAATTAATAATTAATTCGTTAATTAAAGCTGATGAAAAATATTGAAGTAAAACAAATCATTGATCCAATCCCAGCTTCAGATGGAGCTGGAGTAAAATTAAAAAGAAGTATTGGAGTTGAACCCAATTACTTTGATCCTTTTTTGATGCTAGACGAATTTGGCTCTGAAAATAGTGATGATTATGTAGCTGGTTTTCCTCCACACCCTCACCGAGGAATTGAAACAGTGACTTACATGCTTGCTGGTGATTTTGAACATAAAGATAGTACAGGCGGTGAAGGTAAAATGACTGCTGGTGATGTCCAATGGATGAAAACTGGAAGTGGTATTATCCACTCAGAGATGCCTGCAATGAAAGAAGGGAAACTTCATGGATTTCAGCTATGGATCAACATGCCAGCAAAATTAAAAATGAGCAAACCTGAATATATTTATATTGATGCAGATAAAATGAGCGTGCATAAAGATAATGATAAAAAAGTAAAAGTTATAGCTGGTAAGTTTGAAAAGGCAGAAGGTCCAGTCAAAGGTCACAATGTTGAGCCAGTTTATTTTGATGTCGAACTAAATAAAGATAAGAATTTTAATTATCTTCTCCCATCTACACACAATAGTTTTATTTATTTAATAGATGGCGAAATAAAGATTGGTGAGCAAAAACATGGAAATGTTAAAGATAGCACCTTGATATTACTTACAAGAGGTGAAAATTTAAAAGTGAAAGCTTTGTCGAAGGCTAAATTTTTAGTTATTTCTGGAAAACCAATAAATGAAGAAATTGCAAGAGGTGGCCCTTTTGTAATGAATACTAAAGCAGAGATATTGCAGGCTGTTCAAGATTATCATAACGGCACATTTGTAAAATAAAAAATGAAATCAATACAAATAGAAAAATTTGGTGGACCAGAGGTTTTGGTTATTAAGGATATAGACATAGGAAAACCAGGTCCAAAAGAAGTCTTAATTAAAAATAAATCAATAGGTCTAAATTTTATAGATATTTATCACAGGACAGGTCTCTACCCTATTCCACTACCAAGCGGTATTGGCCTTGAAGCTAGTGGCGTTATTGAGGAAATAGGCTCTGAAGTAAAATTATTTAAAGTTGGCGATCGAGTTACACATGCATCAATGCCAATTGGCACATATTCAGAAAAACAAATTATGCCTGAAGAAAAATTAATTTCTGTTCCAGACGGAATTTCTGATGAGGTGGCATCTTGTATAACATTAAAAGGAATTACCGCAGAATATCTATTGCACAGGGCTTATCCATTAAAAAAAGGTGACAAAGTGCTTTATCATGCTGCAGCTGGAGCTCTTGGTCAAATTTTATGTCCTTGGGCTAATTCTTTGGGTGCAGAAGTAATTGGGACAGTCGGTTCAAAAGATAAAGAGGAAATTGCCAAAAAAAATGGTTGTCACTATGTAATTAATTATTCTGAAAAAAATTTCTCAGAAGAAGTTGAAAAAATTGTAGGAAAAAATGGTATTGATGTTGTTTATGATGGTGTTGGGATAAAAACATTTAAAGGTTCAATTGAAACATTAAAAGTAAGAGGAATGATGGTAGCATTTGGTAATGCTTCTGGATACGTTGATACTATTGATGTAAAAAAAGATATTAATGCTAAAGGATTATTTTTTACTCGACCATCCATTGCACATTATACAATCAAAAGAGAAGAATTAGTTGAGTCAGCAAATAAAGTTTTTGATGCAATTTTATCTAACAAATTTAAGATAGAAATTTCAAAAAAATACTCATTAACAGATGCTGCTCAAGCCCACAAAGATTTAGAGGCTAGATTGTTAACGGGTCCAGCAGTAATTATTCCTTAAATTGAATATCCATATCAGAGAGATGAAGTCTAAGGGCTTTGGTTGAGATCTGAATTTCAATAATAAAAAATATGATTGATATCATCATTGACAAACAACATGAGCCAAAAATTATTCTTGCAATAAAAAGTTCCTGTAAATAAAGACCAAAAACAGTTAGCATATTGAATAAAAATCCAAAAGCAGCAAATAAAATACTTAATTTTAAAACACCAATTCTTTTCTCTAAATTTATCAATTGGTCTTTCCATTCAGGTGGAGTGTGTTTTTCAAATACGTACTCGTCATGTATTTTTCTTATTAAAGAACTTAAAGTATGAAACCTATTAGAATACACCCCCATTATCAGTGGGATTGCAGGAAACATTAACGCGGTGACTGTGTAATCTATATTCATACGAATCAATTTGATTATCAATCTTGCCTTTGTTATTTACAAGTAAAATTTTATGAACCAATTAAACTTATTTATAGAACTTACAAGGCTTAAAAAACCAATCGGTTACATGTTGCTATTTTGGCCTTGTCTATGGGGATTAACACTAGTTTATGATTTCTCACAAAATAAAAATATTTATTTTTTCTATTTAATTTTATTTTTTCTCGGCGCAGTATTGATGAGATCTGCGGGTTGTATTATTAACGATGTATTAGATAGAAAGTTTGATAAACTAGTTGTAAGGACAAAGGATAGGCCCATAGCATCAGGTAAAATTTCCGTAAAATTAAGTTTGTTTTATGCAGCTATACTATGCTTATTAGCATTTATTGTTTTAATAAACTTTAACCTTTTTACAATCTTATTAGCATTAGCCTCAATGCCATTAGCTTTTACTTATCCGTTAATGAAAAGGTATACTTATTGGCCACAACTATTTCTAGGAGTAACATTTAACTATGGCTTAGTACTTGCTTGGACGTCAATTTCAGGAAGTTTGAATCTTGTTCCTTTAATATTTTATATAGGAGCCATATTTTGGACACTAGGATACGACACAATTTATGGATACCAAGATATAAAAGATGATGAAATAATAGGACTAAAATCAACGTCAATTAAATTTAAAGGAACTGCAAAAATATTTTTAATTATATGTTACTCTATTTTAATATTTTCTCTTGTAGCAGGAGGTTACCTAATGGATTTTAGTTTGTATTATTTTTTATTTTTACTAATTCCATTTACTCAATTATTTTTATATCAAATAAAGACTTTTGATATAAATGCTCCAAGCATATGTTTGAAAGTTTTTAAAAGTAACAATTTTTTTGGACTTTTAGTTTTAACGAATATTTTAATAGGGAAAGTCTCATAATGGAAAAATCAGCAACATTAAAAAGGCTCTTTAATGAATATACAAAGAAATATATCAAAAAAATTGCGATAGCAGTATTTTTTTCTTTTTTAGTTGCTGCAAGTACTTCATCAATTGCTTGGCTACTTGATCCAGCAATTGATAAAATTTTTATACAAAAAGATCAATCATTACTAATAATTATACCATTCTTAATAATTATTGCTTTTACAACTAAGGGAGTTTCTCTTTATCTAGCAAAAGTTATAATGATCAATGTTGGGGAAGATATAAAAAAGAAACTTCAATTTGATATGTTAAATACTTTAATAAGTGCTGACACCCAATCTATAGACGAAAAGCATACAGGAAAATTTATTTCAAATCTAACTTATGATGTATTACATATTACAAATCTTCTTAGCAATGGTATTTTGAACCTTTTTAAAGATAGCTTAACACTGATAGGACTGCTTACAGTAATGTTTTTACAAAATTGGAAACTTTCATTGATTGCAATTATTTTAATTCCAATAGCAAGTACTGCTGCAAGAAGTTTGGGCAAAAGAATGGGTAAAGTAACAACTGAAGCTCAAGAAAAATCTAGTTTTTTAACTAAGTATTTAGTTGAATTATTTAAAAACCACCGACTTACAAAAATTTTTCAGAAAGAAAAGTATGAGTCCAATAGAGCAGATAACTATTTAAATCAACTTAAAGAAAAAAATAAAAAAATTGGGCATGTGATAGTCAGAATTTCTCCGATAATGGAAGTATTAACCGGGGTAATGATTGCTACTCTGATTTTTTATTCGGGAAAATTAATTGCTGTGGGAGAGTTAAGTGTAAATAATTTTTTTTCATTTCTTGCAGCTATGATGTTGGCATATCAACCAGTGAGGTCTTTATCGACATTAAATGTAATTCTTAATCAAGGTCTTTCAGCAGCCTCAAGAATTTTATCTGTAATTGACACGAAAAAATTAATAAATAACCCAGATAATGCAAAAGAAATTAATGTAGAAAAGGCAAATATCAAATTTAAGGATGTGATATTTAGCTACAATAAATCTGACGGTGAAGTTCTTAAAAATATAAATCTTGAATTTGAAGGAGGCCAAATGACTTCTTTGGTTGGTCATAGTGGTTCGGGTAAATCAACCATTTTAAATTTAATACCTCGATTTTATGATTGCGGATCAGGTGATATTTCTGTTGATGACCAATCTATATATAATGTCACACTACATTCATTAAGAAAAAATATTTCCTTGGTTAGTCAAGAGACAACCCTTTTTGATGATACAATTAAAAATAACATAAAATATGCAAATTTAGATGCAAGTGATGAGGAAATATTAAGAGCAGCAAAATTATCATATTGTGATGAATTTATAAATAATCTTCCAGAAAAATATGAAACCTTGATTGGTGAGGATGGTGTAAGATTATCTGGAGGTGAAAAACAAAGGATTTCAATAGCTAGAGCTATGTTGAAAAAAAGCTCTATTATACTTTTGGACGAAGCTACATCATCCTTGGATTCTGAGACTGAAACAAAAATACAAGATGCATTAAAAATTTTAACAAAAAATAAAACTACTGTTGTTATTGCTCATAGACTTTCGACAATCTTAAACTCAAACAAAATATATGTAATAGACTCTGGAAAAATAATTGATAATGGTAAACATGAAGATTTGTTAATTAATTCAAAAATTTATAAAAATTTTCATGACAAACAATTTCAGAGGTAATGATTTTTTTTATTTACCAATTTTTACTTTCAATTATATTATTTTTTTCACCATTCATAATTATCTTTAGAATTTTTAAAAATAAAGAGGATAAATATAGATTTAAAGAAAAATTTTGTTTTATATCAAAAAAAAGAGGGGCAGGAAAACTTATCTGGTTTCATGGATCCAGTGTTGGTGAAATATTAAGCGCCATCCCAATAATAAAAAAGTATGACAATGACAAATCTATAAATAGAATATTAATAACATCTAGTACATTAAGCTCATCAAAAATTTTAGAAAAAATCAAATTCAAAAAAACTATTCACCAATTTTATCCTGTTGATCATATACTATTTTCAAAAAAATTTTTGGATCATTGGAAACCGGATGTAGCAATTTTTTTAGAATCAGAAATTTGGCCAAGTATGTTTCGATCTATCAAAAAAAGAGGTGTCCATTTAATTCTTCTTAATGCCAGAATTACAAAAAAGTCTTTTCAGCGTTGGTCAATAATTAAAAAATTTTCTCACTCAACTTTTAATTTAATAGATAAAGCCTACTCTCAAAACACTGAGACAAATTATTTTTTGAAAAAATTAAAAGTAAAAAAAATAATTTCTATTGGAAATTTAAAATTTATTGAACATGATAATTTTAAGACTAATCAAGCAGATAAGAAATTGTTCTTACAATTTAGAAAATATAAGACTTTTGTGGCAGCAAGTACACATAACACAGAGGAATTATTTGCAGCAAAAACACACATTTTATTAAAAAAAAAAATAAAGAATATCATTACAATTATAATACCCAGACATATTAACCGGGTTGACCAGATTATTTCGCAAGTTAATGAGCTTGGGTTAAATGCAATATCTCGTAGATCAAATAAAAAAAAATTAGATAATATAGATATTTACCTAGTTGATACTTTCGGAGAGTCTAAGAAGTTTTACAAATTTGCCACAACAGTTTTTTTAGGTGGATCAATTATTAAAAGAGGTGGCCAAAATCCGTTGGAACCAGCTCGATTCGGCGCAAAAATATTACACGGACCAAATATTGATAATTTTAAAGATGTTTACAAATACTTAGATCAATTAAAAATATCATCTTCAATCAACTCTCCTCAGCAATGTGCTAATTCAATAATTTTTAAAAAAAACATGAAAAAAGCAAAAAAAATGAAATATCTTGGTACAACAATACTTAAAAAAACCTTAAATGAGTTAGATAAATCAATTCATAATGAAATTTAAAAAACCCAAATTTTGGGATTACAATGAACCTAGTATTCTCTCTTATTTATTTTTACCTGTATCATTATTACTCACAATTTTAAAATCTTTCAAAAACTTAACAACAAAAAAAAAGAAATATTCAAAGATTAAAACTATTTGTGTAGGTAATATTTATCTAGGTGGAACAGGAAAAACCTCTTTAAGCTTGAAGATAAATGAAATTTTAAAAGATAAAATAAAAACTTGTTTTATAAAAAAATATTATTCAGACCAAATTGATGAACAAAAAATATTATCAAATCAAGGGAAATTATTTAAATCTAAAGATAGATCTTCCTCAATTAAACAAGCAATTGATGAAAATTTTGAACTCGCAATTTTTGATGATGGTTTGCAAGATCCGTCAATAGATTATGATTATAGTATTGCTTGTTTTAATATTGATAATTGGATTGGTAATAGTTTTACTATTCCAGCTGGGCCGCTCAGAGAAAATATCAAAAATCTAAAAAAATATAAAAATGTTTTTCTAAATGGAAATAATGAAAATATAAATAATATTATAAAATATATTCATAGTTTAGATACTAATATAAATGTTTATCAAGGAGAATATGTTCCGCTGAATATCAATGAGTTTGATAAAAGCGAAAAATATTTAGTTTTTTCAGGGATAGGAAATCATAAGACTTTTATATCAATGTTAAGAAAAAATAACATAAACATTGTTAAAGAAATTGAATTTCCTGATCATTATAGATACTCACAAAAAAAGATTGACGATATCATTTCAATGTCCGAAAAATTAAATTGTAAAGTAATGACTACCGAAAAAGATTACATGAGACTAAACAGAAATGATAAAATTTCTTATATTAAATCAGAATTAAAAATTCTAAATCAAGAAACTTTTATTAATGATATTTCAAAAGTTTATGAAAATAATTAAATACTTAATACAATTTATTATAATTTGCATTTTTTATGTGATATTCAAAATTATTGGTGTTAAACTCTCGTCTTTTCTAAGCGGAAAATTATTTGAAATTATTGGTCCAATTTTTAGATCAAAAAAAATAATCAATAATAATATAAAAAAAGCTTTCCCAGATTATAATTTTAAAGAATTTAATAAAATTAAATCTTCAATGTGGAATAATTATGGGAGAGTTTTTGCAGAATATCTTTATATGAAAAATTTTAGAAATGGTAATCTTAGTAAAAATATTTCTATAGAAGGTGAAGATATACTTTTAAATATTAAAGATCAAAATCAAAAAGTCGTATTTATATCAGGGCATTTCAGTAACTTTGAGCTTATGGCAATGCAGATAGACAAAATAGGTATTAAAATTGGAGCAATCTATAGGCCACTAAATAATATTTTTTTAAATAAATTCATGGAACGAATAAGAAAGAAATATATCTGCAATAATCAAATTAAAAAAGGAATTGGTGGATTAAAAGAATTAATAAAACTTAATAACCAAGGTTTTTCAACGGCACTTATGATAGATCAAAGAGTTTCTCAGGGTATTAAATCAAATTTTTTTAATGAGAAAGCGTTTACTACTACAATTCCAGCACAATTGATTAAAAAATTTAATATGCCTGTTGTACCTATCTTTATAGAAAGATATGAGGGTATTAAATTTAAAATGAAAGTTCATAAACCTATTTATTTCTCAAACGAAGATACTATTGAAAATATTACAAACGAATTAAATAAAACTCTTGAAAAAATGATACTTGCTAATCCTAATAACTGGATATGGTCCCATAATCGTTGGAAATAATGCTATTTATTGTCTAATTCCTCTTTTTTTTTAGTAGCCTCAACATATGAATAATACGGTTCTTGTAGTTCAACATTCCAGTAAGTCAAATTTTCAAGACTGATTGCTTTACCCGAAACTGCACAAATGACATGGTCACCTGACTCAATCACTTGAAAATTATTTGGTAAATATTTTACTTTTGCTAATTTTTTATTCATTTATAGTTTATATATTTATACATGATTGTAGGTATTATAGGAAGTGGAGGAAGAGAGCATGCCATTTGTCATGCGCTAAATAAATCAAAAAAAATTGATAAAATTTATTGTTTTCCTGGTAATGCTGGTACCGATACATTAGCTGAAAACATTAACTTAGACATAAATAACTTTGAGGAAATTAAAAATTTTATTCTTTCAAAAAAAATAGAGATAGTGGTAATTGGCCCAGAAAAACCTTTGGTTGATGGATTGACAGATTACTTAGAAAGTTTTGATATTAAGGTTTTTGGACCTAGTAAAGTTGCTTCACAATTAGAGGGATCTAAAATATTTACAAAAAACATTTGTAAAAAATATAATATTCCAACTGCGAGTTTCGGAGTATTTGATGATATTAGCCAAGCTAAAAATTTTTTAAACAATTCAAATTTTCCAATAGTGATTAAAGCTGACAATTTGGCTGCAGGGAAAGGTGTTTATATTTGTGAAAATAAAGAAGAGTCATATCAGGCTGTTACAGAAATATTTAAGGGAAAATTTGGTGATGCCAAAAATGTTCTCATTGAAGAATTTTTAAAGGGTGAAGAAATGAGCTTTTTCATTTTAAGCGATGGTATTACTTACAAAAATTTTAGCACAGCTCAGGATCATAAAAGAGTTCATGAGGGTGATAAAGGAAAGAATACTGGTGGTATGGGTGCTTATTCACCATCACGATTAATAAATGAAGAGCTCGAAAAAAAAATTTTAAATCAAATAATTGATCCAACCTTAAGAGCACTAAAAGATTTAAATACATCATATAAAGGTTTTTTATATGCTGGGCTAATGATAACAAATAATGAACCTTATTTAATTGAGTATAATGTAAGAATGGGTGATCCAGAATGTCAGACTATTCTTCCTAAACTAAATACAGATTTAGGTGAAATTATTAATTCATGTTGCAATGGAAAATTAAATGAAAACGAAATTAATTGGAATAATAAGAAAAGTTTATGCGTTGTCTTGTGTTCAAAAGGTTACCCCGGGACCTACAAAAAAAATGTTGAAATCAAAAATATCGATAAAGTTCAATTAGACACTGATGACCACTTATTTCATGCTGGCACTATTAAAAAAGATGATATTACTTTGGCGGTGGGCGGACGAGTTTTAAATTTTGTTTCGGTATCAGATAGTTTTGAAAAATCAAGAAATAGGATTCATGAACTTCTTAATAATCTGAATTGGTCAGATGGTTTTTTTAGAAAAGACATTGGTTATAAAGTAATAAAAAAATGAGAATAATTGGTGGAAAATTTAAAGGAAAAAAAATTTTACAACCAAAAGACAAAGAGACAAGACCCTTAAAGGACTTAACAAAAGAATCTATTTTTAATATTATTAATCACTCAAATAAATTTAAGATTGATATTGAAAATTCAATAGTTTTAGATCTGTTCGCAGGTGTTGGCTCGTTTGGCTTAGAGTGTCTATCAAGGGGTGCTAAACATGTTACTTTTGTGGAAAAGTACAATGGGGTTTTGCCAATTTTAAAAAATAATCTAAATAATTTAAATATGAGAGAAAAATATGAGATTATAGAGGAAGACTTAATATCTAATTATTTTTTTAAAAAAATTCAGCTTAAATTCAATATTATATTTTTAGATCCTCCCTATAAAGAGATAAGATTGTCAAATATTATTTATAATATTTTTCAAGAAAAAATTCTCAATAAAGATGGGGTGATTATTGTACATAGGCATAAAAGAGAAAATGATGAGTTTTCAAAAAATTTTAGAATTCTAGATGAGAAGAAATATGGAATATCCAAAATTATATTTGGTAATTTAAACTAAAATTTTCTTAGTCTCCTTTTTAATTAACTCGACTGCAGGTTGATTGTAGGGGTTCATTTTCAAAGCTCTTCCAATTAAAATAGTTTCTAACATAAAAAAGCAAAATAACTCACCTAAAGTTTTTTCATCTCTTTTTTTAATTTCAAAACTTCTAAAAGGTATATTTTTTTTTGTAAAAACATTTTCAGTAGCTTTTTTTTGAGCGTAAGTAATATTTTGAATATTTTTATTTTTAAGAAAATTTTGTGAGGGTAAAATTAATCTATTATCTATTTTGGGGGTATTATTTTCATGAACATAAAAAAACGTATAAAAATTATTTTTAAAACCATCCAAATAAAGCTGCATAACGCTATGATTATCTCTAGGCATGTTAGAGACAACTGGCAATAAACCTTTTCCCTTTTTACCTAAACTTTCAGCTACTAATTGTTGATACCACGAAAAAAAGTTTTGAGATTTTTCATCATAATTTATGATAATTGAATTAAATTTTCTTTTTTTAATTAAATTTATTGTAGATCCCACATTAGATATGAGCGCATTTAAATATTTTTGATTTTTAATTAAATTATTAAATTGCCTAAAACTTTTTGAATTAAGACCCATTAATTCTGCAGGCAACATTCCAACTTCTGATAAAACTGAGTATCGACCACCTATAAAATTATTGTGATAAATAATCTCCGATTTTAATTTATGAGCCAATAAATTTAAATAATTTTTTTTATTTTCCGTAATAAAAATATTTTTATCACTTTTTTTGATAAGAATATTAGAATTGACTATTGTCTCTAAAGTATTGCCTGATTTAGAGATGATTAAATTTAAATATTTTTTATTTCCAGATTTTTTGTCGAAAGTTGATAAATTATCATAAAATAATACGCTCTTTTTAATTTTATCTTTGAGAAAACTATAAATAGTTTTTGTGCCCAATGACGAACCGCCGATCCCAATTATACGTATATCGTTAAATCTCTTAAAAATTCCTAAATTTTTGATCTTAAATTGGTCTTTATAATTTTTACTAAAAGATTGAAGAATTTGTTTATTTTCTTTAATTAATTTTTTAAGATTTTTTTTTATTTTAGTATTTTGTTTACTACCTTTAAAATTTTTAAAAAAAATTCCTGATGTTATCATTAATTATTTTTAATTTTTTCTAAAATGGAATTTTCAAAATTTTTGTTTTGATTAGTGTTTTGATTATCTAAATCCCTATCGTTGTTGTCAGTAAGTAATGATTTAATATCCATATTCTCTTCATTCTCAATTATTTGATTAGTTTGCTGCGGTAATGGTAATTCATTGAAGTCTGGGGGCATCACTAGAGGCGATTTCTTTTCAACCAAAAATTCATCAACACTATTTTTTTTCTGTGAATTAAAACCTTCACTAATAGTTGCACATGAATTTAAAGCTAAAGTTGAAATTATAATTGTTGTTAATTTAAATATTTTTTTCATCAATTTTTTTTTTTTTGATTATCAATTATTTCAAAAATAATCAAAAATAATACTCCTAATGAAATAAATATATCCGATACATTAAAAATAAACCAATGAAAATTTCCGATATGAAAATCAATAAAGTCTGGCACCGCCTTAAAAAAAATTCGATCATATAAATTACCTAGGGCTCCACCAAATATCATTAAAAGTGAATATTTTTTAAAACCATCACTTTTTAAAGTCATAAAAAAAATAATTAAAATTACAGCTGCAATTAAAATTGTTAAAATGTTGTACATATGACTTTGATCAAATGATAATAAACCAAATGCTATTCCTTCATTATAAATTAAATTGATATTCAAAAATTTTGATACAAATAGTTCAGATGATAAATTTTTTTCATTTTCAGAAATCACATAGACTTTGGTAAATCTATCGAGACCAAAGATGCTCAGAATAATAAAAAAATTTATTAAAAAATTTTTATTTAAGAAATTTGACATTTAGGGTGTCTTTCACATGGGTCTTCTCTGATCTTCCAGCAAACTGAGCATTTATTTCCAGAAGCTTTTTTTGTCACAACTAAAATATCTGACTGATTATCAAAATTAACAACAGCTTTCGACACAATACATAATTCAGATAAATCCATATCTTCAACTATATCCTTATATTTTTCATTAAGTTGAATATTAAGATCTGCCTCTAAACTTGAACCTATTTCTTTACTAGCTCGTTTTTCCTCAATACTTATGTTGCACACATTTCTAATTTTTATTAATTGAGACCATTTCTCAGTAAGCTGTTCATTTTTAAATTTATCTGGAAAAGTAAGAAATTTTTCTAAATGGATGCTTTTACTATTCTTTGATATCAGTTGATGTATTTCCTCAGTGGTAAAAGACAATATTGGAGCGAACCATCTGAGTAAAGATTTTAATAAAACATTCAAAATTGTAACACAAGATTTTCTTTTCTCAGAATTAATTGGATCACAATATAAAGTGTCCTTTCTTATATCAAAATAGAATGCCGACAAATCTGTTGTACAAAAATTCAACAATTCTTTATAAAGATTGTGAAAATCATATTTTTTAAAATAATTTTCAAATTTGTTGTTAAGAGAATGAATCTTACTTAACATAAATTTCTCTAGCTCCGGTAAGTTTTCAATGTCAATTTTATCAAAATTAATATCCTCATATTTGTCATTTATATTTCCTAATAAATATCTAAATGTATTTCTAATTTTACGATAAGACTCAGAATGCTGGTCCAAAATGGAATAATCTATTCTTAAATCTTCCGCATAATTTGATGCTGCAACCCAAATTCTTAAAATATCGGCACCATATTTTTTCAAAATATCCTGAGGTGCAATTACATTTCCAAGAGATTTTGACATTTTAAGACCTTTTCCATCCACAACAAACCCATGAGATAATATAGACTCGAAAGGTGCCTTACCTCGCGTTCCACATGACTCTAATAAAGAGGAATGAAACCAACCCCTATGTTGATCAGAACCCTCTAAATACATTGATGCAGGCCATTTAAGATCTTTTCTCTTCTCCAATACAAAAGAATGGGTTGATCCACTATCAAACCAAACTTCAACAATATCGCTAAGCTTTTCAAAATCTTCTGCTTTATATTTATCACCTAAAAATTTTTGAGGGTCATCTGAAAACCAACAATCAGAACCTTCTTTCTCATAAATATTAGCAATATTTTCAAATACTTTATCGTCTATTAAAATTTCATTAGACTTTTTATTTACAAAAATAGGAAGTGGTACACCCCATACTCTTTGTCTTGATACACACCAATCTGGCCTTGTCTCGATCATTGATTTTAATCTTTCTTTACCTTTACTTGGATAAAAAATCGTATCATCTATTGCTTTTAAAGCCTTACTTCTCAGTTTATGACTTTCCATAGAAATAAACCATTGTGGTGTCGCTCTATGAACTAAGGGTGCTTTTGATCTCCACGAATGAGGATATGAATGAACCAATACACCATTTGAAAGAAGTTTATTTTGATCTTTCAATTTACCGATCACAATGGGGTTAGCCTTAAAAATATGTAAACCTTCAAATAAAGAAACATTATTTGTATATTTTCCATCATCATCCACTGTCTCAATTGCCTTTATTCCGTTGTTTAAACAAAGATTAAAATCGTCAGGTCCATGACTTGGTGCACAATGAACAATTCCTGTTCCTTGTTCAGTCGTTACAAAACGTGCTTCTAACATTGGAATATCGTAATCATACCCCAAATCAAAAAATGGATGCTCACAGATAGTATCTTGTAAATCTTTACCTTTAAATTTCTTAAGGTTTTCAAATTCTTTAATCTCACAATCTTTTAAAACTGATTCCAATAATGCTTCTGCAATAACAATTTTTTTACTTTTAAAATTTCCTTCATCATTAATTTGAATTATTAAGTAATCTAAGCTTTCGTTGTATGCTAAAGCTTTGTTCGCCGGTATCGTCCAAGGAGTGGTGGTCCATATAACAATATTACAATCATTAAGTTCTCTAATTTTTGATGATTTAACTGGAAAACAAGCATAGATCGTATCAGATTTATGGTCTTGATATTCAACCTCGGCATCAGCTAAGGCAGTTTTTTCTACAGTTGACCATAGAACTGGTTTAAATCCTCTGTAAAGACTCCCTTCTTTTAAAAATTTTCCAAGCTCTCTTACAATTTGTGCCTCTGCATCATAGCTCATTGTTGAATAATAGTTTTCCCAATCACCAACAACACCTAATCTTTTAAACTGGTCTTTGTGAACCTCTATCCATTTTTCAGCAAACATTCGGCATTCCTTTCTAAATTCTACAATTGGAACATCATTCTTATTTTTTTTATTTTTTTTATATTGTTCCTCAATTTTCCATTCTATTGGTAAACCATGACAATCCCAACCTGGAACATAAACAGAGTCTTTGCCATCCATTTGGTGGAATTTTACGATAATATCTTTTAGTATTTTATTTAATGCAGTACCCATATGTATATTTCCATTTGCATAAGGAGGACCATCATGGAGAACAAATTTTTCCTCTCCTTTCCTCGAATTTCTTAACTCTTTGTAAAGATCAATTTTTTTCCAAAGTTCTAAAATTTCTGGTTCTCTAATTGGTAAATTAGCTTTCATTGAAAAAGCTGTTTTAGGTAAATTAATTTGGCTTTTACTCATTTCTTTTTTTTTGCTGTTACTAAATCAATTTTAATTTGTTTTTTTAATTGATCTACATTTCTGAATTTTTTTTCAACTCTTATAAATTTTAAAAATTCTACTCTTAAATACTTATTATATAAATTTCCAGAAAAATTAAATAAATGAACTTCTAATAATATTTTTTTTCCATTAAATGTAGGTCGATATCCTAAATTGGCTATTCCTTTAATATATTTTGAACTATTTATTTTCTTAGCTTGGACGGCATAAACACCTGGTTTTGCCAAAACATAGTCTTTGATATCTATGTTGGCTGTTGGAAAACCAATCTTTTTTCCTAGTTGTCTACCTTTTATAACTTTACCATCGATAGACCATTTTCTATTTAAAAGTTTATTGACTTTATTAAGTTTACCACTCTGTAAATATTTTCTTAATAATGAAGATGAAATAATTTTTTTCTTGATCGATAAAGGTTGTGGTTTAACTATTTTATATTTACATAATTTCTCGTGATAAATTAATTGTTTTACATTGCCTTCTCTTTTGTTTCCAAATCTGAAATTATTACTTACGAAAATAAATTTAGGGCTTAGTCTTTTGCCTAAAGTTTCTTTAATAAATGAAACTGATTTTGTTTTTGAAAATTTACGATTAAATTTTTTAGTAATAACAAAATCGACATTGAGCTTATTTAAATTTTCAATTTTTTGGTTTAAATTAGATAATCTAAAATTTTTTAAATTGGAGTTAAAAAACATTTTTGGCATCGGCTCAAAAGTTAAAACACCAATCTTTGAAGAATATTTTTTTTTATATCTTTTTGCTAATCTAAATAATTTTTGATGTCCTAAATGAAGTCCATCAAAATTTCCAATCAAAATTATTGAGTTTTTATGATTTTTTTTAATATTAAAACTATTATATAATTTCACTTTCACCATTTTAAATCTGTTTGGATATAATTACAGACTGTTTCATAAGATTTCGCAGTTGCTTCAATTCCTTTTTCTTTAATTTCATTTTTATGAATACCATTTGAAATAATTAATGAATCAAAATTTAAAAAATTCGCGCCTTTTATATCTGTATTCAAATTATCACCAATTGAGAGTATTTTTTTATTAGTGTTATCTATTGATTGATTATACACTTCTGGGTATGGTTTTCCAAAGTAAGTAACTTTTCCTCCCATTTTTTCAAAAACTATTGCAACTGAACCTGCACATAATTCTCTTTTTTCACCTTTATCAACAACTAAATCAGGATTAGTACAAATCATCTTTTTTGAAATTGAGCTTTCTAAAATATCTTTATAATAATTTAAATCAGTCTTTTGCTCATCAAACAAACCTGTACATAATAAATATGACGCATCATTTATATTACTTGTTTTATTTTTTTTAAAATCTTCAAATAAATCAAAATCTCTTGGAGGGCCAACATGAAAAAATTTATCTGAATATAAATTTTTTTTTAAATATTTAATTGCTGCTTCACCAGATGTAAAAACATATTTTGATAAAGTTTTATCCATTCCAAGTTTTTCACAAAAATCTCTAACATTTTTATTTGGCCTCGGTGCATTTGTTAAAAGAACAATATCTTTTTTTAATTTTAAAATTTCTTTAAGAGCAGAAATTGCATTTTTATGGACATTTATACCGTTATGAACTACTCCCCAAATATCCACATAAAATAATTCATAGTTATCTGCAATTGATCTTAAACCCTCAATGTCTAAATTTTTCGTCATTTAAATAATCTATAAACCAAAAAATCCACAATTTCCTACGTTTTTTTAATAAACAAATTATCATGTATATCTTGAAATAGTATTACCAATCTCTATATGAACTCCATACTTATATAGGAGAATATATGAAATTTAGACCGTTACATGACAGAGTTTTAATAGAAGTTTTAGATAGCAGCGAAAAGACTGCTGGAGGAATAATCATACCAGATACAGCACAAGAGAAGCCTCAAGAAGGAAAAGTTGTTGCTGTTGGTGGTGGTGCAAAAACTGAAGATGGAAAAAAAATTCCAATGGATGTTAAAGTTGGAGACAAAGTTTTATTTGGCAAATGGTCAGGAACTGAAGTCAAAATTGATGGTAAAGAATACAGCATAATGAAGGAGTCAGACATTATGGGTATTTCAAGTAAATAATATAAGTTAAAGGAGAAAGAATAATGGCAAAAGTTGTTAAATTTGATGCTGAAGCAAGATCAGCAATGATAAGAGGGGTAAATATCTTAGCTGATACTGTTAAGGTAACGCTAGGTCCTAAGGGCAGAAACGTTGTGATGGATAAATCTTATGGTGCCCCAAGAATTACCAAAGATGGTGTTTCAGTTGCAAAAGAAATTGACCTTGAAGATAAGTTTGAAAATATGGGTGCTCAAATGGTTAAGGAAGTTGCTAGCAAGACAAATGATGAGGCTGGTGATGGAACAACAACTGCAACTATTTTAGCTCAAGCGATTGTTAAAGAAGGCGTAAAATATGTTACAGCTGGGATGAACCCGATGGATGTAAAAAGAGGTATTGATGCAGCAGTAGATGTTGTAAAACAAAACTTAGTTTCTTCAGCCAAAAAAGTAAAAGATAGCGATGAAATTGCTCAAGTAGGAACTATTTCTGCAAATGGTGATAAAGAAATCGGAAGTATGATTTCAAAAGCAATGCAAAAAGTAGGTAATGAGGGTGTCATTACAGTTGAGGAAAATAAAGGAATTGAAACAGAACTTGATGTTGTTGAGGGTATGCAATTTGATAGAGGATATTTATCACCATACTTTATCACAAACAGTGACAAGATGACGACAGAGTTAGAAAATCCTTTTATTCTTTTACATGAAAAAAAATTAACAAATCTACAACCAATGGTTCCACTTTTAGAAGCAGTGGTACAGGCTGGTAGACCATTAATGATAATATCTGAGGATGTTGAAGGTGAAGCTTTAGCAACGTTAGTTGTAAACAAATTAAGAGGTGGTTTAAAAGTAGTAGCTGTAAAAGCTCCAGGTTTTGGTGACAGAAGAAAAGCTATGCTTGAAGATATTGCAATCTTAACTGGTGGAAGTGTAATTTCTGAAGATTTAGGAATTAAACTTGAAAACGTAAAATTAGATGATCTTGGATCATGTAAGAAAGTTAAAGTTGATAAAGATAATAGCACTATCGTAAATGGTAGTGGTAAAAAATCTGATATCGAAGCTAGATGTTCTTCAATCAAACAACAAATTGATGAGACAACATCTGATTACGATAAAGAAAAACTTCAAGAAAGATTAGCCAAACTAGCTGGTGGTGTTGCTGTAATTAAAGTTGGTGGTGCTACAGAAGTTGAGGTTAAAGAAAGAAAAGACAGAGTTGAAGATGCACTTAATGCAACAAGAGCTGCAGTTGAAGAAGGTATTGTAACAGGTGGTGGATGTGCTTTGTTATATGCTGCTCAAGAGCTTGAAAAAGTAAAAGCCAAAGGCGAGGATCAAAAAGCTGGTGTTGATTTAGTTAGAAGAGCTTTAGAAGCTCCTATTAGACAAATTACTAAAAATGCTGGAGTAGATGGTTCGGTAGTTGTTGGTAAATTGTTAGAGCAGAATAAAAAAACTCATGGCTATGATGCACAAAATGAAGAATATTGTGACATGTTTGCTAAGGGTATTATTGATCCAGTTAAAGTTGTTAGAACTGCACTTCAAGATGCAGCATCAATTTCTGGATTATTAGTAACAACAGAAGCAATGATCGCTGATAAGCCAGAAGAAAAAGACGCGGCTCCTGCTGGAATGCCTGGTGGAATGGGCGGCATGGGTGGTATGGGAGGAATGGGTGGCATGGGAATGTAATACGATTCCAGTCCAGAACACTCTTCGTACAAGAGTTAAACAAATTAGAAACCCTCAGAAAGAAATTTCTGGGGGTTTTTTTTATGATATAATTTTTCATGATCAGTCCTTTTCTTGAGGTAAAAGAGAGAATATTTGAAAATTCAATTGGGTTTGTTATCTATGATAAATTTGCTGTAAGCAAAGGTCATTGTTTAATAATTCCTAAAAGAGAATACCCAGATTACTTCGACTCGACTAATGAAGAAATTATTGGATTAAATAAATTATTATTTCAAGCAAAAGAATATCTTAAACAGAAATATAATCCTGATGGTTTTAATGTTGGAATAAATTCAGGAGAATATGCAGGTCAAACAGTATTTCATATGCATATTCATCTTATACCAAGATATAAAAATGATGTTGAGAACCCCCGTGGTGGAGTAAGAAATGTTATTCCTGGTAAAGGTGATTATTAAAAAATCGAAGTCCCTTTCGGTTCCACGTCCCAAGTGTGAATAAGTTTACTCTTTGCAGAATTATAGCATTTTTGTAAAAACTTAGTTCTTTGATCTTTTGTTTGACCAGTTTGAGACATAATGGTTTCTCTCAAAGGGTGGTGACTAGAGCAAAAATATTCGTTTCTTCTGTTTAGTCTTTCTAAAAATTTTAATGATGGGACTTTTGCAAATTTTCCACCTTCTCCCCTATTACAATCTTTACATGCTAAAACCAAATTCCAAATTCCATCTACATAACCAGGAAAATCTTTACTTTTTAATGTATCTGGAAAAAAGTGGTCAACATTACAAAGGTTTAAGGATCTTTTAATAATAGAAATATAATCAAAACAGAAAAAACATTTACTTTTCTGATATCCGTTTAAAGCATTTTTTGATGATGTAACATTTATTCTTCCTAATTTTGTATTTATATAAAATTTCTCTCCAATACTATCATGTTGAACTTGAACCAACTTAACTGCAACTCCAATTTTCCATGCAGTTTCAACTAATCTCCATCTTGCCTCTACTTCATTTAGAAAATTCTCACTCTCTTGTAATTCAAACAATTTATAAAAATGATCAGTTAATCTAATTCCACTGTTTTCTTTTCTCTCATCAATAAAAAATCTTTTAGGTATAGTTTTTCCATTTACTTCATGAAATGCATCTATCACATTTACGAAACCTAGTTTTTTAGTTATATGATTTCTTTCTTCAACTTTAATTTCCCCATTAATAGACTTTTTTAATGTATTTAAAAATTTACTATTAGATGAAGTAATTTGTTTTTCGTTTTCTTTAAGATGATCACACAAATGATAAGCAAAAGGTTTTGCTAAATCTTCTAATTTTATCAAATCATTAGGGTTTTTATTTAAATCAATTAATGCTTTACCCAAAGCAAATTTATAAGATGCAACATTGCGACCATACAGAATTATTGATCTCCAGTAACTTTGTAAAGTTGGGTCATTTTCAAAAAAAATTGCCATAAAAAAAATTCTCTATAAGACTTTTTTACAGGGAAAGGACTATCTTTCCCTGCAAGATATAGTCATCTGTGGTGCCCCCGATCAGGTTTGAACTGATACTCACCGAAGTGAAACAATTTTACTTGTCGCGTCTACCATTTTCGCCACGCGGGCATATAAGTTTAATTTAAAAACCAAAAAATAATTTAGCAATATAAAACAAACCAAATCCTAGAATTATAAAAAGTATTAGTCCGCTTAAGAATTGCCAAATAAAACTAAACATCAGACTCATGTAATGTCTTTATTTAAAAAAACAAGATCGCTTAAAAATTGAAACTTTTGAATTGATTTTGAATTGCTTTAAATAATGACGAAAAGTGATGAAGGAATTTTCAAAATTTTAAGTAAATCAAGTATTATTAGAAACCCTCAGAAAGATTTCTGGGGGTTTTTTTTATGATAAGATTTTTTATAAGGGTAATTCTTGATGTTTCCACTCTTCTTCGGAAAGATTATGTAAAAAATCTTTTAATTCATAAAAAACTTTTTCTCTATTAGAAGAAAAATATCCAGCAAATTTTATCTGATCGTGAAATCTTTTTACCTTATTTTCTTTACTAGTATTCCAGTATGCTCCTAAAATTGAGCATTGTAAGGTTTTTTGGATATTTCTTGGTTGCTTTTCATATTCAATAATACTCATCACCTCTATCCACCGAACAGGTACCGTTCTCTCTTTATCTGAACAATATTTGATCAAATCTTCTACTTCTTGCTTTGTTGGTTTATCCATTTTTATTTTTTTTAATATAATAATAAACAATACTATCAGTTCTTGATTTAGAATTATCAAGTTTCTGAATTACTTTATCTTTAAAGTTATAAACTATAAATTGCCCTTCTCTCTTATATGTAAAATGAAAACCTGCTACTTTGTTTGAAATAAAATATCCATCTCTCCAATCTATTTCAAATATTTTATCTTCCTTGAAATCCCATAGACCAACAAATCTATCAGCATTAATTTTATTGTGCTCATCTTTTGTCATTAGTATTGTTCTGTCATTTTCCCAAAATTCTTTCCAATAATTTTCAAAATCTAATTTATTAACAAGCATATTTTCATAAGTTTTAGATCTACCCTGAAAAAAGTGATCTCTAACAAGTTCTGATTTTACTCTTGCGTGTCCATTATTTTCTAAAATACGACCTACAGCATCTACAGTAATACCTACCACTCTCCAACTCCATGGTTCCCAACCAGCAATTGATGTTAATAAATTTTTTTTCTTTTGCTTATCAAAAGATGAGTCATATATTTGAGTATAAAGTTTATAAATTTCCTCTTTTATTTTTTTTGAAGGTTCATCAATCATACTAAATATTAACCCTACTCTTCAATGAAGTCATCTTTTGGATTGCTTTTGAATTGCGTTTGAAAAGTGATGAATGATGATGAATGTATCTCTAATAAGTCAGTAAATAGTAGTATTTTTGAAACCAGTATGAGAATGTAATACGATTCCCGTTTAGAACACTCTAAAAACATACACTAAACAAAATTAGAACCCTCGGAACGAAAGTTTCGGGGGTTTTTTTTTTCAAAATTTAGATGAACGATAGATGAACAATATTTTTAAAATGGTATTGTTTAACCACACAAAACAGTACCTAAAAACTTGAAAGTAGTAAAATAGATGTCAGTTTGCTAGGATTAAAAGATGAAAAAAGTTTTAGTCTTTATTGTTTTTATATTGATGTGGAGCAATTCTTCACAATCCTCTGAACTTCCATATTTTAAATGTAAATCTCTAAAACATAATGATATTTCTGAATTTGAAGTCTTGTACATGTATAAGAACGGTTTTTTAGTTTTTTCTCATTCTATTATGGATGTTAAATTTTTAAACTTTGGACATCAGCAAGATAATATTATTCGTTCATTTATGACTGAACCTGCTACAGGAGGTCTAATGTTTTATGATGTATCAAAAATAGATAATAACAAAAATAAAATAGTTTTACGTTCATATGAATCTGACAATATTAAAAATTTAAATTCTAAAAGTATTTTTTATGGGAAAATTCAAGGTAAGACAAATTTAAAATTAACAGACAATCAGTTAAATAAAGAAATCGATAACCTTACAATTAATCAAAAGTATCTTCTTGATTTATTTAGTAATAGAAAAGACCAAATAGAAAATGAATTAATAACGAAAGAAGAATATTCTTGTGAAAAAACCAGTAAAACCAATCCAAGCAAACCTTCCAAGGATAAAATTGAAGCAATAAAATTGGGATGTATTGGCGAAAATCCTTATGAAAAACGCAAACTCTTTTGTACTTGTTATTCAAATTGGTTTTATGAAAATTTAAATACAAATGAATTTGCTGAATTTTTATATTTAAGTAGAGAAAATAAAATTAAATTTTTAGAAGAAAAAAATATAGTTAAACAATGTGAAATATATTCTGAATATCCTAATCTTTTAAATAATGATAAAGCAATTATAAAAATAAAATAAAAGAATTTCTTACCTTACCCCAACTCTAAAATGAAGTCATCTTTTGAGTTCCTTTGAATTTGCCCTCTATTTAGATGAACATAGATGAACAATTTTAATAAAAAATAAGTAAATGAATACTCATTGAACTAGTGAATGAGAATGTAATACACTTCCATTTAGATAACACTATATAAAAATACACTAAACAAAATTAGAACCCTCGGAACGAAAGTTTCGGGGGTTTTTAATTTTAAAGTTTTTTACGCGTACTAAGGAACATATTTTCCATATTTATTATTTTTTTTATGACTTAATTGAGTGCATAAAACTAATAAACCAATAAAAATAAGAATGCCAACTAATCCAATAAAATTGTCGGTATATTCAAAAATCATAAATACTTCATCAGCAACTCTTAATCCAATTTCAATAACTATAGGTATTCCGATAAACAAACCTGATAAATTAATATCGTGGAGTCTTCTAATAGATAAGGAAATTAAAGGAATTAATGAAATAAAAAAAAAAAATATTATACCAGTTCTTATATATAAACTTGCACTATAATATCCTACTGTAGAAAGATAAATTCTTTCAAATATAAAAGCAATTAATAATAAAATAACCAAAAACAAAATATAAAAAAATAACTCTTTTCTAGTAGATCTGCCTTTAAAATCTAATGTTCTAGTAAAAGAATCTAATATTATTTTCATAAATTAATATTAAACTGATTCTTCAAGATAATCATCTTTTGAATTGCTTTTGAATTGCGTTTGAAAAGTGATGAATGATGATGAATATATCTTCAATAACTCAGTAAATAGTAGTATTTTTGAAACCAGTATGAGAATGTAATACGTTTCCATTTAGAGAACACTCTAAATACATACACTAAACAAAATTAGAACCCCTGGAACGAAAGTTTCGGGGGTTTTTTTATTATTACTTTCTAAAACACTGCCCCTTATTTATAGTTATTCCGTCATCTGCAGAATAAGCAAAAACAACAAACAATTTTTTTTTATAAAATATTATTGACTCTAATACTGGTCTCAAACCAGATTTTTTTTCTGAAGTGATAACTGCTGATATGTGATCTTTATCATTTTTAATTATTTCAAAATTCCAATCCATGTTTATCATCGTATCTGTCATAATTAAATTTTGATTGTCATAAGTAATTAAAAAAACATTATCAGGATAACTGCGCCATTTATTACCATCAAATCCATATGCATCTACATTACAATAAAAATTATTTGCAAATCCGACATTGCACCACATCAAAACCAGAAAAATGTATAGAGATAATTTTTTCATTAAACCCATTTTAACCCCGCCTTTCAATGAAGTCATCTTTTGAATTGCTTTTAAATTAGAGGGTTTTCTCAATGAAGTTTTCAATGAAGTTCTTTAATAAATAAGTATTAGCGTACTAAAAATGCGAATGTAGGCGAATGTAATCCCCATTAATCTCAAACAAAAATTCAAAAAGGGCAGTCTTTACTGCCCTTTTTTTTATCTAAACGAAAATCATTAGTGATGAATATAGTGATGAATGTATGATGAAGATTCTAGAGTTTTTTTATTGATAAATTATTGATGAAATTTCAATTTTTCTTCAGAAGTTCAAATTCTTTTTTAAGTTCTTTTATTCTTTGAGTTCCCTTTTTAATATCACTTAGATTTGAAAAAGCAAACGACCCCCTATTTAGTTCATTAACTTTTTGAAACCATTCCAAAAGATCACCTGAAGCATCATAACCATAATCTGAAGTATCAATTTGTAACTTTGTAAGCAATATTGAGAATTCTAACTTAGCATCTTTGAACTCCTTAGTTTGTGTTTCATCAATTATATATGGTTCTACCAATTTTTCTAATATTGGGTAACTATTACTTTTTGATATTTTAATATTGTCCCATTCTTCTATTGTTTTAAATTCATAAATTGGAGTTTTTGTTCCTTGTTCAACATTAAATTCATATAAACCACTTGGTGGGTAGTCTTCTAATTGTCCATTTTCTTTTCTATTAATTTCAATCATATATTTAAAACCCTGATCATTTACAAAATATCCAATCAATTCTATTTTTGGTATTTTGTTATCTTTATGACCAAGCATATGATAATATCCGAAACCGTTAATACGATTGACTGCCCAATTGCCTCGATAAATTGAAAGATTTTCCCATTTTGTTATAAGCGACTCTCCTAATCCTTCATTGGCATCAGCATACCATTCTCCTATATAATAACCTATAGAAAAAGGATGATCCTTATGATTCATTGATCCTAAATAAGTATATTTGCCAACACCATGTCTCAAGGTTTCAAAAAATTCTCCACTGTACATGTCTTCATTTTGATAAAGAATATTACCAATACCATGTGGAATATTCTCTTCCTTTAATTCGCCCTTGTAAGTATTGCCTATGTAGTTTGTCGGATTATTTTCAAGATATTTTTTTGATTTTATTTCAATTCTTTTCTTATAATCACTTATTATTTTATCTAATTCTTTGTCAATTTGAAATTTTTTTGACTTAATTTCTATAATTAAATCTTGAACAATCTGTTCACTAGAAACTTCTTTGATAGGGTTAGTTGTCATAATAATTAATATAAGAACAAAAGTAATTTTTCTCATTTTTGTTAAATATCATCCTAACTATAATTCTAAATGAAGTCATCTTTTGAATGAAGTTCTTAAATAATGAGTATTGGCGTAATATGTGTGAGAATGTAACACAATAACTCCTAATCAAGATTCTAAAAGGGCAGTTTTTACTGCCCCTTTTTTTTACCTAGAAATTAAGATGGAGAAAAAATTAAAATTTCATGTGAATTTTTTACGTGTTTATTCCCCATTTCAATCCTGTTTTTTCCAATTCTAGTCTCACCTTGACCCATTGTGTATTGCCATGTTGGATATATCTTTTTAAAACCTTTATAATATTTTCTTATCGTCGGGCAATCGTTGTAAGATAATATAAATCCCCCTTTATGTTTTTTTAACATATCTCTTAATTTTTCATGTGGGAAATCTTTATGGTGAACAGGAATATTTCTCATTGGGTAAACTCCTTTAAACATTTTAGAATCAGGTCCAATGAAATAGGGTGGATCACAATACAAGAAGTCGTTTTTATGTTTTTTTAAGACTTTTTCAAAATCTCCTTGTTTCACGGATAATTTTCCAGGTTTAAAATTTTTTATTTTTTCCAACATTTTTTGATATTTTTTTTTGTTTAAATAAATTTCTGATGTCCAGCCCATAAAGCCAGGACCATAAGATAAGTTGAAATTATAAACATAATAAACTGCTAGGGTTAAAGGGTCTAATTTAATCTCTTTTTTCCAAACTTTATTTAAGATTTTTCTTATTCTTTCAAATTCTTTAAAAGAGGGTTGTAGTTGACTAAGTTTTTTATAAAGTGCTTCTGGCTTTTTAATTTGAAAATTCCAATAATTACAAAGAATATCAAAAATATCATAACCAACTACATTGAGTCCTAAAAATTTACTCATTGCTATCTCAACAGACCCCCCGCCAAAAAAAGGAGATACTACTTTTTTGACATGATTTGGTAACAATTCAAAAACATGTCCTACTGCTAGAGATTTTCCTCCAGCATATCTGATTGTAGATAAAGCAACTCTTTTATATTTGTTTTGACTTTTAGTATTTTTACTTTTAATAGATTTTAAAATAACCTTCTTTTTATTTTTAAAAGCCATTTGAAGATTTTGCATATTTATTGATATATAATATTTTGTTAATGATATAAACTCAGGAATATGTCTAAAAGATATAGTGGAAAATCATTTAAAGACTCTAGTGTCAAAAAAAAACCTAAATTAAATTTTAAAGAAAAAAGAAAACTTAAACGCGAAAAGCGAAAAATTAAAAATTAAAAAAAAATCCTTAATTTATTCAAGCCTAGTGTAGTTTTTTTTAAGTTTTCAAAAGTGTTTAAATATGTATAAGAACTCAGATTTATGAAAAATACTATAAGAAACATGACCATAATTGCCCATGTTGATCATGGTAAGACAACCCTAATTGATAACCTAATGAAACAAAGTGGTTCATTTAGAGAAAATGAGGTTGTGGATGAAAGGCTGATGGACTCTGGAGAATTAGAAAAAGAAAGAGGAATTACAATATTAGCTAAACCTGCCTCAATTAATTGGAAAGATTCTAGAATAAATATAATTGATACCCCCGGCCACAGAGATTTCGCTGCTGAAGTTGAAAGAGTGCTTAGTATGGCTGATGGAGCATTATTATTAATAGACTCTGCTGAAGGTGTGATGCCTCAAACAAAATTTGTTTTAGCAAAAGCATTAAAACAAGGTTTAAAGCCAATTGTGGTTATAAATAAATTAGATAAATCAGATCAAAGAGCTAATGAAGTTCTAGATGAAACATTCGATTTATTTGTAAGTTTAGATGCTAATGAAGAACAACTAGATTTCCCAGTATTATATGCCAGTGGAAGATCTGGATGGGCTGATCATGAAGTTGATGGTCCTAAAGAAAATCTTAATCCACTTTTAGATAAAATTATAGATCATGTTAAGCCAGCAGAATTAGACAAATCAAAACCTTTTGCTATGCTGTCCACACTTCTTTATGCTGATAGTTTTTTAGGAAGAAGTTTAGTAGGTCGAATTTCTCAAGGAACAGCAAAAGCTAATCAAGCAATTAAGGCAATCAACTTAAATGGGGAGAAAGTTGATGAAGGTCGATTAACTAAAATTTTTAGATACGAAGGGACTAAAAAAGTTCCAATTGAGGTTGGTGAAGCTGGAGATATTGTAGTTGTTGCCGGTTTAGAAAAAGCTAACGTTGCAGATACTATTTGTGATCTTGAAGTTAACGATCCAATTGAAGCTACTCCTATAGATCCTCCAACTATGTCAATTACCATCACTGTAAATACATCGCCTTTGGCTGGCACAGAAGGTAAAAAACTTACAAGCACACAGATTAGAGATCGATTAGTTCAAGAGGCACAAAATAACGTTGGAATTACATTTACTGAAAATGAGGGAAATGACTCTTTTGTGGTTAGTGGTCGTGGTGAATTAATGTTGGAAATTTTACTTACTCAAATGAGAAGAGAAGGTTTTGAAATGACTGTGAGCCCTCCAAAAGTTCTTTATAAAAAAGATGAGAATGGAAACAAGCTTGAGCCAATAGAAGAAATTACTATGGATCTTGATGAAGAGCACTCATCAAAAATAATTGACTCAATGAATAGAAGAAAAGGTAAACTAATAGAATTAAAAGATACTGGTAAAAATAAAAAGAGACTTATATTTCATGCACCAACAAGAGGTTTAATGGGATATACAAGTAGATTTTTAACGCTGACAAAAGGAAATGGTGTCATCAACAGAATTTTTCATGAATATGGTCCATTTGAGGGTGAAATGGAGGGCAGAAGAAATGGGGCTCTAATTTCTATGGAACAAGGAAAGGCAGTTGCTTTTGCAATCTTTAATTTACAGGCTAGAGGAGAAATGTTTGTAACTCATAACGATCCTGTTTATCCGGGAATGATCGTAGGTCTATCACCTAAGCCAGGAGACATGATTATTAATGTTATGAAGGGTAAAAAATTAACAAATATGAGAACGCAAGGTACTGATGAAAATGTTGTCTTAACTCCAGTTAGAAAAATGTCAATTGCTGAACAACTAAGTATGTTAAATACTGATGAGGCTTTAGAAATTACTCCAGAGTCTTGTAGATTGAGAAAAGCTATTCTTGATCCCCATGAAAGAAAAAGAAGTGAAAAATCAGGCGCTGCTGCTTAATCAAAAATTTTATCAACTAAAAATAAACCTAGAGCAACGCACGGACCGATACCAAAAGCAAATAAAAGAGTTCCAACCCCTACTGTTCCACCTAAATACCAACCTATACTTACAACAGAAATCTCTAAAAAAGCTCTAACGGCTGCCACTGGTAAGTTGGTTACTTTTTGTAAACCAATCATTAATCCATCTCTTGGTCCTGCGCCAAGATTAGAAACTAAATAGATGCCCCCACCTATTCCAACCATCATTACAGAAATTACTGCTAGGATTAATTGATTAAGATAATTAGACGGGGTTGGTACAAACTTTATACAAAGATCAATCATAAAGGCTATAATTAAGGCATTAAGTATTGTGCCCATTCCTGGTTTTTGGCCCAGAGGTATCCACAAAATTAAAACAGCGATACTTATTAAAAGAGTAATTGTTCCAATACTTAAATTAACATTTAAGGAAATACCTTGAGCTAAAACACTCCACGGAGAAGCGCCTGTAAAGGAAACAATTAATAACCCTTCACCAAGACCAAACAACATCAGACCAAAGCATAAAAAAAAGAAAGTGGAAAATTTTGGTTTAAAATTATATGGCTTGTCAGAACTCCAATTAACTTTTGGTATTTTCTTTATTTTTAAAAACATCTTAATAAGTTATTTCTATTATAGATAAAGTCCACTAATGTAATTGCCAAATGAGAAAATTTATAGCCATTTTGTTTATTGTAATTTTTCCAGTTATTTCCATGGCACATATGGGTCACTACAATAAATATAACAAAATTGAAATGGAGATTTTTAGAAATGGTGAATTAATTGGATACAATTATTATTTTTTTGAGAGAAATGGTGAGGAAACTATTATTACAAATCAATTTAAATTTTCTGTTGATCTATTAGGAGCTACAATTTTTCAAGTGGAGTCATATGGTGAAGAAAAATATATCAAAGATCAATTGATATCTTTTAATTCTAAAACTCTTCAAAATGATAAAGAAAAATTTGTAAATTTAGAACTAAATAAAAAAAGTAAAAAATATGATATCAAAGGCTCCTCATTCAATGGCGAGGCGACAACTAATAATGTTATTGGAAATTGGTGGAATCATAGAATTTTACAAGCAGGGTCTCAAATAAGTCCAATATCTGGAAGTATTAAAGAACAGGTTGTTACTTTTATAGGAAAAGAAAAAATTGATCTTTATGGAAAAATTTATAATGCTGATCATTTTACACTTAAATCTAAAGATATGAATATTCCTAAAGATAAACGATTAGACTTTAATATTTGGTACGATCAAGAAAATTTAAGAATTTTAAAAGTGACTTATACCAGGATGGGTAATTGGGAGTACAGATTAAAAAGCTTTGAATAACTTATCTTGAAATTTTCTTAAATAAGTCCTGTGCACTTATCCACCCTGATTCTAGTCTTGGTCCTACAAACCAATCACCACAGACACCTATTTTTTTCTTTGGATCCCAAAAACTTTTAATTTTAAAAGGTTTTGAATTGGAAGAATATTTCCAACCATGATTAAGAGAGAAGTTTATTTTAGTTTTTTTTATATTTGAAAGTTGAAAGAACTTATCAATCATAATTTTTGAATTCTCTTTCTTATTATTTTTATTTTGATTGATTTTTTTATTTGCCCACTTAAATGTACTTTGGAGGGTCCATAAATCATATTTTGATTTGAATCTTTTTTTTGAATTTTCATTACCAGCCCAACCAAGAATTGGATCTTCAAAAAGATAGCTACTATTTGATTTCTTGTTTTTTTTTATAGCAATCATAGTAGTTATATTTGCATCCATCTTTATCGATTTTTTTAAAAAAGAATTATTTATGAATCTTTTAGAGAGTTTTTTTAATTGTGGAAAAGGACAGGTCAAAATAATACTTTTAAAAGATCTCAATTTTCCATCAGCAAATGATAAATGCCAAAGTTTGTTTTTATAATGAATTTTTTTTAATTCACTTTGATAGTTGCAATTGATTTTTTTTAATAAGTACTTGCTAATATCATTGTTTCCATTTTTACCTATAATTTTCAGATGTTTCTTATTCTCTTTTTTTTTAGAGTTAAGAAAAATGTGTTTACCACCCCAAACCTTTAAAATTCTTTTTTTAATTAAATCTTTGGTAAATTTTTTAAATTCCGGGGTTTTTGGCGAAAAGTATTGAGTGCCATGATCAAAGCCTTTATTGCCTTTCATTCTTTTGAAAGATGCACGTCCTCCTGGACCTCGCGCTTTATCAAAAAGGATTACTGAATTTTTTTTATTAAGAAGACTCGCAATTGTAGCCCCGGAAATACCTGAGCCGATTACACAAAATTCACTCATTTGCCAGCAACAACCATTCCCTCAATCATCATGGTAGGTGAATTGGTTGCATATTTGAACTCTAAATCATTTGCGAGGGTAATATTTTTAAACATGTCTTTAAAATTACCTGCAATAGTAATTTCATTTATAGGATATTTAAACTCTCCGTTTTCTACTAAAAACCCTGTTGCACCAACAGAATAATCACCAGTTACAATATTACTTCCGTGTCCAATAGTTTCTGTAATATAGAGACTTTTTGATTTTGAATTCAATAAGTCTTTAAAACTTATATTTCCGTTTTCAAAATAAAGATTACTTGTCCCACCACATCTTCCATTTGATTTAAGGTTTAATTTTTTTCCATTGTAAGTATCAATCAAATAATGTTTTAAAATTCCTTGGTCTACTAATTTAAGAGTATCAGTTTTAACCCCCTCGCTATCAAAATTTCTTGAGCCTAAACCTTTAAGTATATCTGGTTTATCTAACACATTAATTGTATCAGAAAATATTTTTTGGTTTACTTTATCTTTTAAAAAAGAGGTTCCTCTTGATATCGCTGATGATGAAATCGCACTTGCAAAAGTACTTAGTATTCCCTTGGCTATTCTTTTGTCAAAAATTATAGCAATTTTTTCACTACCTATTTTTTTTGGGCTTAATTTTCTAATTGTTTGATCAGCGGCCTGTTTGCCTAATTCTTCTGCGGTATCTAAGTCTTTAAGAAAACATTTACTAGAATATTCATAATCTCTCTCCATACTTTTTTCATCTTTGGCAACTGTAACGCTCGAAGCTGTAAATGAAGATGTTTTGTAGCCAGCACAAAAACCTCCGCTATTAGCTAAAATAAAATTTGATTTATTTTGAGTAAAACTAGATTCTGTATTAACAATCTTTTTATCATTGGAAGCAGCAGATTCTAATTTTTTTAAATAGTCTATTTTTTGATCATTTTCTATATGGGTATCATCATAAAGACACAAATCCTTAACCTCTTTGGCCAATAAATTTTTATCTGGTAATGAATTAAATTCATCTTCAGGAGTATTTTTTGTTGTCTCAACACATTTTTCAATCAAAATGTTTAGGTTATCATCAAGCAAATTAGAGGAAGATATTGATGACTTTTTTTTTCCAATGTAAGTGGTAATGCTTATTCCAAGATCATCTGATCTATTAGACTCGTCTAGTTTTTCATTTCTAAAATTAACAGTTTCAGATACAGAGTTATTAACAATCACACTAGACTCGGTTGCACCAAATTTCTTAGCCAAACCTAAACAATACGATGCTTTTTTCTCTAGAAATTCTTGATCTTTGACCATTTAAAGTTTTGTGCCACCAACAGTCATCTTATTAATTAGTATAGATGGTTGAGCAACGCCTACGGGAACACCTTGGCCAGCTTTTCCACATGTTCCAATACCGGGATCCATCATCATGTCATTCCCAACCATAGAAACCTCTTTTAAAATTGAAGGTCCATCTCCAATAAGTGTCGCGCCTTTAATTGGAGATCCAATTTTACCATTAACAATCTCATAAGCTTCAGTACAATTGAATACAAATTTTCCAGAGGTAATATCAACCTGTCCGCCACCAAAACTCACAGCAAAAATACCTTTGTCGACAGCTTTAATCATCTCATCTTGAGTCTGATTACCACTCAGCATCATCGTATTTCTCATTCTTGGAAGAACGATATGTCTATAGTTTTCTCTTCTTCCACTACCAGTAGATTTGGTTTTCATTAAACGAGCGTTTAGACGATCTTGCATAAAATTTTTTAAAATCCCATTCTCAATTAAAACAGTTTTTTCTGTCGGAGTTCCCTCATCATCAATCGTAAGACTACCTCTTCTGTTATCAATAGTACCATCATCAACAATTGTAACTCCCTCACTTGCAACTTTTCGGCCCATTAAATTATGAAAAGCTGAGGTTTTTTTTCTATTAAAATCCCCTTCTAAACCATGACCAACAGCCTCATGAATTAATATTGCCGGCCAACCAGGTCCTAGCACAACTTTCATTTCACCAGCTGGTGCAGGTTTACTCTCTAAATTTACCGAGGCTATTCTCAAAGCCTCGTCACAAACACTTTTCCAGTTATCATCTTTTAAATAAGAGTCATAAGATTGTCTTCCACCAACACCATACACACCCGTCTCCTTTCTCCCATTTTTCTCAAGCATAACGGATACATTAAATCTTATTAAAGGACGAACATCAGTTAAAGTTTCTCCACCAGATCTAATTATTTCAACCGATTTTTGTTCTCCCAAAAAATTAGCTGTAACTTGTTTAATGCTGTCATCTTTTGAACGTAAATAATTATTTACTTCATTAAGTATTTTAATTTTTTCATTAAGTGATTTTTGTTCAATTGGGTTAATGTTTTCATAATATTTCTTATTAGATTTAGGAATTTCATGATTATAAGTACCTTTGACAGATTTAAGTGTCGATTTTAAATTTTCTGAAGATTGCTTTAAGGAGTTTTTTGAAATTTCGTTAGAGTGAGAATAAGCAACTACTTCATCGGAGATAGCTCTAAACCCAAATCCTAAATCTGAATTATAACTAGAATTTTTTATCTTATTGTCATCTAGTAAAATTGACTCGGATTTAGAATTTTCTAAGTACAACTCACCATCATCACATTTTTGAAGAGTATCCGAAATTATATTTTCAGCCTCACTTCTTGATAGATCAGATTTTTCAAAGAAATTACTCATAGAAGACATTAAATAGATTGTTTCAAAGATTTTTCAACTAGAGTATTTTACGCATGTACATATATGGGACAAATTAGTAATAAAACATCTAATTATGAAAGTTTATTTTAATAATTCTTGTAAAATTTGTAAGGCAGAAATTGATCTCTATAAGAAGGAAGAAATAGAGGAAATTGATTGGGTTGATATTACAAATAATGAATTAGCAGAACAAGAAACCTCTAAAGATAGTAAACAACTTTTGAGAAGACTGCATGTCAAAGATGGTGAAAAAGTTATTGGAGGTGCAGAAGCTTTTTTATTATTATGGAAAAAAATGCCAAAATATAAATTTCTTTATAAATTTTTTAAATTACCAATCATCTTTAATATATTTACAATTGTATATGAAATAGTAGCTTTTTTTCTTTACTTAAAAAATAAAAAGCAACTTAAAAAATCTAACTTGTAAAAAATAATAAAAATTTACTTAATAGAGACATAGAAGATACAAACATCACTAAGACTATTGAGTACATTAATAAAATAATTTTATTCTTTTTTCTTCTTAATCTAACAAAGTCCTTATCATCCAAATCAGAGATATCTCTCTCACCAACTACTGGATAATCATATGTAAACCTCCATGTACTATCACCAAGCCTTGGATCTAAGTTATTAAAATATGTGATCCACGCAATAATGTATCTGAAAATTAAATATAAAATTATTAAAAAGGCAGATCCTAAAATCATTACAGATAATACCTAATTTAATATAAATGTTTAATTATTATTTTTGGCTCTTTTCCTTGCAATGAGTTGCGTTAAAGAGTCTACCATTGTATCAGAGGCTTTGAAGATATCTACATTTCTAAACTCATGTGAAAGATTTTTTTCAGGATTAGTTTTATCTTCAATAACAATTCCTTCATCTGGAGAATTATTTTTAATATAAATTAATAATAACCAGTCATCATCTTGTGACTCATCCCATTTAATAAAAACTTCACCTGTTTCAAATCTTCTGTCTATACAACGGAAAATAGACATATCGCGGGTGATATGTCTTTTATTTAACTGAAATACTAGGCTACTTGCACTTCTGTAAAAACTTTCTAATGCAAATTCAATTTTTTGTCTTGCTAAAGTATATTCTTTTTCTTTTTCTAGTAAGGTTTCTCTATCTTCATCACCTTGAAGTTTAACCCCTAATGCTTCAACCCTTTCTTTAATTTTTTGATCTCGAAGTAATCGATATTTTTCTTTAAGTTTATCAATTCTTTCTTGTAGACCTGCATAGTCTTCTCTTTTTTCTTTTAAAGAAATTTTCTCAAGTTTTTCTAGTTCCTTGACTTCTCTAATTCTGAATTTTTCAATTTGTTTATCTAGTCTTAATTGTTTTAAAAACTGTTTTTGTTTTTCAGCTTGCTCAATTCTCAAAAGTGCTTGCTCTTTTCTTAGGAATAATTTTATATCTTTTACTCGTTGTTTTTCTAATCTAGCTTCTTCTTTAAGTGTTTGTTCTTTTAGTTTAACCCTGAGAGCTTGTTCTTCCTCTTTTTGTTTAGCTAACTCAATTTTTTCTGCCCTCTCTCTTTCAATTTTTTCTATCTTAATTCTTCTTTTTTCATCACGTTTTAAAACTTTATAACTTGAAATTGTCTCTGAAATTTTATCAAAAAAACCTTGAATATATTTTTCTAAACTAAAATTAAATTTAAAATTGAATTGAGGTTTCAGGGATAACTGTAATTTAACTAATTTAAAAACTATACTTTCATTTTGGGTTTTTTTATTTTGTTTTAAATAATTGGTTATTTTTAATTTTTTACCCTTATTTTTCCTTTTTTTGATAATTCTTTTTTTTTTGAGTCTTTTAACAAACCTTTTAGTTTTTTTACTTTTTCTTCGAAAATTATAAGATTTGGCTTTTTTTAATATTTTTCTTTTTTTTTTTGATTTTTTTTGTTTTTTTTTCATTTCTGAGAAGAAACGATTCTATCAATAATTTATTGATAAATATAGTCTCTAGTCACAGGGGTTGATCTATAATTTTTAGTGAGTTGAAATTGATAAACAACTTGATCACCCCACTTAAATGCCATTTCACAACCAGCGAGATAAAACTCCCACATTCTAAAAAATTTTTCATCAAACATTTGGATTATTTTATCTTTATTTTTTAAACAGTTTTCTTTCCAGTGTCTTAAAGTATGAGCATAATGAAGTCTTAAAACTTCAATGTCGGTTACAATTAAGCCAGCTTTTTCAATAGGATTCGTTACTTCACTTAAGCTTGGTGTATAACCACCAGGAAAAATATATTTTGTAATCCAAGGATGAGGATCTCTTGGCGGGTTAACAGACCCAATAGTGTGAATTAACGAAACACCATCATCTTTCAACAATTTTTCAATTTGTTTAAAAAACTTTTTATAAAATTTCCTTCCAACGTGTTCAAACATTCCAACACTCACTATTCTATCAAATTTCTCATCCAGCTCTCTATAATCCATCAGTTTAAATTTTACTTGGTTCTGTAAATTCATTTCTTTTGCTTTTTGATTACAATAGTTTAGTTGATTTTCTGATAGGGTTATTCCTGTAACTTCACACTTTGCATTTTTAGCAATATCAATTGCTAACGATCCCCAGCCACATCCTATATCTAAAACTTTCTGGTCAGATTTAATATTTAATTTTTTAATTATATGTTGAATCTTATTATTCTGTGCAATTTCAAGGCTATCATTTTCATTTTTAAAATAAGCACACGAATATTGTCTTTTAGGATCTAAAAACAAATCATAGAGATCATCTTTGATATCATAATGATGTGAGACATTCATTTTAGATTTTTTGATAAAGTTGAAATTTGTAAGATATCTATATGACCCTCTAAGTTTATTTAAAAGATAACTAAAAATGTTTAACTCTTTTCTTCCAATATTCATCAATGCTAGATCTAAAAAATCTGTCAAAGATCCATTTTCAATAACTATATCTCCATTTGTATATGCCTCCCCAAAGTAAAGATCTGGATGGAATAGTAATTTATAATGAAGTTTCTTATTTAAAATTTTTAATTTAATAGGATCTTCATTTGGCTGACCAATAATATATTCCTTAGAGTCAGCATCGGTTAGGATAAACCCTCCTTTTTTAAATACTTTATTGAGAAATCTCGCTAAATACATCTCAAGCTGCCAATTGTGATTTTGTTTCAAAATTTAAATCTTTTAAACTCTGCAAAAGATTTCTCTCATCATCTTCGCTAAGTAAACTTAAAGGTGGTAATAGATTTCCATAAATTTTATTTCCTTTTGAAAACAAAGTATGGAGAGCTGAAATTAAATTATATTTTTCAAAAGTATTTCTAACATTAACTAATTTTTGGTTTAAAGAATGATCTTTCTTTTCTTTAAAATCATCATAAACTTTTCGAGCTAATTGAGATGTAGCATTGCAAGTTGCAGTAATAATACCTGAACAACCATTTTCTAATCCTTTGAGCAACTTTGACTCTGAACCTGGCATAACTGAAAAATTTTCCAACTTTAACTTTTCAAATAAATTGTAAGAACTATCCTTCACACCTACAATTTGATCAGGAAATTTGTGAACCAATTTTTCCACACATTCAATACTAAATTTATATCCACACAATTTTTCAAAATTATAAAGTATAATTTTAGACTCTGGTATTGCATCAATGATTTTTGTGTAAAAGTTTATTACATCCTTGTCTTGATATTTATAATAAGCTGGTGGCATAATTAAAAATTTTTTAAAGTTTAGAGAAACTGAAATTTTCATCAAATTAATTGTTTCATTTAAAGAATTTAAACCTGTCCCAATTAAATGTTTTTCTTTATATTTACTTTCTGAAAGATGATTTAGTAATTTAATTTTTTCAACGATAGGAATTAATTGTGCTTGGCCAGTGCTTCCAAATATTGCTGTGCCATGACAACCTTGATCGATTAAATTTTCTGCATGTGATATGGTTTTTTCAATATTTAAGCTTAAATCAGAGTTCAAAACTGACATTGAAGCCGCATATATCCCACTTATTTTTGTCATATTAAAAATTTATATAAAATATAAAAATTAGTAAAGTTTATTAATCGAATATGAAAATATTAGCTGTCCAAAATAGAATGGGAATCGGTGATACTGTGATCTTTTTACCTTTCATAAAGGCTTTATCTGAAAAATATAATTCACCAATAAGTTTATTGGTAAAAGAAAATTCTAAGGCTAATGAGTTTTTACACGAGACAAATTATATTGATAAAATTCTTATTTTAGAAAGGGGTAAAAATTCTAATAAAAAAAGACATAATGGTTTTTTTGGTTCAATAAATTTAATTAAAGATTTAAAAAAATCTAATTTTGATAAAATTTTTATTTTTAATTCTTCTTTAAGATTTAACTTAGTTGCAAAACTATCTGGAATATCTGAAATTTATCAATACCCATTATTTAGTAAAACTAACCAGCATATAATTGAAACTCCAAAAAAATTTTTGAGAGATAAATTGAATATTAATGAGATTAGGGATCCTCAGATTCATATAAACGATGACACAATTTTACAATCAGTTAAAAAATACAAAATTGATAAAAATGAAATTAATATACTTTTAGGAATTGGTGGCTCTGGACCGACAAAAAGAGTTCCTCCCAAAATATTTATAAATTTTATGGATAAAATTTCAAAAGTTAAAAAATGTAGATTTTTTCTTGCTACTGGAAAAAATAGTGATGAACAAATTATTTTAAATGAAATAATTGGATCGAAATTTAAAGACATATGTTTGCCTTTGGACGATTTACCAATAAAAGAAATATTGCCGATTATAAAGAACTGTAAACTATCTGTTTGTAATGACTCCAGTTTTAGTCACTTATCTGCAGCTTTAGGTATTAAAACCATAACTTTAATGGTTGATACTCCAATGATTTATGGAAATTATAACTCTAAAATGTTTCCAATTATTCCAGATGGCGAGGTAACAGTAAGTCATTTTACCTCTGGAAAAGACAAAATTAATCCACAGAAAATATTTGATAAAGCTATAGAGATATTAAATTAGGAAATATCGTTCAAAACTATATCTTTAGCTTCATTCACTATTGAAGACAATCTAGCAGTCTCCGGTGAAATATCCGGATGGATTTTTTTTTGTATTTTAACATAAGCTTTATTTACATCTTCTTTTGTAATTTTTTTATTCACATCTAAATTTAATATTTTATATGCTTCAGTTACTGAGATTGAAGATGAGTTATTTGGGTTCGATTGATTAAAAGAAAATCTTCCTGATCTTCTCAATGTTTGAATTAATCTATAAAGCGATATTAATTGAAAAATAGATAGACCTTTTAATTTTAATAATGCAAGACTAGCTAATGTAAAAGGCAAAGTTAATAAAAAACGCCCACCGATTGCAAATAAAATTGCTAATACAATGAATCCAAGTATTAATAAAATCCTTAGACCTTTTGATATTTTTTTTGAAGAAATCTTAGTTATAAATTTCAATAGAAAGTATAAAATAGTCAAAATGACTAATGTATAAATTATGATATTCATATAGTTCTTCTTTGTTATGAAAGTACCACAACTTAGAAAAAAACTGGAAATAAAATCTTGTCACAACACAAGTTGGGAGGATAATTACAGCTGGATACATCAAAAAGATATTCTTGAAGTCTTAAAAGACAAAAATAAATTAAATCCAGAAGTAAAAAAATATTTAATTGAAGAAAACAATCATACTGACTATCATCTTAGAGATACAAAAGACTTACAGAAAAAACTCTTTGATGAAATAAAGGGAAGAATAAAATTAGATGATGAGTCTCTTCCTTTTAGAGATCATACTTATGATTATTGGACAAAAACCACAACAAAAGGAAATTATTCTATCAAACTCCGTAAAAAAATTAATACAGATAATGTTGAAGAAATTTGGAACGGAGATAAAGAAAAAGAAAAATTAGACGTTGAATATTTTGGAGTAGGAGATTTAGAAGTAAGCCATAACGATAAGTTGCTTGCATATTCTCTGGATACCAAAGGATCAGAGTATTACAAAATATTCATAAGAGATATTTCAACCAATAAGTTGGTCACAAAAGAAATAAAGGACACATCTGGTAGTATTACTTTTAGTCTAGACGATAAATATATTTTTTACTCAAAATTAGATGAAAATCATCGTGCCCGGAAAATATATAGACATAAAATTGGAGACCTTTTAAGTGAGGATTATTTGGTCTTTGAAGAAAAAAGTGAAGCTTTTACAGTTGGAATAAGCTTAACTTCTGATGAAAAATATTATCTAATAACAACTTCTGATCATAACACATCAGAACAATACTACTTTGACGTTGATGAAATAACTCCTAAACCAAAATTAATCATTAAAAGACAAAGAGGGATTTTATACTCTATAAATTCTTGGGCTAATAATTTTTACAATCATACAAATAATAGTGCTGAAGATTTTAAGATTGATATCTCTTCAAGCTTAGAGAACCAAAATTGGAAACCTTTTGTGCCTTCAAAAAATGAGGTTTTAATTGGTGGATGTGTGTTTTTAAAAAATTGGATAATTCGATCAGAAACTTCTGATGCATTAGATAAGTTATTCATTAGAAATATATCAACAAATTTTGAGGAAGAATTAATTTTTTCAGATGAAAAAGTTTACGTACCAAATATTTCTCTCAAACAAAAAGATCGAAACACAGACGAAATTTACCTTGGATATTCATCGCCGAAAACTCCTTCAAGAGTTTATTCATATAATCTTTCAAATAAATCTAAAAAATTAGTTAAAGAACAAGAAATTCCATCAGGCCATAATTCAGAAGATTATATCGTAGAGAGAATTGAATATAAATCTCATGATGGAAGAATGGTTCCTTTAACAATAACAAGACATAAGAAAACTAAGATTGATGGAACTGCAAATGTCTTATTGTACGGTTATGGTTCATACGGAAATTCAATGAGCCCTAGTTTTTCATCTACACGTTTAAGTTTGATCAATAGAGATATTATCTGGGCTACAGCTCATATTAGAGGTGGAATGGAAAAAGGTATGAAATGGTGGAAAGAAGGAAAATTAACAAACAAAAAAAATACTTTTGAGGATTACATTTATGCAGCTAAATATTTAATTGAAAAGAAATACTCTTCTGCTGGTAAGATCATTGGTATGGGAGGATCTGCAGGTGGATTATTAATGGGAGCAGTGGTAAACCAATCTCCAAAATTATTTTTAGGAATTATAATGGCGGTTCCATTTGTTGACTCTTTAACTACTAACCTTGATCACTCCCTACCATTAACAGTTGGTGAATTTGATGAGTTTGGTAATGCCAAAGATAATAAAGATCACTTTGATTATATATTTTCTTATGCTCCTTATAATAATATAAAAAAAATGGACTATCCTCATATGTTAATTACAACTAGTTTAAGTGATAATAGAGTATTATTTGATGAGCCTGCTAAATTTACTGCCAAGCTAAGAGACTTAAAAACAGATAATAATTTATTACTTTTAAAAACAGAAATGGATGCAGGTCATGGTGGAAAATCAGGTAGAGATGGTGCTATAGAAGAAATAGCTTTAGACTATGCTTTTGCACTAAAAATTTCAAAAAAAATTTAATTTCTCAATCTTGAAAAAACTTAAATCGTTCCTACATAATTGAGGTAGGTCGCCTAATGGGGCTTATAAATAAACTTGCTTAACAAAGGAGGATATATGACAAGTAAGGATCTATCTATATTTAACTCATTAAGACCATTCTCGATTGGGTTCGACGATATGTTTGATCAATTTGAGAATATGTTGGGAAATGGTGCAATGACAATGCAATCCAATTACCCACCATACAACATCAGAAAGACTGGTAAAGATAATTACGCTATTGAAGTTGCTTTAGCAGGATTCAACAAAAAAGATGTTGAGGTTGAGTTCGAAGATAATTTATTAACTGTAAGAACAAAACAAGTTGATAAATCTGAAGATAAAAATGCTGATGGAGAGATCATTCATAAGGGAATATCTCAAAGACAATTTGCTAGATCATTTACGATTGCTGATGACGTTAAAGTAAATGGTGCTGAGCTCAAAGATGGACTTTTGACAATATCTTGTGAGAGAATTGTACCAGAGCATAAGAAGAAAAAACTAATCGAAATTAGATAAGTTAAAGCCTTACTTGCGGGGTAACTAGCTCCGCAAGTAAACTAAAAACATCCTTTTGATGAAAATCCAATCACCACTGAGTTAGTGTCTACCTCAAATTTTCTTTCACAAGAAATACCATATTTTTTTGTCTTATAAACAAGTTCTTGATTTCCCTTTTCATTCTTAAAATCTTCATCAGGATTTCCAAGATCAATTTTAAGTTCACTGGATAATTGACCTATGTATTTACTCAATCTTTTATTTTCTTGCTCAACAATTTTATCAGTTTTTTCTTGTACGGTCTGGCATGCGGTGGCCATTAAGAAGAAACTAAGTAACAACACGATTAATTTAAAATTTCTCATTTTCATATTCTAGCTTCTAAATATGACCAAAATATAAACTTCTTAGTTGAATTATGTTGATAAAATTAGATTTGGCTAAGTATTTACCAAAAGAATCGTCTATTTAGTCAGAATAGGAGGAATAATGTTAGACAAATATTTTGATTACAAAAAACACAAAACAGATTTTAAAACAGAAGTAATAGCCGGAACTACTACTTTTTTAACCATGGCTTATATTATGTTTTTAAATCCGTTTATTTTATCAGGTGAATTTGCTGGACCCGAAAAAGGTTTCTTTGATTTCGGCGCAGTTTACACTGCAACTATTCTAGCAACTGCTTTGGCTTGCTTCATAATGGCATTTCATGGAAAGACTTGGCCGATTGGTCTTGCGCCAGGAATGGGGATTAATGCTTTTGTTGCTTTTGGAGTTTGTGCAGGCATGGGATATACACCGCAACAAGCTTTGGGTGCTGTATTAGTTGCTGGTGTATTGTTTTTAATTATATCATTAACACCAATAAGAGCATGGCTTATCAATTCTATCCCTAAGAGTTTAAAGTTAGGAATTGGTGCAGGAATTGGTTTGTTCTTAGCAATTATTGGTCTTCAGATAATGGAAGTAGTTGTTGATAATCCTGTAACATTAGTACAGCTTGGAAATTTAAGTGATCCACTTGTTTTATTAGGATGCGCAACTTTTATTGCAATAATTGTTTTAGATAAGATGAACGTCAAAGGTAATATCATTATTGGTATTTTAGTATTTAGTATAATTGCTTGGGCTACGGGTCTTGCAAAATTTAATGGTATTGCAAGTGCTCCGCCTTCAATGACTTATCTTTTTGAATTTGATTTATCTGCAGCTATGACCGCTGGAATGTCTACAGTCATATTTACTCTATTGTTTGTAGACTTTTTTGATACTGCAGGAACTTTAACTTCAGTTGCCAATGTAGCTGGAAAAGTGGGCAAAGATGGAAAAGTTAAAGACATCAATAAAGCAATGTTATCGGACAGCGTTAGTACTGTTGCTGGAGCTGTAATGGGAACCACAACTGTAACTAGTTACGTTGAGTCTGGGGCTGGGGTAAAAGCTGGTGGAAAGACTGGCATGACCTCTTTAGTAATTGGTATATTATTTTTAGCATGTATATTTTTTGCGCCCTTAGCAACTAGTTTGCCAAAACAAATTGATGGTGCTGCTTTACTTTTTGTTTCAGTTCTATTTATAAGAAATATTACTGACATAGAGTGGAACGATGTTTCAGAGTCTGCTCCAGCAATTCTTGCGATGATCGCTATGCCTTTAACTTATAGTATCAGCAACGGTATTGCTCTAGCATTCGTATCATATGCTTTGATCAAGATATTCACTGGTAAATTTGCAACTACTTCACCAGCTATTTGGGTAATAGCAATTTTGAGTGTTGTAAGTTTTGCGGTTGCTTAAATATTAATTGAACAGGGCTAGTTAATACTAGCCCTGTTTATTTTTTCTCACAATCTCCTCAATAGATAATTCTTCATAATGTTCTGTAGGTTGAACAATCCATGGATCTGAATCTAATCTGATAGGACAAAAATCAGGTTCGAAAGTTGAAGATTTCTTTTTCCATAAACAAGCAGTTTTAACTTCTTTTATATAATCTTTAGTTGGGCCATAATTTTTCAACCACTCTATGCTTTTATTAAGCGTTAAACCGGTATCGGAGAGATCATCTATTAAAAGAACCTTATTAAAATCTTTGTTATTTGCCAAAGAACTTATTTCTCTAGCAAACATCAATTGGCCCTGTTGATCCTCTAAACCTTTACCTGAATAACTTTGAATTACAATATATGCGATTGGTAATTTCAAAATTCTTGATAAAATATCAATAATAGGGGCTGCCCCTCTCATAATGCCAACTAATACAGTTGGTTTATATTTTTCATGAATTTGTATTGCTAACTTTTCAACTATTTGAGTATATTCATCAAAACTGATAATTAATTTCTCTGCCATGAAATTTATTATCATAATTAAAAATAATTAAAAAGGAGAAATCATGAAAGCTTATTGGATAAGTTTGTATACTAAAGTGGATGACCAAGAAAATTTAAAAAAGTATGCAGAGACAGTAACTCCAATTATTAAAAGTTATGGTGGTTTACCTTTAGTAAGAGGTGGCAAACATACAACTTTCGATGGTGATGATTTTTTAAGAACTGTGGTTTGGGAATTTCCAAATTACGAGAAAGCTTTAAAATGTCATCAATCTAAAGAATATCAGGCTGGTTGGGATTTAGCCAAAAAGACCACTATAAGACACATGCAAATCGTTGAGGGATTTAGTACTGAATAGGCTCAGGATCTATACTTCTCCACAAATACCATGTAGCTACTGAGCAATAAGGTGAAAATCTTTTTTGAAGTAAAGACACAAATTTTTCCGGTGGAAAATATTTTTTATTATAATTTTTAGAAATCGCTCTCAAAAGTCCAATATCCTGTATAGGCCAAATGTCAGATCTATTATAAGTAAACAGTAAAATCATTTCAGCCGACCATCTACCTATTTGTCTTAAATTAGATAAATAAACTATAGCTTCCTCATCACTCATATTCTTTATTAATTTAGGATTAAAGGATTTATTAAGAATTTGTTTGGCTAAACTTTTTATTCCTAAGACTTTTTGCCTACTTAATCCACAATTTCTAAGTTGTGTTGTTGTCAATTTGGATACAGATTTAGGATTAATTTTATTTTTACATTTTTTCTTAAATTTTAAAAAAACTGAATTTGCTGCAGCAACACTTATTTGCTGACCAATAATACTTTTGCATAATGAAAAAAAAATATCTTTTCTTGAGGTAAGAATCGTTTCATTGGGGCTTTGATAATTTTTAATTAATCTTGACATTATTTTATCCCTTTTAGATAAATATCTTTTAGCTTTATTCCAATATTTTGGAACTTTAGTCATTGATTGTTTTAGAAGTAATTATTTTTTTATTGTAAATTTCTCTTCTAAAAATAATTAATGTTGAAATAATTACCAAAGAGGCTCCAAGAAGAGTTTTGATTGTTGGAACCTCACCCCAAATGAAATATCCAAAAATTATTGCAAACAAAAGAGCTAAATATTTTAAAGGAGTTACCAAAGAAACCTCAGAATACTTATATGACTGACCTAACCATAAATTTGCAACACCTCCAAAAATGCCAACAAAAGATAATAAAATAAAATCTTGTAAATTGGGCATAACCCATCCTTGTGGAATAGTTAAAAAACTCAATAAGGTTATTGATAAGGAAAAATAGAATGAAATTAACCAAACTGGTTCTGTGGTCGATAACTGTCTTATTGATATCGCTACATAAGATAGACCAAGACAAAATATTATAGGAAAAATATAATAAACGTTAAGTTCACTTATCCCTGGTTCAGTGATTACTAATATTCCTATAAAACCTACTATAACAGCTAACCATCTATAAATGCCCACTTTTTCACTTAATAAAAAAATTGAAAATATAGTTGTAAAAATTGGAGCAGCAAAAGAAATACTTACCACAGTTGCGAGGGGTAATTTTCTTAAAGCAATAAAAATTGCTACTAAAGCAATTAAACCCGACAAGCACCTTAGGGCATGCAAGCCTGGTCTTTTGGTTTGATAAAAATTGTGAAGTCTATCTCTTGGTATAATGAAAAAATAAAACAGTATTCCAAAAAAACCTCTAAAAAATAAAACCTGTCCAATTGGATAATCGACTGACCACTTGACAATTATATCCATTAGTGAAAATGCACAAACAGACATAAACATGTACAAAAATCCCAATTGATTTTTACTAAGCATACGAATAATTTGTAAATTAATTTAAATCATAATCAATGGAAATAGCAGTTTTAGCACTTGGATGTTTTTGGGGACCTGAAATCAAATTCAGCAAAATTAATGGTGTTATCAAAACTGAAGTTGGCTATTGCGGTGGTAATAGTTCACAAACCACCTATAAAGAAGTTTGCACAGGGAGTACAAATCATGCTGAAGTTGTTAAAATTGATTTTGATGAGAAGATAATTACTTATGAAAAAATTTTAAAAATTTTTTTTGAAATTCATGACCCAACGACACTAAATTCTCAAGGACCAGATTTTGGTACACAATATAGAAGTGAAATCTTTTATTTGAATGACAATCAAAAAAAAATTGCAGAAGATGTTCTGGACCAGGTCAATAAAAAGTTATCAGGTAAAGTAGTAACAAAAATTTCCTTACTAAAAAACTATTGTATTGCTGAGGAATATCATCAAAAATATTTAGAAAAGAGATAATGTCATTAGTAGAAACTGGTTGGCTCGAAAATAACAAATACAAAGTAAAAATAATTGATTGCTCGTGGCACATGCCACAAACGAAAAGAAATGGTTTTGAAGAGTATAAAGCTCAACATATCCCGGAGTCCATTTTTTTTGACTTAGATGATAATTCTGACAAAAATACAAATCTTCCACATATGTTAGTGAATAAAAATGAATGGGAAAAAATAGTCTCTAAGATGGGAATCAAAAATGAAGATATGATTATTATTTATGATAATTCTGATGTTGTTAGCTCATGTCGCTGTTGGTTTAATTTTATCTATTATGGTCATGATCCTAAATTAGTTCATGTTTTAAATGGGGGTTTAAAAAAATGGATGGAAGAAAAAAGAAAAGTAACAAATAATTTATCTAAAGTTATGAAGTCAGACTACAAAAGTTTTGAAAATCAGGAATTAGTTAAAAACAAAGATTCAATTAATCAAAATATAGAAACCCAAAATTTTAGGGTTGTTGATGCCAGAAGCAAAGAAAGATTTGAAGGAAAGGTTCCTGAGCCTAGAGAGGGATTAAAAAGTGGAAGTATTAAAAATTCTGTGTGCATACCATTTAGCTCTTGTCTTAATCAGGACAGAACTTTTAAAAATAAACAAGAACTTGAAAAAATTTTTCAATCTTCCTTAAAAAACTTAAATGATAAAAATATTGTCTTTTCATGTGGATCTGGGGTAACCGCGTGTGTTTTGGCACTAGCTTATTCTTTAATAAATGATAAATATCGACCCTGTATTTATGATGGCTCTTGGGCTGAATACGGGTTAATTTAAAAAAGAATGAAAAGATCGACTAAAACTATATCAATTATTTTAATATTTTTTTTAATCATTGCGGCGATAATTATTGGTAGAACAATGATTGGAAATCATTTTAAAAAAAAATTCAGTAAAAGGCCCCCTCCAGGAATAATTGTCACCGAAGTAGTAAAAAAAGAATTTGCTGAAACAATAGAGACCTTTGGTACTGCAATCTCAAAAAAATCTGAAACTTTTAAAATAAAAAAAGATGATCTTTTTGAAGATTTAAAATTGAAAGACTTTGTTAAAAAAGGAGATGTATTAATCAAGTTGAAAAGTGGAAATATTATAGCTCCATTCAGCGGAGTACTTGGTTATACTGGTCTTACGGAAGATATTCTTGTATCTAATAATATATTCATCATAACATTAGATGATAATTCAACTATTTACTCAGACATTAAAATTCCAGAGAATTATTCGGCATCGATTAAAAAAGGTCTTCCAGTTGACATAAAATTATCTAGTTTTAAAGATAAAACTTTTTCAGGTGAAGTTGATTTTGTATCAAGCAGGATTAACGCTGATACAAGAAGTATATTATCCAGAATTAAAGTGCAAAATAATGATCTCGAACTAATCTCGGGATCTCTTTTAGAAGTAAGCGTTAAATTTAATCTTAGAAACTCATTAAGTGTACCTGATACAAGTGTGATGGTTGAAGGCGACAAATCCTATGTTTACAAAATAAATGGCGATAATGTTGCAAATAAAACTGAGGTTAAAACAGGTCTAAGAAGTAATAAAAATATCGAGGTAATTTCTGGATTAAGTGAAGGGGAAATAATCGTCGCGGAAGGATTAAAAAAAGTAAGACCTAGAGGAAAAATAAAACCTATTACAAAATAAATGTTTATTACTGAACTAAGCATAAAAAGACCAGCTGTTTCTTGGGTAATGTCTTTAATTTTAATTATTTTTGGTATATTTGTCTTTTGGAAATTACCAGTTAGAGAATTACCCAATGGAATACAACCGCCTGTAGTCCAAGTCCAAGTAGATTACAAATCTGCATCAGCGTCAATAGTGGATCAAGAAGTTACTCAAGTCGTTGAAGATGTTATTGGAGGTGCTGAAGGTATAAAAAATATAGACTCAAAATCTGAGAATGGAAGAAGCACAATTAATGTAGAGTTTGATACTAGTATTGATTTAGATAATGCTGCTAACGATATAAGAGAGAGAGTTGCGAGAGTTGTAGATAATTTACCATCTGAGTCTGATCCTCCTCAAATATTAAAAAGGGCAGCTGGTTTTACTACGACTATGTGGTTGTCATTATCATCTGCAACTTGGAGTGATCTTGAATTAGGAGACTATGCAGAAAGATATTTAGTGGATCAGTTTTCTAGTATTAAAAATGTTGGAAGAATTCTTGTTGGTGGTCTAAGAGAATTAAGTATCAGAGTCTGGATAGATCCAATTAAACTTGCTGCAAATGATTTAACTATTAAGGAAGTCGAACTTGCAATGCGTGGAGAAAATATAAGTCTTCCAGCCGGTACTCTTGAGGCAGATAACATTGACCTAACATTAAATTTAGATAAATCATACAATGACATAAATTCGATAAAACAATTACCAATCAAAAAAACAAATAATAAAGTCATTTTGTTATCTGATGTTGCTGATATTGAATTTGGACCTGTTTCAGAAAAAACACTTTTTAAAGCCCAAACAAAAGATCAGGTTAATTTAAGGACAGTGGGTATTGGTATTTATGCGAGAAGTGGAGCTTCAACAGTCGAACTGTCGAATGAAATCAAAAAAAAGATAGTAGAAGTTAAAAAATCTTTACCAAGTGAATTAGATTTAAGAGTTTCATTTAATAGAGCAAACTATGTGGAGGCTGCTATTGAAGAGGTATATAAAACCCTTTTGATTGCTTTTGTATTAGTAGTACTAATAATTTATTTATTTCTCGGGAATCTTAAAGCTGTAGTCGTTCCAGCAATCGCTCTTCCAGTAAGCTTAATAGCATCTTTTTTAGGTCTTTATATTTTTGGATTGTCGATAAATATATTTGTTCTTTTAAGTTTTATTTTAGCGATTGGAATAATTACTGATGACTCTGTGATTATGACCGATGCGATATATCGAAGAATTGAAAATGGGGAAACTCCATTGGTTGCTGCCTATAAAGGATCTAAACAAATTTCATTTGCAATCATAGCAACAACATTAATTCTAGTAGCTGTATTTTTACCACTGATATTCATCGAGGGAATTTCAGGAACTTTATTTAGAGAAACAGCAATTGCATTATCATTTTCAATAGTTGTTTCATCATTTGTCGCTCTTACCTTGTCGCCAATGCTCGCAAGTAAATTTTTAAATAAAAAGACTTCAAAAAGGATTTTTATTCAAAAATTTGAAAAAATATTTTTAGAATTTTCAAAATTCTATAGAGAGACTTTAGATGTAATTGCTCACAAAACAAAATCAGTGGGTTCTTTTATTATATTTATAATTATTTGCTCTGTATTATTGTTTAGTTTCTCTAAAAAAGAATTATTGCCGATGGAAGATCGTGGTGCTTATTTAATTATTGGCGCAACAGATGAAGGAAGCTCTTTTGAATACACACAAGAACAAGCACAAAAAGTCGAAGCTAGATTAATTCCACTTTTACAAGCTGAAGATAGTCCATACTCAAGATTTATTATGAGAGTACCTGGTTTTGGTAGTTCTGCAAACTCATATAATAGTTTTATCATAATTGCACTTTTAGATGACTGGAAAAATAGAAAAAAAGGACAACAAGTTGTTTTAAGAGAGGCTATTGGAAAAATTGTTACATTACCTCAAGCTCTTGCATTTCCAATATCTCCACAATCAATCAGGGTATCGAATTATAATAAGCCAGTACAAATGGTTATTTATGGAAGTACCTATGAGGAACTTGAAGAAATTCAAAAAAGAGTAATTAGAAAATTAAGGTCTAACAAAAGTCTCTCAAGAATTGAGTCTGATTACAATCGAAATAAACCTGAAGTGAAATTAGTTATCAATAAAAATAAAGCTAAAGATTTAGGTGTTTCAACAAGAGCAATAGGAGAAACACTTGAAACCCTTTATGGCGGAAAAAAAATTACAACTTTCAATAAATTAGGTAAAGAATACCCAATTCTAGTTCAGCAATATTTATCCGATAGGAGGAATAAAGAAGGAGTTTCTAAAATATTTGTTCGTTCTGAAACAAATGGAAAACTAATCTCTTTATCAAATTTAGTTAGTTTTAAAGAGGAAGGTTCGGCGAAACAACTTGCAAGGTATAATAGACAACGAGCAGTCACGATATCTGCAAACATTAATGAAGGATACACCTTAACCGAGGCAATAAAATTCTTTGAGAATATCATGGTAGATTTAGCTCCAAAAAATCAAATTACCTGGAAAGGTAAATCAGAGGAAATTAAAGAGACAAGTAATGAATTATTTATAATTTTTGCTCTCGCATTACTCACAGCTTACTTGGTGATGGCAGCAACATTTAATTCATTCATACATCCATTTATTATAGTTTTAACTGTTCCTTTAGCAATTTTTGGTGGTTTAGTATT
>CABYFA010000008.1 GCA_902518155.1 uncultured Pelagibacteraceae bacterium
CGAATACTTTCATGAAAAAAAATTGAGAGTCTTCTTTTTGGAAAATATTCATTGCAACTCTGCCAATTAATGTCCACATTATAACCCCAAGTATGTAATCAATAATGTACACCATTGGGTGAAAATTAGCCGACATTTAAGAATTTATATTGGAAAAAGACTTGAATTAAAAGGGGCGAAATTAATCGCCCCTTAAAATAATTATTTAGTGTTGTTTGCCAAGGATCGATTTACCTGATGGTACACGAACCTCATCAACCATTTTCTGCGTTGCAGCGTTTGGCGCTGAAGTCATTAGACTTACAACAACCATAGCTACTAAGCTGACAGCTGAACCAAAGATACCAAATGTTAACTGTGTAATACCTAAGAATCCACTTCCGCCGTTCCTTACCCAAATTAGGTAACCAGCACCGGAAATTAATCCTAAAGCCATACCAGCTATTGCACCTTCTCTGTTAGCTCTCTTCCACCATACACCAAGTACAAGTGGGAAGAATAATCCAGACATCGCAAAGTCAAAAGCCCAGATTACCGAACCTAAGATACCTTGGATCTCCATTGCTGCAATAGTTGCTCCAGCAAAACCAATTACTACAAGTAGTACCCTTGCAACAACTAGTCTCTTAGCAGTCTCAGCTTTTGGATCGATGATTTTATAATAAACATCGTGTGAGATTGCGTTTGCAATTGCTAGAATCAAACCATCAGCTGTTGACATGGCAGCAGCCATACCTCCAGCAGCAACTAGACCTGAGATTACGTATGGTAATCCAGCTATTTCTGGAGTTGCTAACACAACGGCTTTACCACCCATGAAAAACTCATTTAATTCAAGAGTTCCATTTCCGTTAAAGTCGCTTACAAACATTAAGTTTGCTTGGTTCCAGTTTTGATACCAATCTATCGCTTGGACTTCTGAAATTGATTTACCAATAATACCTGTTGGTAATGTTGGATCAATCAATGACAACTTAGATAGTGTCGCTAACATTGGAGCAGAAGAATAAAGTAGGAAGATAAAGAATAAAGACCAACCTACTGATTTTCTAGCTGCTTTTACACTTGGAGTAGTGAAATATCTCATCATCACGTGAGGCAATGAAGCTGTTCCCATCATCATCGCTAGTGCTAATGAAATAAACGCCCAAGGCGTTGCATTCACCGCTGAGTGAGCTTTAGTTATACCAGCCAAACCTTTTGGCACCTCTTTTAGATTTTCAGCAGAGTTTTTCACAAAACCAAACTGAGCTTCTAATTCAGCAATTCTTGATACTTCATCAGCTAACATGAAGTGTGGGAAGAAACCCGCACCCATTTTGTTACTGATCCAGAATACTGGTAATAAGTAAGCTATGATTAGTACAATATATTGCGCAACCTGTGTCCAAGTAACTCCTCTCATACCACCAAGCATTGAACAAAGTAAAATACTTACTAGTCCAACGTACACAGCGTATTTGAAATCGATATCTAGGGCAACAGATGCAATAGTACCTGTAGCGTTAATTTGTGCAGTCACATAAGTAAATGATGCAACAGTTAAAACTACTACTGCAAGAAATCTACTTAAATTACCACCATATCTTGTACCAATAAAATCTGGAACTGTGTAACAGCCAAATTTTCTTAAGTATGGTGCTAATAAAGATGCGACTAATACATATCCACCAGTCCAACCTACAAGAAGTGCCATATATCCGTAACCTTTGAAGTAAATACCTCCTGCCATTGCAACGAATGATGCACCAGACATCCAGTCTGCTGCAGTTGCCATTCCGTTGAATACAGTTGGCACTTGTCTTCCAGCTACGTAATAAGCATCAGCTTGAGCTGTACGTGATAGATAACCAATTATAGCATAAATGGCTACTGTGAAAGCAACGAAACAAATTCCGATTGTTTTCGCAGTCATACCCATCTGCTCGGCAATTGACATAATGATTATGAAAGCTAAAAAACCACCTGTATAGATTCCATAAACCTTAGGTAAATTGTCTATAAAATTACCTTTCATCATTTAGTCATCCCCTCTTTCTGAGAAGCCGAACTCTTCATCAATTTTCTCCTGCCTGTTCGCAAACCAGAAAATTAGGATTACGAAAGCACCAAGAGAACCTTGACAAGTGAACCAATAAGTTAATGGATAACCAAATGGTCCCGTAACTTCATTCATTTCAGCCCCGAATAAGAAGATGCCAATTGAGAATACAAACCAGATTGCTAGTGTCATGAATAGCAAACCTCTGGATTTTTCCCAGTGTTGTTCTTGTTTTGACATTTATACCTCTCTCTTTTTAGTTATAACTGGCAAAAACCATAACCATTATCGAAGAGATTTAAAGTGTTAAAATTGCTCAAATTAGTCCGATTTATGGGTTATAACTATCAAAAATAGCTTTTTTATGGGAAAATATAAACTTACCTGGAAAGATCTTACCTTGAGGGACTTCAAGATCTATCTATTTGCCCTTTTTAAAGCATTTATCCCTAAAAAAAAAATAAAGTCATTAGATGAATTAGAGGATTTTATTCAATCAAAATCAGCTTGGGTGTCACAAGTTACTTTGTATGGTTATTTAAAGACTAGGATGGGCACTAGGTATGTTCTTCATTTTGAAAATGATGAATTTATGAAGTCAGTTAATTTAGCTAAGTGGAATATCTATGCTGTGGCTTTGCAAGATCTTACCTTTTTTACCTTCTCTTATTTAAAAGCAACTACAAACTATGAAGATACCAATAGGGCTAAAGAAATTTTTTTTAAAATTCTAGACGACGAAATTTCAAACAAAATGCCTTTAGATATTATCGAAAACACCAAAAAAAATTTTGATGAAAGATTTGAGAAAATGAATTGGGACACTTATCATAGTGATCTCCCATTTAATCCTAGTGCATTATCTTTATATAAGTGGGCTCCAATTGCTGAGGAGCTAAAAACTTTAGATCGTAAAATAGTTTTGAATTCAGTAATTCTCAAATGGGACGTCGTTAAGAAAGAATTTCAAGAAAGATTAGGTTTCTAAGTATTTTTTCTATTGTCAACTAAACTATCAACAACACTTGGATCAGCTAAAGTAGTAGTATCACCTAATTGACCATGTTCATTTGCTGCAATCTTTCTAAGAATTCTTCTCATTATTTTTCCAGATCTTGTTTTTGGAAGCCCTGGAGTAAAGTGAATCAAGTCAGGAGTTGCTAATGGACCTATTTGTTTTCTAACCCATAATTTTAGTTCTCTTTCAAGATCTCCTGTCTCAGCCTCACCTGCATTAAGAGTTACGTAACAATATAGTCCATTTCCTTTAATGTCATGTGGATAACCAACCACAGCAGCTTCAGCAACTTTAGGATGAGCAACAAAAGCACTTTCAATTTCAGCAGTACCCAAGTTGTGTCCTGATACAATAATTACGTCATCTACTCGTCCAGTGATCCAGTAATATCCATCCTTGTCTCGTCTGCACCCATCCCCAGTAAAATATTTTCCATCAAATTGAGAAAAGTAAGTATCAATAAATCTTTGATGATCGCCATAAACAGTTCGCATTTGCCCTGGCCAAGACTGAGCTATACAAAGTCTCCCTTCTCCTGCACCTTTAATTTCTTTTCCATCTTTATCGACAAGAACAGGTTTAATTCCATAAAAAGGTTTTGTTGCTGATCCAGGTTTTAAAGGTATAGCTCCTGTTTGAGGCGCAATTAAAATTCCGCCTGTCTCTGTTTGCCACCAGGTATCTACGATTGGACACTTTGAGTTTCCAACTATTTTGTAATACCACATCCAAGCCTCTGGATTTATAGGCTCTCCGACTGTACCCAATAATTTTAGAGATTTTCGAGATGTTTTATTTACTGGATCATCACCCTCTCGCATAAGGGCTCTGATAGCTGTTGGAGCAGTATAAAAAGTATTAACTTTATATTTATCAACAATCTGCCACCATCTTGAGCTGTCTGGATAATTTGGTACTCCCTCAAACATTATTGTAGTAGCTCCGTTAGATAAGGGTCCATAAATAATATAACTATGACCTGTTACCCAACCTATGTCTGCAGTACACCAATAAATATCTTTAGGCTTATAGTTAAATATGTATTGATGAGTCATGGAAGCATAAACCATGTACCCGCCCGTTGTATGTAGTACACCTTTTGGTTTGCCTGTGGATCCAGACGTATAAAGAATAAATAAAGGATCTTCAGCATTCATTTCCTCAGGTTCACAATGACTTGGTACATCTTTAATTAGATCATGATACCAAACATCTCTGTCGTCATCCCAATAAACATAGTTTCCTGTTCTTTTGACAACAATACATTTTCTAACATCAGGACAATTACTTAATGCTTCATCGGTTGTTGCTTTTAATGGAATTGTTTTTCCACCTCTAACACCCTCATCAGCTGTTATAATGTATTCTGATTTACAATCATTTACTCTTCCAGAAATAGACTCTGCTGAAAACCCTCCGAATATTATAGAATGTATGGCTCCTATTCTTGCACAAGCTAACATTAAAACAGCCAGCTCGGGTATCATCGTTAAATATATTGTTACTCTGTCTCCTTTTTGTATCCCTAATTTTTTTAGACCATTAGCTGCTTTTGAAACTTTTTGATGAAGTTGTTTATAAGAAATTTTTTGAGTATCCTTAGGATTATCACCTACCCAAATTATAGCTGTTTTATCTTTTTTATCTTTTAAATGTCGATCAATACAATTAGCAGAGGCATTTAAAGTTCCATCTTCAAACCATTTTATTTTAACTTCATCTTTACTATACTTCACATCTTTAATTTTTTTATATGGTTTTATCCATGTAATTCTTTTTCCTTCTTTTTTCCAAAAAGCATTATTGTTCTTAATAGAGTCAGTATATTTATTCTGATATTGAGATTTATTAATTAAACCACTTTTCACCCACTCTGGTTTTGGTTTAAAAATTAGTTCTTGAGTTGAGCTTTCGTTATTAATTTTAACTTTTTTAATCTTACTTCTAATCTTTTTTTTTCTTTTAAAAATTTTTTTTCTTTTTTTAACCTTCTTGCTTTTTGAGGTTTTTTTTCTTGATTTAGATTTTTTCTTTTTTTTAGGCATAAATATTATTTCTAAATCTTACCCATGTTATTTAAAATTTTCCAGCTTTTAGAATCTATTGGCATTACTGATAGTCTGCTTTGTTTAATAAGTGATAAATGGCTTAATTGCTTGTTTTTCTTAATATCCTCAAGACTTACTGACTTATTTAATTTTTTTAAAAACTTTACTGTAACAGCAACAAATCGACCAGATTTATCTGTTTTGTCTAAGTATGCTTCTTTGATAACTTCAACAATACCAACAATTTCCTTTCCTATGTTCGAATGATAGAAAAAACACTGATCTCCTTCTCTCATTGATTTTAAATTTTTGGCAGCTTGATAATTTCTTACTCCATCCCAAGGAGCACCTTTAATACCAGCTTTTTTTTGTTGATCAATTGACCAAACGTCAGGTTCTGACTTAAGTAACCAATATTGCATTAAAGTTTAACCCCAGCACCTTTTAAAAATAATGCATTTTCATCTAAGGGCCATCTTGGTTTTGCTGGATGATCTAGTTTATTAAATAGCTTTAATTTATACTTTTCCAAACCTACCATTGCTATCATTGCAGCATTGTCCCCGCATATTTCAATTGGTGGAAAAACACTTTGATAATTATTCTCTTTACACAAATTTATCAACATAGATCTTATTTTTTTATTTGCTGCTACACCACCCGCAACAACAAAAGTTTTATCTTGCATATCATTTTGTTTTTCAAATTCATTAAAAGCTATTTTGGTTTTTTTTTTCAATATTTCTTCAATTGTTTTTTGAAAAGAAGCTGCCAAATTAAATTTTTCTTGCTCTGTTTTAATGGTTTTACTTATCTTCAGGATTGCAGTTTTGAGACCGGCAAATGACAAATTACAACCACCCTTATTAATAATAGGTTTCGGTAGATCATAAGAATTTGGATCACCTTTTTCTGCCCAAAGCTCGATTTGGGGTCCTCCAGGAAATTCTATTCCTAAAAGTTTTGCAGTTTTGTCGAAAGCTTCACCTAGTGCATCGTCAATAGTTGTTCCTAGTCTTTTATATTTTCCAAGACCTTGAACATTTAAATATTGTGAATGACCACCCGAAATTAATAGCAAGAGGTAAGGATAATTTAAGTTTGAAACTAATTTTGGACTTAATGCATGTCCTTCTAAATGATTTACAGCTATAAAAGGCTTGTTTATTGAAGAGGCAAAAGCTTTCCCAAAGCTTAAGCCCACTGACAAACAAACTATTAGACCAGGACCTGCAGTCGAAGCTACTGCATCAATATCTTTGATTTTTATTCCACTATCATCCAAAGCTTTCTTCACGATTAAATCTATTTTTTCGATATGTGATCTGGCCGCTAATTCTGGAACTACACCTCCAAATTCTTTGTGGACATCAGTTTGGCTAGAGACAATGTTTGATAAAATTATAGGTTTCCCTTGGTCATTCTCAGTTATAACTGAGGCAGCTGTTTCATCACAACTAGTTTCAATTCCAAGAATTAAGGGTTTTTTAATCATACAAATAGTTTTTAATAATTGTACATTTCCAATACAAGAAAGAAATAAATTTATTTATGACTAAAAAAATTATCATAGGTTCAAGGGGTAGTAAATTAGCATTGTTGTATGCTCAAAAAGCTAAAGAACAAATTATTAAAAAAACTACTTTAGATACAAATGATATTGAAATTAAATCTATTTCAACAAAAGGTGATCAAGTTAAAGATACTAGGTTGTCAGATATAGGTGGCAAAGGATTGTTTTCAACTGAAATTGAAAAAGAGTTAGAGAATAAAAGTATCGACATTGCAGTACATGCATTAAAAGACATGCCAGCAACAGAAACTAGCGGACTCATAACAGACTGTTTTTTAGAGAGAAATGATCCAAGAGAAATTTTGATAACAAATGATAAGAAAAAATTAAATGATCTTAAGCTGAAATCAATTATAGGAACATCTTCATTTAGAAGGGAATTTCAAATTAAAAAATTAAGATCTGATCTAACATGCAAAATAATAAGAGGTAATGTGGATACTAGAATTAAAAAACTAAGAGATGGAAATTATGATGCAATAATTTTGTCTTATGCAGGGATTAAAAATTTAAATCTTGAAAATGAAATAGTTGAAATTTTCTCAGCACAAGAAATTATACCAAGTGCTGGACAAGGAATAATTGCACTCCAATGTCGTGAAGCAGATAAAGAAATTATTTCAATTTTAAAAAAAGTAAATCATGAAGAAACCTATAAAAGAGCTCATGCTGAGAGAAATGTTCTTAAAGTTTTAGAGGGAGATTGTGAAACAGCAATAGGCGTTTATTCAAAAATAGAAAGTGATACAATTGTAGTTGAGGCAGAGCTTTTTTCAATAGATGGCTCTCAAAGATTTTATGAAAAGAAATCTGGCCAGGTTGATAAATTTGAAGAGATAGGTAAACAAATTGGGCAGAATTTAAAAATGCAATCAAATAATTCTTATAAAAAATAATATGCATATTTTATTAACAAGACCACTGGAAGATTGTTCAGAAATGATTTTAAAGTTTAAGTCATTAGGTCATCAAGTTTCGCACATCCCACTGATTAATATTGAAAAGGTCAATTATGAGGAAATTAAATTTTCTGAATACGGAGGAATTATTTTTACTAGCGCTAATGCTGTGAAATATTTAGATCAAAATAACATAGACAAAAATATCAAATGTTTTTGTGTTGGTAATTTTACTGAAAAAAAGGCTAGATCTTTAGGATTTCAAAACACAATAGCTGCAGAGGGTAATGTTTCTAATTTAAAAGAGTTAATTTTACAAACTTACGAGACAAAAAGTAAAAAGTTACTCTATTTCAGCGGTGAAATTATATCTGTTGATTTGGATCAACAACTCATGAAAGAGGGCTACGGAATAAAAAGAGTGATTAATTATAGAGTAAAACATAATCAAAAATTCAATGAAAGTTTTGTAAAAGATTTGAAATTGAACATGCCTGATATGGTTTATATATATTCACAGAATAGTGCTCAAAGTTTTTTGAGTTTTGTCAAAAATCATCAATTTGAAAGCTTATGGATGAATACTAATTTATCGTGTATTGGGGAGAAAACTTCATCTATATTGAATGAAATTAAATGGAAAAAAATATTTCTTTTTAATCCTGGAGAAGAAGAGTTTTTGTTATATAAAATTTAATTATGGAATTGTTTAATAATTTTTCTGAAATATTTCTATCGGTATGGAACAAAGGTATTTTAGGTGTTGATATTTTTCAAATATTAATTGGTTTAGGAATTTTTTTAATTTTTTTAATTTTTAGAGGTCTAATTAGTAAACTTGTAATCAAAAAGTTAGAAATAATTTCAAAAAGAACAACAAACAAATTGGATGATACTTTTGTAAATTCTTTAGTTGGTCCAGCAAGATTTTTACCAATTGTTTTAGGTTTTTTTATAGCAAGTTATTACATGACGTTTTCTATGGAAGGTAGAGAAATTGTTGATACTATAAATAGAACTCTAATAACCATATTAATTTTTTGGGTTATTCATCAAATTATAGAGCCAGTCTCATATATCTTAAGTGGTCTTGATAAATTGTTAACAAGAGAACTCATTGGATGGATTATTAAATCTTTAAAGATTTTAATATTTATATTGGGACTTGCGGCAGTCTTAGAATTATGGGGGATAAAGATTGGACCAATTATTGCTGGTTTAGGTTTGTTCGGAGTAGCAGTTGCATTGGGTGCTCAAGATTTGTTTAAAAATTTAATTTCTGGGATTTTGGTATTAGTTGAAAAAAGATTTAAAATCGGTGATTGGATTTCTGTTGATGGAATAATTGAGGGTATTGTTGAAAAAATTGGTTTTCGATCAACAACAATCAGAAAATTTGATAAATCATTAGCAATAATTCCAAATTTTCAATTTGCAGAAAATGCTGTAGTAAATGTAAGTGAAACTTCAAACTGGTTAATTAGTTGGATTATTACTCTCCAATATGACACCTCAGTTGATCAATTAAAAAATATTAGAGATCAAATTGAAGATCATATAAAAAAAAGTGATGATTTTGATACTAATATAGGAATTGCAGTTAGGGTCGATAAGTTCTCAGACAGTTCTATAGACATGTATGTGCGTTGTTTTACAAAATCAGATAGTTGGAACGAATGGCTTTCAGTAAAAGAAAAACTTGCAATTGCAATAAAACAAATTGTTGAAAACAATAAGGCCTCTTTCGCATTTCCGAGTTCTTCGATTTATATTGAAAAAAAATGATTGCTATCTTTTATTTAGTTTTACAATTATTAAAACTTTATTCGTATGTAGTGATTGCCAATGTTATCATCAGCTGGTTAATTGCTTTTAATGTATTGAATACTCAAAATAGATTTGTTTATGCAGTTTTAGATTTTACTTACAGATTAACAGAACCATTTCTAAGAAGAATAAGACGATTTTTACCAAATTTGGGAGCCCTAGACATTTCACCAATTATTTTACTGCTATTGATTTGGTTTATAGAAATGTGTATGAAGCTCTACATCGCACCAATGATATTCTAGGATTTATGATTTTAATTGATGGAAAAAAAGAAGCAGCACTATTAAGGGAACAGCTTAAAAAAGAAGTATCTGATCTTAAAATTAAGTATAATAAAGTTCCAGGGTTAACAGTAATTTTGATTGGAGACTTAACCCCTAGTCAGATTTACGTTCGAAACAAAGAAAAATCTGCTAACGAAGTTGGACTTAAATCTGATGTGATTAAATATCCAGATAGTGTTGAAGAAAAAGTTATTTTAGAGAAGATAGATGAATTAAATAAAGATAACTCTGTGTCAGGTATTTTAGTTCAATTACCGTTACCAAAACATATTGATAAACAAAAAATTATTGAAGCGATTGACCCATCAAAAGATGTTGATGGATTTCATCCAATGAATGTTGGAAATCTTTCATCAGGTTATGAGAGTTCCGTTCCATGCACACCATTAGGATGTTATTTGTTAATTAAAAAAATAGAACCTAACTTAAATGGTAAAAAAGCAGTTGTCGTTGGTCGATCTAACTTAAATGGTAAACCAATGACTCAACTTTTACTAAAGGAAAATTGCACTGTTACTATAACACACTCTAGAACAAAAGATTTAAAAGCAGAGTGTTTAGAAGCTGATATTATTATTGCAGCGGTTGGTATTCCTGAGTTAGTTAAAGGTGATTGGGTTAAAAAAGATACTATTGTAATCGACGTTGGAATTAATAAAACTGAAAAAGGTATAGTTGGTGATGTTGCATTTGATGAAGTTTCAAAAAATGCCAAAGCACTCACACCTGTTCCTGGTGGAGTTGGTCCAATGACAATCGCTTGCTTGCTAAAAAATACGATTGACTGTTTCAAAAGATCGCAAGCATAATATTGAATTCAACAAATTTTTTTTGATAAGATTGGTTATGAAAAAACCTAAATACCCCTATAGAATTGCACTTCTAATGCTAATACTTACAGTTCCACCAATTGGCGCGACACAATTAGGTTGGTATTTATATGATAAACAAACTGGATTTGATTATGGTATGATAGTTGGAACATTTTCAGTAATTTATGCTGCTTGGTTAATGTATGAAAAGAATTGGAGAGAAGATGATGAGGATTAAATTGTGGAAAAAATAATTTTTTTTGGATTAGCGATACCAATTTTAGCGTTTGTCCTTTACTTGGGTGGAACAGCTATCATGAAAGGTTTTGAGGCCAAAAGAGAAAATAAATCCAATGAGAGTTTAGAAGACCAGGACCATGAAGACAACTTATCTGATAATAATGATAAGTTAACAGATGAATTGAATAAATTAAATCAACTCCTTAAAGATGGTGTTTTAACAGAAGAAGAATTTAAAAAAGCTAAAAAGAAAATTTTAGATAATTAATTATAATTAAGTAATTTTTTTAAAGATCCAAATTCACCTATTTTATAAATAATTGCATCTTCTTTTTTAAATCCATATTTTTCCGCTCCAGCTTTAAATCTTACAGGTGGCTCCATGATTGGTTCTAGGGATAAAACAAACGTGCCCCAATGCATTCCAATCACTTTTTTACTCTTTAAATTTTTTGCAACCTCTAAAGCTTCTTCTGGATTTGTGTGATAAACCGACTTATCTTTATAAGGCATTATTGGATAAAAATTATAGGCACCAATATTTATAAATGTAAGATCAATTGGACCATACTTATTACCTATATCTTTATAAATATTTCCTACTCCAGTGTCACAACCAAATAATAACTTTATATCTTTATATTCGATCAAAAAATTTCCCCATAAAGTTTTATTAGTATCTGTTAGACTTCTTTTTGACCAATGCACAGCAGGTAAAAAAGTAATTTTTAAATTTTTATTTATTTCAATCTTATCATACCAGTCCATTTCATTCACATTGCTATAACCATTTCTGGTAAAATATTTACCAAGTTTTAATGGAAGTAAAACTTTAGAATTTTTAAAAGGAAATCTCCGGATCGTCATCATATCTTGATGATCATAATGATTATGGGTGAGTAAAAAAATATCTGTTTGTGGAATTTCGTTTAATTTTAGTGCTGGTTCGGTAAATCTCTTAGGTCCAAAAATTAGCGGCCCAGCATTTTTTGAAAATACTGGATCTGTAATAATTGTTGTTTCACCAAGCTTAATTAAAAATGTTGCATGGCCAATCCATGCTACATAATCGTCTTCTTGAAATTTTTTTAAGTCTGTTAAAACTTTCTCTTTTTCAATAACATGTTCTTCGGGAACTGTCATATCAAGCTTTTTTTTTTCCCTATTAAAAATTTTGAAGGACCATTTAACATTAGGATCTGGTTTTGGTGAACCCTCAGGATTTCTAAAAGTACCGTCTGGTAAATGGTGATAAGGTTTTTTTTCCACTAAAACTAATTTTTTTTATTGTAAGTTTTTATAATTGTCTCCTCTAAAGTTCTACTCATTATTATGGTGCCCTGTTCATTTGGATGTATACCATCACTTAGATTAAACTCGGGCTTCATGGCCACTCCCTCAAGTAAAAAAGGAATAAGCTCTATTTTATATTTTTTGGCTAGATCAGGAAAAATTTTGTCAAATTTTTTTTTATAAGAAAAACCATGCGAGGTTGGAGCAATCATCCCAGCTAGGATAATTTCAATATTTTTATCTTGAGCAATTTTTATAATTTTTTCTAAATTGCCTTTTGTTTCTTTTGGCTGGATGCCTCTTAACATGTCATTAGCCCCTAAGCATAAAATTATTAGATCTATATCTGGCTCACTCAAAGTCCAATCAGCTCTATTTAATCCCCCTGACGATGTACTACCAGAAACACTGCCATCAACAATCTCAACATTATAACCCTTTGCTTCTAAATTCTCCTCTAAAACGACTGATAAACTATTGTCATCAGACAAACCATAACCAGCCATCAAACTATCACCAAATAATACAATCTTTTCGATTGCATATGCATTAATGGTTAGTAGACAGATAATAATTATTTTAATAATAAAACTTTTGCTCATGAGTACTCTTCTTAAATTAAAAAAGATAAATCTTAAATACCAAACTGGTAAAGACAATATTAGTGTTTTAAAAGATATAAATTTGACCACAAAAAAAAAAGAAACTATTTCAATAGTTGGTGAAAGTGGTTCAGGAAAAACCAGTTTAATCATGTTAATTGGTGGTTTAGAGCGTCCAACTTCAGGCAAGATATACTTTCAAGACTACGAAATTACAAAATTAAGTGAGGATGAAGTATCAAAAATCAGAAAAAAAAATATTGGTATAATTTTTCAGTCTTTTTATCTAATCCCAAATTATACGGCCCTAGAGAATGTAACCTTAATTCTTGAATTGAATAAATTTCAAAATCCTGAAAAAGAAGCAAAATCTCTTTTAGACAGATTTGGCTTAAAACATCGACTAAATAATTTACCCAGTCAGTTATCTGGAGGAGAACAGCAGCGTGTCGCTATCGCAAGAGCTATTGCTATGAAGCCAGAGCTAATTTTAGCTGATGAACCTACAGGAAATTTAGATACAGAAAATTCCGATATGATTTCTAAAATTTTATTTAGGTATGTTAAAGAGGAGGGTTCCTCATTAATTATGGTAACACACGACCCAAAACTTGCTAACCGCGCAAGCAGAAAAATTAAAATTAAAGATGGAAAAATTAAATAATTTTTGTCAATACAAATTTATCTTAATATATGCTCTGCGAGATTTAAAAAGGAACTATAAAAAAATCTCTAGTATAATCATCACTCTGTTCATCAGTCTTTTTATATTAAGTGCAATATTTACTATTGAGGATAGTTTAAAAAAGGAACTCAAAGAAAATGCTAAAGAGCTTTTAGGTGGAGACTTAGAAATTGATTATAACAGAAATCAAGGAAATATAGATTTATTAAATAAAGTTGAAGAGTTTACAACTATATCAGAGATGGTTGAATTCAGCACAATGCTTTCAACAACAAATCGAGAGAAAAATAAATCTTTATTTACTAGAATAAAAACAGTTGACCAAAAGTATCCTTTATATGGTGAAGTAACTTATGAACCTGCTGATGCTTATGAAAGGATGCAAACTGAACCTTATACAATTTTAATTAATGAGAGTTTATCAAAAACCTTAAATATCAAAACAAATGAAATTGTAAAAATTCAAGATCAAGAATTTCTTGTTATTGGTAAGGTAAGATCTGTTCCAGATGTAAGTGGATTTGTGACTTTTGGAGATTGGGTTTTAACAGGTAAACAAACTTTAGATATTTTAAAACTTAACGGAATAGGAAATTTTTTAAATTATGAATATAAAGTAAAATTTAATACTAATGATAATCCAGAAATAATAATAAAAAAAATCGAAAGTATTTTTAAAGATGATCAAAAGGTAAAAATTAGATATCCAGAAAATGCAGCAAGTGGATTAAAAAGAGTAATTGGTAACTTTTCACAATTTTTATCCCTCGTCTCAATAAGTGCGATGCTTATTGCTGGTATTGGTATTGCTAATACTCTTTTGTCTTTTATAAATCAAAATAACTTGTCTATAGCAGTAAGAAAGGCCTTAGGTTTCTATTCCGGTAATATTAAAAAACTTTATTATCTTCAATTGGTAATATTATTATTTATAATCACTATTTCAGCATATTTAAGTAGTTTATTAATTGTGCCATTAGCAGACAAATATTTGTCGAGTAGCTTTGGACTTAAGATAAATTTATTTTTTTCTTTTTTTAATTTTTTAAAAATATTTTTAATAGGTTTATTAGTTTTGATAATTTTTTCGATTCCTACAATTAGTTCTATCGATCAAGTCAAGGCTTCAAGTCTATTTAGAAATGTATTCCAAAACTTACAATTTTATTATTCAAAAAAACTAATTGGCATGAGTATTATAACGTTATCGATTTTGATTTTAATATTTACTTATAGATCAGAAAATCTTGTTTATAGTCTTGGGTATTTTGGGGCATTTTTTATTTGTTTGATTATCTTTTTTCTATTTTCAAAGTTAATTATATTTTCTCTAAAAAAGTTTAAATTTAATTCGAGCACTACTTTGAAAGTATCTATTAAAAATATTACACAATCAAAAAGTATTACACCTATTACAATTATGTCTTTAGGCCTTGGTGTTACATTACTTTTGACTTTGGCATTAGTTGGAACTAATTTTAAAAGAGAGATAGCAAAATCAATACCTGACATCGCTCCTGATTATTTTTTTGTGGGCATTCAAAATGGAGAGCGTGAAAAGTTTGAACAAAGAATTTTATCAATGGATCCTGGTGCAAATATTGAAATTGTGCCAATGGTTTCTTCAGGAATAGTAAAAATTAATGGTATAAATCCAAACACATATATTACACCTGAAAATGATAGTTATTGGGTTATTGGCAGTGAACGGAGATCATCTTGGACGAAAGAAGTTCCTGAGGATAATCTAATTATTGATGGTAAGTGGTGGGATTTGTATAAACCAAATCAACTTCAGATATCATTAGACGCTAAGGTTGCAAAAGATTTTAATATTAAATTAGGAGATATATTTACTTTAAATATCTATGGTAGAGAAATTGATGGTGAAATAGTCAACTTTAGACAAGTTGATTATAGAGATCTAAATATAAATTTTGCAATGCTTTTTAACCCTGACTTTGCAAAAAATATTCCTCACGAATATTTAGCAACCACAAAGTTCTATAATTTAAATAAATTTGATGAAACAAAAATGCTTGAAATTTTCCCTAGTTTATCAATGATTAAAATTGCTGATTATTTAAATAAAGTAACTAATGTTCTAAATAAAGTTTTCATAGCAGTTATTGTAATTTTAACAGTCACTATCGTCATTGGTTTAATTGTAATATCAAGTGCAATAATGGTCCAAGGAAAAGTAAGAGAATATCAAAATTTGGTTTTTAAAATTTTAGGTTTTTCAAGAAAAGAGATCATTTTTTCTTCGCTAATTGAATTTATGATTATTTTTATATCTGTAATAATGATTTCAGTTTTGTTTGCTGTAGTTGGTTCAAAATTTATTATTGAAAATATATTTGAATTATTCTGGAAGTTTGATCTTAAAGTTTTGATTTATCTTGGTTTATCAATTGGTTTAGTAACGTTGGTGTTAATATTATTTACTAATATCAAATATTTAAATCCAAAGGTTTATCCTCTTATAAGAAATCAATAATCACTTAGATCTATTTAGCCTTCTCCATCAGCCAAAGGTTATCACTCGCCAAAAAGTAAATTTTTCCATTTTTTGGGTGAACCTGGATATCTCTAATTCGTCCGATCTCATCTTTAAAAATTATATCCTCTTTTATGTTGGACAAATCATTGAAGATTAGTTTTCTTAAGGATTGATCTTTTAATGATGTAATTAAAGCATGACCATTCCATTCATTAAATTCGTTTCCTTCATAAATTGTAATTGCACTTGTTGCAATTGAAGGCACCCAATATTGGATTGCTTTTGTAAAGCCAGGTTTCCACTTTGGACCAATAGGAAAACCAGAATAATTTTTTCCTCCCCAGCCTAATATTTTCCAACCATAATTTTCACCTTTTTTTACTTCACCAAACCAATCGCCACCTTTGGCACCATGATTACTCATATAAATTTTGCCATCGTATGATGATAAAGTTAGACCTTGAGGATTTCTTATACCAATTTGATAAATTTCAGGTAGCCAATCTGGCTTATCTACAAATTTAGGATTGTCTTTTGGAATACTTCCATCAAGTTTAATTCTTATAATACTCCCAGGATGTTTTGAGGGGTCTTGTGCAATCATGCCTTTACCTCTTTCACCGGCAGAGGCATATAAGTGATTATCTTTGATCGCCAACCTTGAACCAAAATGATAACCAGAATCAATAGGAGGTTCAGCTTGAAAAATATTTCTGAAATTTAATTTTTTTTTATCAAAAATAGCTTTAGCAATAGAGGTACTTGTTTTCCCATTACCTCTGTTTTCAGAATATGAGATATAAATAAAATTATCTTTATATAAGATATCCAAAAGTCCGCCTTGTCCATGTTCTAAAAAATTTAGGTTATGATCAACTTGAAAAGCTTTTTTTTGGAGTATATCTATGATCTTAATTTTTCCACTTTTTTCAGTAATAATTAGTTCTTGATTATTTAAAAAAGACGAACCCCATGGGTCGTTAAGAGTAACTAATTTTTTAAATTTTAAATCTTGAGCAAATAAATTAGTTGAAAAAAATGTAAAAAATATAATTACAAAAAAAAGTTTTTTCACCTTATGATAGTTTAGATCTTCCACCATCTACTGCAATAATTTGACCTGTTATCCAGGAGCTATCTTCAGTGATTAAAAATCTAGCTAAAGAGGCAGAGTCTTTACCTTCCCCCAATCTTTTTAAAGGATGGGCCTTTGCAATTCCATCCGCTAGGGCTTTATTTTTTAACATGGGCTCAGCAATTTTTGAATTGGTTAAGCTTGGCGCAATACAATTCACTCTTATGTTTGGAGCAAATTCAGCAGCAAGTGAAACTGTTAAACCTTCAACAGCTGCTTTTGTTGATGCAATAATTGCGTGATTGGTAAATCCCCTTTGAGCAGCAACGGTTGAAAATAAAACTATTGAACCTTTATTTTTTTTCAAACTCTCTTGATATCCTTTAACAACTTCAACTGCAGAATAAAGATTTAATTTCATACATTTTACAAAATCTTGTTCTGTTACCATTCTCACAGGTTTTAAATCAATTGAACCAACACAATAAGCAACACCTTTTACATCTGAAATATCATTTTTAACTTTTTCTATAAATCTCTCTTCCAAAACATCTGCGATTGTAAAAGGACAACCTAATCTCTCTGAAATATTTTTGACCTCTTTTTCATCTCTACCTACTAAATGTACGCTATTTCCAGAATTTACTAATTGTTCAGCCAAGCTCGATCCGATTGAACCTGTCGCACCAAAAATAAGATATTTTTCTGACATAAAAAATTTAATTAGTTATATTTAACTATGAAGTTATTTTTTATACTGGGCAATCAATTATTTCCATCAAAATACTTAGACCGCTTCAAAAAAGACCACCTTTTTTTCATGGCTGAAGATTACGAGTTATGTACTTATGAAAAACATCATAAACAAAAAATTCTTCTATTCTTATCATCAATGCGATCCCACGCAGATGTACTTAAAAAAGATAAATTTAAAATTGAATACTCTAAAATAGAGGATAAAGAATTCAAAGATAGTTATTTCAAAAAGCTTAAAAAAATAATTGGCTCAAAAAAAATTAAGGAAATATCCAGTTTTGAAGTTGAAGATAAGTTTTTTGAAAAAAAAATAAATCAATTTACTAATAAAGAAAAAATAAAATGGAATATTATCCAGACACCAATGTTTTTAAATTCTAGAGAAGATTTTAAAAAATATTTATCTAAATCCAAAAAACCATTTATGGCAACTTTCTACAAAGATGTCAGAAAAAAATCTGGAATATTAATAGGTGCTGATGGGAATCCTACTGGAGGTAAGTGGAGTTTTGATGAAGATAATAGAAAAAAATTACCAAAAAATATTTCAATTCCAAAATTTCCAAAAATTAATGAAACTTCTCATACTAAAAAGCTAAAACCTATTGTTGAAAAGCTATTTAAGGATCATCCTGGGAGTACTAAAAATTTCTGGTTTGCTACAGAACATAATGATGTTTTGAAGCTTTTAAATTTTTTTATTAAAGAAAAATCCAATTTATTTGGTGATTATGAGGATGCAGTTGATCAAAAAGATAATATTTTATTTCATAGTGCACTAAGCCCTTATGTAAATTTAGGTCTCATCACTCCAGAATTTATAATTAAAAAAATTTTAGATTTTCATAAGAGTAAAAAAATAAGACTAAATTCTTTAGAGGGTTACGTTCGCCAAGTAATTGGTTGGAGAGAATTTATTAGAGGAATTTATCAAAGTTATTCTAATGAAATGGATACTGGAAATTTTTTCAAACATAATCGTAAAATGAAAAAATCCTGGTATGACGGAAGCACCGGATTACCACCATTGGATTATGCAATTAAGAATGCATTAAATCATGGATGGTCTCACCATATTGAAAGACTCATGATTTTATCAAACATAATGAATCTTTGTGAGATCAAACCCACAATTGTTTACAAGTGGTTTATGGAAATGTTTGTGGACTCCTCAGATTGGGTGATGGTTCCAAATGTTTATGGAATGGGATTGTTTAGTGATGGTGGAATATTTGCAACTAAACCATACATTTGTGGATCAAGTTATTTTATGAAGATGATGGATTTTAAAAGGGGTGATTGGTGCAATATAATGGATGGTCTTTATTGGAGATTTATAGATCGAAATAGAAAGTTTTTTTTAAAAAATCCAAGGCTATCAATGATGGTGAGAATTTTCGATAAAATGAAAACTGATAGAAAAAAATTGATTTTGTCAGCTGCAGATAAATTCATTAAAGCAAATACAATTTAGTGAAAAAAGAAAATTTACCAATTAAGGTTTGTCCAATATGTCAAAGGCCATTTAAATGGAGAAAAAAATGGAAACTTAATTGGGAAAAAGTTAAGTATTGTTCAAAAAAATGTTCATCAAAAAAATAAAAAATTTTAATAAATATTTAATTTTATTTTTATTCTTAATTTTTACAAATAATGTTCGCGCAGAATTTTTTGAGGATCTTTCAAAAATTGTTGAGAATAATGAAAAAAGACTGAGCTATGGTATTTCAGTGACAGATTTTAATATGGATGGAAATAATGAGTTTTTAGTTACAGGTTTTGGTTTTCCAAATTTAGCGTTATCTTATCAGGATGGAAAATTAAAAAATATAAACCAACAAAAAATTTTTTCAGATATTTCAAAAAAAACCATTGGAGTTGCTGCATGTGATATTGATAAAGATGGCTTTGAAGAAATCTACTTTTTAAATACCGATACATATAGTGGACTTAAAAAATATTCAGACAGATTATTGGATATAAAAGATAATAATTATTTTGATTTATTTGAATTAGAAAAAAATAAAGAAAATCTAAATTTAACAGCAGGAAGATCTGTTGTTTGTGTAGATAGAAAGGGAGATGGTGAATATGGAATTTATGTTGCAAACTACGGAGGACCAACAAGGTTTTATGAGATTGAAAATGAACTTATCAAAGATAAAGCTAAGAATTTAAATCTTGATAATATAACCGGTGGAAGAGCAGTTGTGTCTGGACATATATTGACAGAAAGAGTGGATATTTTTGCAGCTAATGAGAGAGGAGCAAATTTTCTTTATAAAAATAATAATGGAAATTTTGAAGATGTAGCATTTGATTATAGAGTAGATGATGCAATCCAAAATGGAAGAGGGACAGCTTTATCAGACATATATTACCGAGGTAGATTGGATATTTTAAGTGGTAATTGGCTTGGATATCACAGAGCTTGGGTTTTGAATAATAATGAATTTAAAGATATTGGAAATAAAGATTTTGATGAACCTTCTAGAATAAGAACAATCATTTCTGCAGATTTTGATAACGATGGTTTTGATGAAGTTTTCATGAACAATATAGCAGAACCAAATAAGTTATTTCGTATTAAAGATAATGGAAAATTTGAGCAGATAAATTTTAAGGTAGGACTCGAAGCTAATGGATATGGAACTGGGGCTGCAGTCGCGGATATAGATAATGATGGAATTTTAGAATTATTAGTTTCTCGTGGTGAAAGTAAAGCACAAACATTAACTTTGTATAAAGCAAAAGTAAATAAAGGGAGTAAATACTTAAGGATTAAACCATTAAATCAATATGGTGCGCCAGCAAGAGGAGCCACTGTTACCTTAATAACCAATCAAAGAAAACATTCAAAAACAATTGATGCAGGATCCGGTTACTTATGCCAAATGGAACCTGTGGCACATTATGGAATTAGAAAAAAAGAAAAAAATTTTAAAGTGGAAATTAAATGGACTAATGGAAGTAAAGAAATGATTGATATAAAGAGACTAAACCAAACAATTACTATAAGGCAGAAATGAAAAAAACATTTAATATATTTTTAATTGTATTTTTAATATCATTTCAGCTTAAGTCGTTTGCTGGAGAAAAAAATTATCACAAAGAGCTTATTACTGATTGGTCTAGAATATTCCCTGATAAAAATAGAAATGCCGCGGGACCAAAATTTTTTAAATACATCATAGATAAAAAAATTACTTACAAAGACTTTGTTGAATTTAACAAATTATATTGTGCAGTTTCTGGGTCTTTAATTGACCCAAATAGCGACTTAGAATTCTTATTTATAAAAGAAAGTAAAACGAATAAAAAAATTTGTGGAAACTATTATAGGTGTTGTGTTCCATGTTCGTGTGATCTTATGAAGTATTCTGAAACCCAAAAGATGAAACATAAATTTGAGGATGGTTTTAAAGAATTCTATGTTTTAACAATAAAAAATCCTTGTTCTAAAAAAGATTTTCCCAATAGAGTAAATAAAGATTATTTTTGTAATGGTGAAAAAATCAACAAATCAGAAGTGTATAGTCTTAACGATCGAATAGTAATAGGTTTATTGCACAATGGAAAAAATTGTGCGAAAGATGAGATAGACTTTGTTAAAAGTCATCAAGTGACGGGTAGATATTGTGAGTTGAGAAATAATACACCTTTAGAAAATTTAGATGCTGGAATGGGTGATATTTTTATAAGACTCGCGAGATAAATAAATATGAATAATAAAATTTTTGAGTGGGCAGGTGTTATCACTGCAATATTGTACTCATTATTTGTAGCTATGAATATTGGTATAGAGTTTTTTGGGTTTTGTTTACTACTAATATCTGCAATTCTAATTGGAATTTGGGCTTATCGGGGCGGTCATAGAGGAATATTATTTTTACAATTCTTTTATGCTACAGCTGGAATTATTGGAATGTTTAGATGGTTTTAGTTAAGTGTTGAAATAATTTTTGGAATATAATTTTTAAAGTTAAAGAAACCTTTACTACAATATTGCCAAGAGTTTTGATCAAGTTTCCTATAAAGGAAATTGATCTTAAAAGTATTTGAATTCAAATAATCTAAATTTTCTCCAATAGTTGGATACAACCCCACTGCTTTTTCTATTTTTTTAATTTCGCTAATATCTATAACTTCACAATCAATAGATTGATTTTTAAATCTTTGTTCCTGGTCTTGAATAAGTGATGACTTAAATTTAAGAACTTTTTCACTTAGCTTGATGCATCTATTTTCATTTTTATTCGAAATTATATAAAATTTTTTAAACTTATTATTTTGAAAATCACTTGTTTCAAAACAAAGGTTATTCTCGAATATTATCAAATTATTTTGATCAATATTTTCAGGATTAGTAAAATCGTGTTTTAAAATTGAGTATTTTTTTTCAGAAATCTTGGGTGGAGCGTTTTCATTTAATTTAATATTGCTAAATCTATTATTTGTAAATTTTTTGATATTCCACTCACTTGCTAAATAATGTTTTCCTTGTGTTTGAACACCTGCAACCCATCTCCACCCAAGAGTGTTTGATGCAGCGTCTCCATCATAAAGATGTTGCATAAAAAATTCCGCACCTAATTGCCATGGCAAATTTAGTGTAAAAATCCAAATACTTGCAAACCACATTCTAGTATGATTATGCAAATAATTATTTTCTTTGAGTTCGTTGACCCAATAGTTAAAGCACTCAACATTTGTTTTTCCCTCAATCGCGTTTTTATAATTTTGATTGTTTTGAAAATCTCCTTTAATCTTTTTTAATTCAATTAAAAAATCTGTCCAAACACTGGGTCTTAATTCTAACCAACCTTTCCAATATGTACGCCACAATACTTCTTGAATAAATTTTTCATTTTTTGCAAATGAAAATTTATCAAGAGATTTTTTGATAACTTCTTTTTCATTAATAATACCGTGAGTAATATATGGAGATAAACAAGAAATATTAGACCTGTTATCAGGTCCGTAATCAAAGTTTCTAAGTTTTGAATATTCTGAGAGATTGTTTTCAACAAAATTATTTAGTTTATCTAAGGCCTTAGCCCTTGAAGCTTCAAAATTCATTTTTAATTATTTTGATTTTTTTTTCTTTAGACCTAACTTATCGCTATGTCTTAACCTCAAGATTACAATAGCACCTGCAATTAAAACTATTGCTACCGCCTCATATACTAACGCACTTGGATCCATTTCTTTTCCTTGTAAAATAATAAATCGTGCTAATGCTGTAATAGCTATAAGTAGTGGTAATGTAATACTTATAGATTGCTGGTTCCAAAAAACTCTTACCATCGCTAGCACTTCTAAGTAAAGAAACATTAGCAGCAAATCAGCTAAGGTTACTGATCGATTTTCAAACATTTTATAAATCTCTATTCCAACTGCAATTACAGTGCTTACCAGAATGATACACATTAGAAGAAGTTGTAGGTTTTTAGCAATCTTTTCCATTATTTGTCTTTACTAAATGGTAACCATTTTTCAAATACTGATTTTGAGGAACCATCATACGGAATTGAATAAGAATATGGATTTGGACTCGTCAACACTTCAATTCCTTTTGAAAACACGAATATAAAAACAATTACAAAAACGAGCACCATTATTTTAAATGGGTCAAAATTTTTTGTTTTAAAAACGCTTGCAGAATTTTCCTCAGCTCTATGAAAATGTTTAAATGTCAAATATACCGCAAATATCAATCCAATGTGAGCTAAAAAAAGTCCAGTCCACCCAAATACAAAAGTTGTATATGAGAATACGTACAAACTAAAAACTGTAGTCCAAATAAAACTTAACACTAATAAAATTTGCAATCTTACAGTTTTAGGCAATGATCTAAGATCATTTTTGCTATCATCGAACAAAATGTTTGCTGTATCTTTCATCCAATTTTTAAACGATTCCATAAATTTAAATTAAGTTTTTTTCAAAAATAAACAATCCCCAATTTGTCATCAAATAATTAGCTAGTTTCTTAACTTTTTTTTATGAAAATTTATAAATTTCTCAACATTTGATTTAATAAATGATTTATTTTCCTCAAAAGAAACTTTTTTCATTGAGTAAGCATTGCTTTTTGTCATTCTTGATTGAATTGTAACATTGCCTTTATAAAGTTTTAGTTTAACAGACCCATTTATTTTATTTTTTTTCAAATCCACAATTTTTTGAAGTTTAAACCTTTCTTTTGAAAACCAATATCCATTATAAATCAATTCTGCGTACCTTGGCATTATTGCATCTTTTTTGTGCATTGTTTCTTTATCAAGCGTAACTGACTCAATTGCTCTATGTGCATGGATTAACAATGTACCTCCTGGAGTTTCATAAACTCCTCTAGACTTGATGCCTAGGAATCTATTTTCAACAAGATCAACTCTTCCTATCCCATTTTTTCCCGCCAATTGATTAAGTTTTAATAATAATTTTGCTGGTCCAAATTTTTTTCCATTAAGACCAATTGGGTCACCATTTTTAAAATTAATTGTTATATGAGTAGCTTTGTTAGGAGCTTTTTCTGGAGAAATAGTTCTTTGAAAAATAAATTCTGGTGCGGAATTTTTTGGATTTTCTAACAACTTACCTTCAGTTGATGTATGAAATAAATTATCATCTACTGAAAAAGGAGATGCACCTTTTTTGTCTTTTGGGATAGAAATATTGCGTTTCTTCGCATAATTAATTAAATCTGATCGAGATTTTAAATTCCATATTCTCCATGGTGCAATAATTTTTATTTTGCGACCAAAATAATGATAACCAAGCTCAAATCTTATTTGGTCGTTTCCTTTTCCAGTAGCCCCATGAGATACTGCATATGCTTTGAATTTTTTTGCGACCTTAATTTGATCCTTTGCTATCAGAGGTCTGGCGATTGAGGTTCCTAATAGATAAACACCCTCATAAATTGCATGACCACGGATCATTGGAAATACATAGTCTTTAACAAAAATATCTTTTAAATCATTTATAATTATTTTTGTGACACCAAATTTTCTTGCATTGGAAAAAATTTTTTTTCTATTTATTTCTTGTCCGATATCTGCGGTGTAACAAATTACTTCTGCATCATAATTTTCTTGAAGCCATTTAAGAATAATAGATGTGTCCAAACCGCCTGAGTAAGCTAATACAATTCTTTTTTTTGATTTCATTAACTAGCTACAAGCTTTTTTTGCAGTGTTATATGCTTTAGTGAATCCCAATAATGAATAATGATCGATTGTTTGAGAGCCTTTTTCATTGTATCCAGTTACCATTATTCTTGAACCTTTTTTCATAATCTTGACCATAATCTTTTCTTTTTTATTACTAGTCATCCATGCAAAACCTTGTTGCTTAATATCAAATTTAAATTTGTTATTTCCAGAGGTTGCTAATACAGTATTATTTTTATTAAATTCATAACCAGCAGTAGTACTGATTTCATTTGCAATTTTTTCACCAGGTCTAAATGTTACAAATAATCTAGCATCTCTTTTATTTGTTTTAGGAGATTGCAGAATTGGAGAAGACTGAGCGAAACATACTTTACCAGATGCTTCCGCTAAAACCATTGTTTCCCAGTCTTTATATTTACCAATTTTTTTTAGATCTTCTCCAAAAGATTTTGATGTGAATAAAAAAGTAAACAGTATAAATATGAATAAAATCTTTTTAATCATGGACATGGGTTTGGGAACATTTTTTGAATTTTATTAATCTCATTTAAAATTTCGCTTGTTAATCTTACATTTACACTTTCTATATTTGTTTTCAACTGTTCGATTGTCGTTGCACCTATTATCACACTTGTCATAAAAGGCTGAATTTCACAAAACTTCAATGACATTTGAGTAAAATCAATATTGAATTTTTGCGATAACTTATAATACTCTTCAATAGCTTTTTGACCATTTTCATTTTTATATCTTGTGAAATCTTTAAATAGTTTCATTCTTGATTTTTCTGGTAATTTATTATTTCTATATTTTCCTGTTAAATATCCGAATGCTAAAGGCGAGTAGGCTAACAAACCACTTTTCTCCCTAACAGAAATTTCTGCAAGTCCAACTTCATAAGTTCTATTAAGTAAATTGTATGGATTTTGCACTGACATCATTTTTGGTAAATCTTTTAATTTTGATATTTCAAGGAATTTTGATAAACCCCATGCAGTTTCATTAGATAGACCAATGTATCTAATTTTACCTTGTTCAATAAATTTTTTTAAACTTTCAAGTATTTCCTCAAACGGTGTCCATTCATTATCGTTTTCGTCGTGTTCATAACCATGTTTCCCAAAAAAATTTGTATTTCTCTCTGGCCAATGAAGTTGATAGAGATCGATATAGTCTGTTTTCAATCTTTTGAGACTTTCCTCTAAAGCTTCAGAAATTTTTTTTTTTCCAAAATTATAACCACCACCCCTGATATATTTGTTTGAAGTATTACCACAAACTTTTGTTGCTATAACAACCTTGTCTCTTTTTTTAGTTTTTTGAAACCAGTTACCGATTATTCTCTCTGTTTCCCCATATGTTTTTTCTCTCATCGGTATGGAATAGATTTCTGCAGTGTCCCAAAAGTTTACACCATGATCTAAAGCATAATCCATTTGCTGAAATCCCTCATCTTGAGAATTTTGTTCGCCCCAGGTCATAGTACCGAGACAAATTGTACTCACATCTAGATCTGTATTGCCTAATTTTTTATAATTCATAGTGATTTTTGAAGTATAATTTTTTATTAATCTTTTAAGGTATCTTGAATATTTAGTAAAAGACTATATATTTATAGAAATTATGGCAACAGACAAAAAAGGCATTCTAGCAAGAGCGAGAGCAGCAGCACGTGAAACCACAGCTGTAACTGATGAGGGCTTAAGAGCCTACATGTTAAAAGTTTATAACTACATGGCGACTGGAATATTGCTTACAGGAATTATAGCTTTAATAACATTTAAGATGTCAGTCGTTACTGATGCAAGTGGTTCTATTGTAGCTTTAACCGAGGTTGGAAATGCCATTTATTTATCAGGACTTAAGTGGATAGTAATGCTAGCTCCTTTGGGTGTTGTGTTTTATATGAGTTTTGGGATTAATAAAATGAGTGCATCAAAAGCTCAGACAACTTTTTGGATTTTTGCTGCTTTAATGGGGTTATCACTTTCTTCAATTTTACTAGTTTACACAGGTTTGAGTGTAACAAGAGTATTTTTTATTTGTTCTGCAACTTTTGGTACTATGAGCATTTATGGTTACACAACTAAGAGAGATTTAACTAAGTTTGGATCATTTTTGATGATGGGATTAATAGGAATTATTATTGCATCATTAGTTAATATTTTTCTGAAATCTTCAATGATGTATTTCGTGATTTCAATTTTAGGAGTTTTAATTTTTGTTGGCCTTACTGCTTATGATACTCAAAAAATAAAAAACATGTACTCAGCTAGCGATACTGGTGAGTTAATGGGTAAAAAAGCGGTAATGGGTGCTCTAACTCTTTACTTAGATTTCATTAACTTGTTTATTATGCTCCTTAGACTTTTCGGTCAAAGAAGATAATTTTACTTTAAAGTTTTTTCCAATTAGTATTTTTTAACAATAGATTAAGTTCTGAAGAATTCTTTAGTATTTTACCATCAGTATCGGTAATTAAATATTTTAAATTTTTATTTTTTGGCTTAAAGTTTTTGCAAATTTTATAAATAGCATTTTCAGCTGCATTTTTAAAAACACTAAATCCTACCTGTTTGCTTGAAATATTAAGACCGTAATCTTTCCAAGAACCCTCTGAAACCATTTTTGCATATAAATCTAATATTATTTTAAGCTCATTTTTTTCAAAAAAATGATTTTCATTAAATCTTTTTTTATCAAGATTATTAACAACCAGTCTTAAATTATTCCTCATGAGTTTTATATTTATTTATTAAACCGATTTGAAAGGCTGTAAAAATGAAAGTTATTGGAAGTAAACCCCAAACTTTAAAGTTGACCCAAAATTCCTCAGATTGTGTTCTCCAAACTAATTCATTTAAAATAGCAAGTCCAAAGAAAAAGTATATCCATCTTTTACTTAACAATTCCCAACCTTCGTTTGTAAGTGGTATTGATTTTCCCATTAATTTTTTTAACACAGGTTCATTTGTAAAATATCTTCCAAATATTAAAGCCAGACCAAATAAAATATTAATGATTGTTGGCTTGATGTAAATAAAAACTGGATTATCAAAATAAATTGTAAGGCCACCAAAAAAAGTAATTAATATTCCGCTCAACAAAGGAACTTTGGGTATTTTTTTTTCTAAAAACCAAACAATCGCTAATGCTATAATTGTCGCAATTATAAATGGTGGAATGGCTACTCTTAAATCTTTTCCACTGTCGTAATAGTAGTAAAAAAAAATTACTAAAGGTCCAAAATCAGTAAGAAACTTTAAAAAAGATTTATTCACTGGAAGAATATTAACATAAATAATATTTTCACAAAAACTATAAATTTTTCTTATTGATTTTTATTTGTAAATACCCATACTAATCTTAATGGCAATTCAAAAAGCTAAATTTTCAATAGGCGATATTGTAAAACACAAACATTTTGAGTTTAGAGGTGTGATTTATGATGTAGATTTTGAGTTTAATAATTCTGAAGAATGGTATCAATCTATCCCTAAGAATGTTAGACCAAGAAAAGATCAACCATTCTATCATCTGTTAGCTGAAAATGATGAAATAACTTATGAAGCCTACGTGTCAGAGCAAAATTTATTGACTGATGACTCTGATGAGCCAATAAAACATCCATTAATTGAGGAAATTTTCTCTGGTAAAAAAGGTTCAAGCTATTTTAAGCCGTCAAATTAAGTAATTTCACTTTTTAAACACATTTAGCTCAAATCTTTGTCACAGGGCATTGTTAAGTTTAATTAATTCTGATCAAGAGTGTTAAATTTTACCCTTCGTTATTATCTCCCTCTACATTCTTGATCAGATAATTATTTCGTACTAAATATCCCTAATACTAATTTTAAAAATAAAATTTTATGTTTCAATTACTAGAACCTAATAGAATTTTTTCTATAACTTCTAAAGCACCAAAATACGTTTTATTACTATTCTTTTTGGTAGTCTCTATAGGTTTGACTGAGGCTCTGATTCTCTCACCAGAAGATTATAAACAAAGTCACTCTGTAAGAATAATGTATGTTCATGTTCCAGCTGCATGGATCTCACTAGGTATCTTTTCTACTATTACCATTCTTTCTATCGTTGGCTATATATTTAAGATTAAAAATTTCTTTTTAATTTCAAAGAGTTTGGCGCCGTCAGGATTTGTTTTTAATGTAATTGCACTTGTAACTGGTTCTATTTGGGGAAAGCCCACGTGGGGAACATGGTGGGCGTGGGATGCCAGAATTACTTCTATGTTAATACTGGCATTTTTTTATTTGATGTATTTAATTGCTTGGAGAATTTACGAAGATAAAGAACAAGTTTTTAAAGTAACTTCAATTATTACAATTATAGGAATAATAAATGTTCCTATAACTAAATATTCTGTAGATTGGTGGAACACACTTCATCAGCCTGCATCAATTAATATATTATCAAAATCTACTATTCATTCTTCGATGCTCGTTCCTTTACTGATTATGACTGCGGCATTTGCCCTATTCTCATTACTAATTTTTTTAATGAAATATAATACAGAACTGATAAAAATTAAAAATAAGGGGTTAGACAGATTATGATAAATGAAATTTTTTATATGAATGGATATGGAATTTATGTTTGGGGTTCATTTGCTTTTACTTTTTTAAGTTTTATGTCATTGTATCTGGTAATCAAAAATCAATATGAAAAAGAAAAAAATAAGTTTATTGTTAAATTTGGAAACCTAAACTCTGAGAGAGCTGCCTCTGCTAGACTACAAAGAATTAATAGAGAGATTCTATCCAACACTTCAACTATTTAACTTTTAAACCATGTATGGTCGTAAAGTTAAACTAAGATTTTTTTTTATATTCTTAATTGCTGTTACATTAAGTTTAACGATATTCCTCATTCTAAAATCATTAGAAGAAAATGTTGTATATTTTAAATCTCCATCTGAGATAAAAACTTTATCTGAAATGCAGCAAAAAAAAATTAGAATTGGAGGAATGGTAAAAACTGACTCAATTTCTATTGTAAATAAAGAATTAAGTTTTGTTATTACAGACTTTAAAAGTGAAATTAATGTTGTTTACTCAGGATTAATACCTAACCTTTTTGAAGAGGGCAAGGGTGTTGTTGCAGAGGGATTTTTAAAAGATGAGAATTTTTTTTCAGCAACGAAAATTTTAGCTAAACATGATGAAAATTATATGCCTCCTGAAGTAAAGGCTGCTTTAGAGGAGAAATAAATTGTCGAGTTTAATTGGATATTATTCTTTAATTTTTGGTGTTGGTGTTTCAATTTTAGTTATATTTTTTTCGATTAAAAATTTTAATGATACTCATAAGTTAGATACTAAAGTAATATCGTTAGCATTCTTACAGCTTTTATTTGTAATAATTAGCTTCTCAGGCTTAATTTTATCGTTTGTTAACTCAGACTTTAGTAACGAGACAGTTTTTAATCACTCCCATACAACTAAGCCGCTTTTCTATAAAATCTCTGGGACCTGGGGCAATCATGAGGGTAGTCTATTATTATGGTTGTTAGTTTTAACATTATTTATATTTCTTTTTTTACTGAGGTCAAAAAATCAACCAAAACAATATAAAATTTTAACTTTATTATTCCAACAGATAATTATAATCGGTTTTTTTATTTTTCTTATACAAACCTCCAATCCTTTTAATCATGTTTTTCCAGTTCCAAAAGAGGGATTAGGTTTAAATCCCATATTGCAAGACCCTGCATTAGCAATTCACCCGCCAATTTTATATCTAGGCTACGTTGGAACTTCTATAATTTTTTCCTCAGCACTAGCAGCAGTTTGTTCAAATAATATTACAAAAATGTGGGCATCACACATTAAAAAATGGGTATTAGTTTCATGGATTTTTTTAACTTTAGGAATTTTACTTGGATCTATTTGGGCTTACTATGAGTTAGGATGGGGAGGTTTTTGGTTTTGGGATCCTGTTGAAAATGTATCTTTAATGCCGTGGTTTGCACTAACAACCTTATTACATTGTGTACTAGTTTTAGAAAAAAAGCTAATTCTTACCTCGTGGGTTGTTGTGTTATCTATTGCAACTTTTACCCTAAGTATGTGTGGTACTTTTTTGGTTCGATCAGGTATTTTAAATTCTGTTCATACATTTGCTAATGATCCAGAGAGAGGTTTGTATATTCTAATATTTTTATTTATTTTGATATTCTTATCTTTTTTTATATTTTTAATTTTTCATAGAAGTGAAAACAACAATTCCAAATCTTTCTACTTATTAAGTAAGGAAACATCAATTTTAGTTAATAATTGGTTTATGATGTATTTTTTATCAGTTGTTTTAATTGGAACAATTTATCCAATATTTTTAGAGGTAATTTCATCTCAAAAAATATCTGTAGGTCCACCATTTTTTAACAAATTGATCCTACCATTGTTAATTCCATTTATGTTAGCTATGGCAATAGGTCCTAAATTAAAGTGGATTAAGTCGGATATTGAAGACAAAATCAATTTAATTTTATTTTTTGTTATTTCTTTAATTTTATCAGTATTGATAATTAGAAATTTAGATATTAATTTTCTTTACAATACTATTCTAATTACAGCAGCTTTTTATTTATTTTTTATAACTCTTAGAGATTTTTTTCATAAAAAATATAGAAATCTGTCACAAATTACTGCTCATTTTAGTTTTAGCATTTTAATACTTAGTATTTTATTTAATAATATTTTTTCATCTGAAGTTATTACAAATTTAAAAATTAATGAAACTTACCAAGCTCAAAATTTGAAGATTAATTTTAAGAGCATTGAGCAAGAAAATAAACAAAATTTTAAAGCAATTAGAGGAAAGTTTATTGTGGAGGATCAAAGTGGATTAATTGAAGTCATGCAACCTGAATTAAGAATATATAATCAACCAAATATTGTTACTAGTGAAGCTGATATCAAAACTAATATATTCACTGATAAATTTATGACAATGAATTATGTCCAAAATCATGATTATTTTAACATTCGTTATCAAGTAAAGCCATTCATGATTTGGATTTGGATTTCTACAATTCTATTGTGCTTTAGTGGATGTTTATCTTTAATTAGAAAAAAATATGAGAACTAAAATTTTTGCTTTATTTTTAATTTTTACATTCTTGATAATTTTCTTTGTTTTTTACAAAGGTTTACAAAATACAAATATTTATACACCTGAAACAAAATCAGAGATTAAAATTCCACATTTTGAAACAAAAGAGTTTTTCTCTAAAGACAAAATAAATTCAGATCAGATTTTTATAGGAAGTGATTATTATTTATTAAACATTTGGGCTTCGTGGTGTGTTCCTTGCAAAGAGGAACATAAGTATCTAATGGATTTAAGTAAAAAAAATAATATTAAAATTATTGGACAAAATTATAAAGATAATTTTGATAATGCAAAAAATTTTTTGATAAATTTAGATAATCCATACGATTTAATTTTTTTAGATAATGATGGCACAATAGCAATTGAATGGGGTGCATATGGAGTACCCGAAACCTTTCTAATTAAAGATAATCTAATTATTAAAAAAATTATTGGTCCATTGAATGAAAAATTACTTTTTGAGATAAAAGAATTAACACAATGAATATTTTAAAATTTTTATTTTCAGTGATTTTTTTGATTCATTGTTTTTCTTCTGACTTAAAAGCTAAAAACTTAGAAATTGAAATAACAAAAAATTTAAGATGTTTAATTTGTCAAGGACAATCAGTTTACGATTCAGACTCTGAATTTGCTAATAGTTTAAAAATTTTAGTAGAAAAAAAATTAAATGAAGGCTTAGATGAAAAACAAATATATGCTTATCTTAAAAATAAATATGGAGATTGGATTCTTTATGATCCAGGATTCAGTAAAAATACCTATTTTCTTTGGTTATTACCTATATTGATGTTTGTATTTGGTGGTGCAATAATACTCAAGAAAGTTATATTAAATAAAAAAAAATTATGAATTATCTAAAAATTTGTTACTTGGTAATATTGTCTTTTTTAATTTCTTCTTCAATTATTGCAGAAGATACTAAAGTAAGTAATGATAATACAAAGTTTAATATTTATTCAGGAATGTTTGACTTTAGTGATAATGGAAAGAGATCTGCTTTAATTGGGTTTCAACATCAGAATACTGATTTAAACAGAGACACTTTTCTTGGTAATCTTTCTCCAATAACAGGATTTATGTTTACTGCTGATAGTGCAGCTTACCTGTATACTGGTGTGCAAGCACAATATTCCTTAGGAGCCTTAAATATTATACCAAGTTTTACCCCGGGACTTTATAGTCAGGGAGAGGGCAAAGATCTTGGACATTTATTAGAATTTAAAAGCGAAATTCAGATTTCTTTAGATTTATTCCAAAATAGCCAATTAGGCTTATCATATAATCATTTATCCAATGCAAGTTTGGGAGATAAAAATCCTGGGGCAAATAGTTATATGTTTAATTTTCTCAAAACCTTTTAAACAAACATTCTATGATAATGAGATTGAAAGATTGTCACAATTTTGGTGATTTTAGAAAACTTGCTAAGCTAAAGCTTCCATCGCCTATTTTTCATTATATTGATGGTGCAGCTGACGATGAAATTACATATGCTAGAAATACAAGTGCCTTTGACGATGTAGATTTAGTTCCAAATGTTTTAAGAGGTGTTGAGAATGTAGATTTGTCCACAACAATTTTTGGTAAAAAATTGGATTTACCATTTTATCTTTCACCAACAGCATTACAAAGACTTTTTCATTATGATGGTGAAAGAGCAGTTGGAAAAGCAGCTAAAAAATTTAATACAATGTTTGGTGTTTCTGCATTAGCAACTGTTAGCGTAGAGGAAATATCCTCTTTGATTGATACACCCAAAATGTTTCAGTTTTATTTTCACAAAGACAGAGGTTTAAATGACTCTTGTTTAGAGCGAGCTAAAGCTGCTAATTTTGATGTAATGGCTCTAACAGTTGATACCATTACAGGAGGAAATCGTGAAAGAGATTTAAGAACTGGTTTTACTTCTCCACCAAAATTGACACTATCAAGCTTATTTAGTTTTGCGACTAAACCAATGTGGGGAATTAATTATTTAACAAAAGGTAAATTTGAATTACCTCACCTCCAAGACTTTGTAAAAGAAGGTACAAGTACAAACTCTTCCATAGGAAATTATTTTTCAACAATGTTAGATCAATCTATGAATTGGAAAGATGCTGAAAAACTTTGTTCTCAATGGGGAGGTCATTTTGCACTTAAAGGAATAATGAGTGTAGAAGATGCTAAAAAAGCAGTTGATATTGGATGTACAGGTATAATGGTTTCAAATCATGGTGGCAGACAACTTGATGGATCGAGATCACCATTTGATCAGCTCGCAGAAATAGTTGATGCAGTTGGAGATAAACTTGATGTTATATGTGAAGGAGGAATTCATAGAGGAACACATATGCTTAAAGCATTATCTCTTGGTGCAAAAGCATGTTCTGGTGGAAGACTTTATCTTTATGCGCTTGCAGCAGCAGGCCAACCAGGCGTCGAAAGAGCTCTTGAGTTGTATAAATCTGAGTTAGTAAGAGATATGAAACTCATGGGATGTACAAAAATTTCAGATCTTAATAGAAATAATCTTAGATTTAGAAAATAGTGAATTTACAAAATTGTTATAATTTCGACGATTTTAGAAAACTAGCAAAAAAAAAATTACCTTCACCAATATTTCACTATATTGATGGTGGTGCAGATGATGAAATAACACTTAAAAGAAATACAAAATCTTTTGATGAATGCGATTTAGTTCCTAATATTTTAGCAAGTGTCGGAAAACCAGATCTCTCAACAACTATTTTCGGAAAAAAAATTGATATGCCACTCTTTTTATCACCATGTGCCATGCAAAGACTTTATCATCATGACGGTGACAAAGCATCAGCTAGAGCAGCTGATAAGTTTGGAACATTTTATAGTATGTCTACGATGGCAAATAACACTATAGAAGAAATTTCAAATATTTCAGGTGGACCAAAGTTATTTCAACTTTATGTTCACAAAGATCAATCAATCACTGATGATTTAATTGATCGTTGTAGAAGATCAGGATTTGATGGAATGTGTTTAACTGTAGATACTTTAGTAGCAGGTAACAGAGAAAGAGATCATAGAACAGGTTTTACAACCCCTCCAAAGTTAACTTTACAAAGTTTAATGAGTTTTGCTCTTCATCCTAGTTGGGTATTTAATTATCTTACACATGGGAAATTTAAATTAGCAAATGTGGCTACAAAAACAGATAAGGGCACTAATATTGCAAAATCAGTTATTGAGTACATTAATGAACAATACGATCCAGCAATGAATTGGAAGGATGCAGAATACTGTGTGAAGAAATGGAATGGACCCTTCGCACTTAAAGGTGTTATGTCTGTTGAAGATGCGAAAAGAGCAATAGACATTGGTTGTACGGCAATCATGATTTCAAATCATGGTGGAAGACAACTTGATGGATCGAGATCACCTTTCGATCAAGTCAAAGCAATCTCAGATGCAGTTGGAGATAAATTGGAAATCATATTAGACGGAGGAGTTAGAAGAGGAACTCATGTGTTAAAAGCAATCGCTGCAGGTGCAAAAGCCTGTAGTTTTGGTAAAATGTTTTTGTTCTCTTTAGCCGCAGGGGGACAACAAGGTGTTGAGCATTTACTTAAAAATATGCACGAGGAAATCAATAGAAATATGGTTTTAATGGGATGTAAGAACCTAAAAGAGTTGAATAGTTCAAAATTAATTTATAGAACTTCTAATAAAATATAAAAGTTATGGAATTAGCAAAGAGTTTAGATAGATTGGGAACAGAATCTGCTTTTTCGGTATTAGCAGAGGCAAAGAAATTAGAGGCCCAAGGTAAGCCGATGATCCATTTAGGTCTAGGGCAACCAGATTTTAAAACGCCTAAACATGTTGTAGAAGCGGCAAAAAAAGCTTTGGATGACGGTCACCACGGATACGTTATGTCAAATGGAATACCCGAGTGTCGACAAGCTGTAACAAGATGGATTAAGAAGCGTTATAAAGCTGAGATAGATCCTGAAAGAATTTTAATCATGCCAGGTGGTAAACCTACAATGAGTTACGCGATACAATGTTACGGAGAACCGGGGGTAGAAATAATCCATCCTACACCTGCATTTCCAATATATGAGTCTATGATTAATTATACAGGCTCAACACCCGTCCCTTATGATTTAACTGAGGATAAAGATCTTAAATTTGATCCAGATAAAATTTTATCACTTATAACTAAAAAAACCAGATTACTGATTTTAATAAATCCAAATAATCCTACAGGAAGTTTTGTCGAAAAACCTGTAATTGACTATTTTGCAAAGGAGTTAGAAAAACATCCTCATGTCACTATTTTAAGTGATGAAATTTATAGTAGACAGATTTTTGACTACAAAGAAATGCCTTCTTTTTTCCATTACCCAAATTTAAAAGATAGGTTAATTGTATTAGAGGGTTGGAGTAAAGCATATTCGATGACAGGATGGAGATTAGGTTGGAGTTATTGGCCTAAAGAACTTATTGAGCACGTGAACAAATTATTAATTAATAGCGTATCATGTGTTAATGCCGCTGCACAATATGCTGGTATTGCAGCATTAGATGGCCCCGACGACTCCATTAACGATATGTTAGATAAGTTTACTTTGAGAAGAAATTTAATTCATCAAGGGTTAAATGAGCTACCGGGAATAGAGTGTAGTTTACCTGGAGGTGCTTTTTATGCATTCCCAAAAGTTATTGGTACTGGAATGAATGGGTCTGAATTTTGCAAAAAAGCAATGCATGAAGCTGGAGTAGCAATAGTACCAGGAACTGCTTTTGGTAAAACATGTAACGATTACGTAAGATTTAGTTTTGCAGCTTCAAGAGATAACATTCAACAGGCTTTAGAAAACATAAAGAAAATGCTTACTAAATAAGCTGTATTTTTGATAAATTTTTTACTAATATTCTTTTAATGAACGAACAAGTCCAAGCAGAATTTAAAAAAATTTTCAATGGAAGATTTTCTACTTCAGAGTCAACAAGAGCAAATTATGCTAGAGGTGAGGATACTTATGATCCCGTTTTGTCTAAGGCTGTAGTTTTTCCTGAAACAAATGAAGAGGTCTCTAAAGTGCTCCGTTTATGTAATGAGCACAAAATTCCTGTTGTACCTTTTGGAACAGGAACATCCTTAGAAGGTAATGTTGTCGGTAATGAAAAAGGCATAACTATATGTCTTGAAAAAATGAATAAAATTTTAAGCGTAAATGTTGAGGATTTTGATTGTCGAGTTCAGGCATGTGTAACTAAAGAGCAATTAAATGATTATTTGAGAGAAGATGGAGTTTTTTTCCCGATTGATCCTGGTGCTAATGCAGCAATTGGAGGAATGGCCTCAACATCAGCTTCAGGGACAATGGCTGTAAAATATGGAACAATGAAAACTGTAATCAGTGGTCTCACAGTAGTTTTGCCTAATGGAGATATTGTAAATACTGGTAGCAGAACTAAAAAAACATCAGCAGGTTATAATTTAACCAATTTATTTATAGGTTCAGAGGGAACGTTAGGAATAATTACAGAAGTTCAATTGAGATTATCGCCAATACCAGAAAGCATTATGTCTGCAGTTTGTCATTTCCCAACTTTAGAAAATGCAGTTCAAACTGCTCAACAAGTCATTCAATATGGAGTTCCTATCGCTAGAATTGAGATGCTAAACAAAGATCAGATGGGTATTAGTATTAATTACTCTAAATTGAAAGATATAGAAGCAGTGCCAACTTTATTTTTTGAATTTCATGGATCCGAGGCTTCTAATAATGAAAATATTAAAATTGTTGAGGAAATATCGAAAGATAATAATGGAAGTTCTTTTAAATGGGCAAAAGATTTAGAAGAGAGAAATAAGCTTTGGAAAGCGAGATGGGATGTTTATTATTCTGTTAAAGCATTGATAAATAATGGAAGAGTTTACTCGACTGATGTATGTTTACCAATTTCAAATATAACTGAATGTGTAAATTACGCAGAAGAACAGGCAAAAAAATTTGGATTAAGAGCTCCGATGGTAGGTCATTTAGGAGATGGAAATTTTCATGTGCTTTTGCCATTTGACCCTGAAAACAAAGAGACATATAAAAAAATTAGAGAATTTAACGATTTATTAATTAACAAAGCGCTTGAATTGAAAGGTACGATCACCGGAGAGCATGGAGTTGGGTTACATAAAAAAGAATATCTTTTAAAAGAACATGCTGACAACATTCCATTAATGAAATTGATTAAGAGGAGCATTGATCAAAATAATATAATGAATCCTGGCAAGATATTCGATCTAAATTAGTTAATTCTATATTTTAATGAAAAAAATTCTAATCACTAGAAAATTAATTAAGGAGAGTGAGGATAAAGCCACTAAAACTTTTGATCCAATATTCAATAATAATGATGAGCTATATTCTCAGTCAAAAGTAATAGAAATGAGTAAAGGATGTGATGGAATTTTATCTTCTCTCACAGATAAAATGGATAAAGAAACAATCAACAAATTGCCAGACACGATAAAAATTATTTCAAATTTTGCAGTTGGATTTGGAAATATTGATTTAGATGCTGCAAAAAAAAGAGGCATTGCGGTTACCAATACTCCTGAGGTTTTATCTGATGCGACAGCTGAAATTGGGATACTTTTAATTTTAGGCGCATGCAGAAGAGCCTCTGAAGGAATAGTATCTGCTCAAGAAGGTGGGTGGAAGTGGTCAGCGGACTATTTAATAGGTAAGCAATTGACAGGCTCCAGACTTGGTATTCTAGGCATGGGAAGAATAGGACAAAAAATTGCAAAGATTGCAAAGTCGTTAGGCATGATAATTCATTATCACAATAGATCAAAGTTAAGTGATGAAAAAGAGCAGGGAGCGATTTATCATGATAATATTAAAAGTCTTTTTTCAGTTTCTGATGTCCTGTCAATTTGTTGTCCTGCTACTAAAGAAACAGAAAACATGATTAACAAAGAAACAGTTGAATATTTCCCTAAAGGAGCAGTAATTACTAATGTCGCTAGAGGAGATATTGTCGATGATGAAGCCTTAATTGATGCATTAAACCGGAGAAAAATATATGCAGCTGGATTAGATGTTTATAAAAATGAGCCAAACTTAAATCCTGGTTATAATAAAGTTAAGTCAGCATTTATTCTTCCACATCTAGGAAGCGCAACAAAGGATACAAGAATTGCAATGGCAAACTTAGCAATCGATAATATTGATGAGTTTTTTAAAACTGGAAATTGTAAAAATAAAGTAAATTAATTCTACTCTGGATTGAATCTAATTCAACTATTGCGACATCTACGCCTTTTTTTAGAAAGACTCTAATCTGATTCTATGTTTTAATTAATCAAGTTAATTAACTTTAATAGGAGTAATAATGACTAAAGAAAATAAATCATTGAAGGTGAAAACATCTTCAAGACGTAAGTTCTTTAAAACTGCTGCTAAGACTGGTGCTATAGCTGCAGCCGCTGTTGCAATGCCATATGTAAAGGCAAATGCAGCAACAACTTTAAAGATGCAAGCTGCATGGCCAAGTGGAGCTAACATCTTTTTCGAAATGGCTGGAGACTATTGTAACATGGTTAAAGAAATGTCTGGAGGATCTCTTCAGATTGATCTTCAACCAGTTGGAGCAGTTGTAAAGACTTCAGAAATCGGACAAGCGGTTAGTTCCGGTGTAGTAGATATGGGTCACTGGGTGACTGCATATTGGTATGGTAAAAACCCTGCTGCATCATTATTTGGAACTGGTCCTTCATACGGAATGTCATCTCAAGAAGTTATGGGATGGATGGAGTATGGTGGAGGAAGAAAATTATATGACGAAACACTTGCAAAAGTTGGTTTCGATTATGTTGGTTTTTTCCATATGCCTATGCCAGCTCAGCCTTTTGGTTGGTTCAAAAAGAATGTAACTAAAGTGTCTGATGTTAAAGGTATGAAGTACAGAACTGTTGGTTTAGCGACTAACGTTTTAACTGCAATGGGAATGGTAGTTAGACAATTACCAGGTGGTGAAATTCAGCCAGCGATGAAAACTGGTTTGATTGAAGCTGCTGAGTTTAACAACCCTACTTCAGACTCTCAGTTTGGTATGCAGGATGTTTCTAAGCACTATCACTTAGGAAGCTTCCACCAATCTCAAGAGATGTTTGAAATACCAGTTAACAAAAAAACATATAATAGTTTATCACCTGCACACCAAGCAATATTGAAAAATGCTGCTTATGCTGCAAATAGTGATAACTACTTTAAAGCTTTAGTAAGATACTCAGCTGACTTAGCTAAGTTAATGAATGAGCATAAAGTAAATGTTTACCAAACTTCTGATGAAATCTTAGCTCAACAATTAAAAGGTTGGGATAAGGTAATCGGTGATTTCAATAAGAAAGATCCTTTCTTTAAGAAAATCGTAGATTCTCAGAAAGCGTATGCGAAGAGAGTAATGAAATACTTGCTGATGAATCAGCCGAATTACAAACTTGCGTATGAAAATGAGTTTGGTCCAATAGCAAAAGTTAAGTTATAATTAACTTTTCATAAATTTTAATGAGGGGGCCTCGGCCCCCTTTTTATTTGATTAATTCAAAACAATTCAATAAGAGTCTATATCTATGATGAGATCTTATATAAAATTTGCCGACCGATTAAGCGTCTCAATGGGTAAAGCATTTTCCTGGTGTATTGTAATTTTAATGGGTGGAACGTGCTATGAAGTTTTTATGGCATATGCTTTAAATGCACCAACTTTATGGAATTTCGATTTTAGCCTCCAAATGTATGGTGCAATTTTTATGATGGCTGGTGCATATACTTTGTGTACCGAGGCACATGTAAGAGGTGACGTCATTTACAGATTATTTTCTCAAAGAGTACAAGCTTGGATAGATATAGTTTTATATTTTATTTTCTTTTTCCCTGGTGTAATTGCATTAGCCTTTTATGGTTACGAGTATGCTGCGCTAGCTTGGAAAATAAAAGAAACAAGTTGGAATAGTCCAGCTCAAATTCAAATTTATATGGCGAAATCTTTAATACCTTTATCTGGAAGTCTGTTAACCCTTCAGGGAATAGGTGAAGTGTTCAGATGTATTATATGTATTAAAACTGGTAGTTGGCCAGAAAGAGGAACAGAGCGTGATGCCGAAGAAACTGAAAAAGTATTAATGAGAACTTCACAAGAAGGAAATAAAGAAGATGTTATTTAGTCTGACAAATCCTGAAGTGGCAATTATGATGATGGGTATATTTTTATTTGCCGTACTATTAGGTTTTCCGATTGCCTTTACTTTAATGGCGATGGGACTAGGTTTTGGATATTATGCTTACTTTGATCCAACTAAGATGGAACATCTTTTTGATAATAGGATATTCCAACTTTTTGTTCAAAACACCTACACTGTTATGGATAATAATGTCCTTACTGCTGTCCCGCTCTTTTTATTCATGGGATATTTAGTTGAAAGAGCAGGTATTGTAGCAAAACTATTTTTTGCAATTAGATTAGCATCTCATAAGCTTCCTGCATCAATGGCAGTTGCAGCACTGATTACTTGTGCCCTATTTTCAACAGCAACAGGTATTATAGGTGCAGTTGTTACTTTAATGGGATTACTAGCATGGCCTGCTATGATTAAAGCCGGTTATGATAAAAAATTTGCATCTGGAATAATTTGTTCAGGTGGGTGTTTAGGAATTTTAATTCCACCTAGTATTATGTTGATCGTTTACTCTGTAATTGCTCAACTATCACCACTTAGGTTATTTGCAGCTGCTATTTTTCCAGGATTGATGTTAGCAGGACTTTACATTGCATACGCAGTGTTCAGAGCTTGGTTAAATCCATCAATTGCGCCAAAACCTGCAGCTGAGGAAATACCTCCTACTGCAGTAATTCTTAAAGAGGTTCTTGTCTCCTTCTTACCTTTATTTTCATTGATAATTTTAGTTCTAGGTACAATTTTAGCTGGAATAGCAACACCTGCTGAAGCTGCAGCCGTTGGTGCATTTGGATCGTTGGTGCTTTCATATTTTTATAAAACACTTAAGTGGAAAAATTTTAAAGAGTCTGTCTTTTTGACAGCTAAAACAACTGCAATGATCATGTGGCTTTTCATAGGATCGTGGACATTTGCTTCTGTATTTTCTTATCTTGGAGGCCACGAGGTTTTCGAACATTTCTTTAAATCTCTAAATTTACAGCCTTGGCAATTTTTAGTAATTACACAATTGATTATATTTTTATTAGGTTGGCCATTGGAGTGGACGGAGATATTAATTATTTTTGTACCAATATTTTTACCATTAGTCGAATTTTTTGGAGTAAATCCGTATTTCTTTGCAATGTTGATTGCTCTAAATTTACAAACCTCATTTTTGACACCCCCCATGGCAATGTCTGCTTACTATCTAAAGGGAGTTCAATCAAAGAATGTTGAATTGATGCAGATCTTTGGGGGAATAATGCCGTTTTTAGGTATTGTGATTTTAGCTATGGTTCTAATGTATTTATTTCCAGGTATAGCACTTTGGTTACCAGAGACATTATTTGCAAACTAATTTTAAATGACAGATATATTTTCTTTAAGTCTTGAAGAACTTGCTACAAAGATTAAAGATGCCCAACTCACTTCTGTTGATGTTTGTGAAAAGTATATCGAAAGAATTAATAAATTTGACAAAGATGTAAAGGCTTGGGCCCATTTTGACAAAAAAGTTTTATTAGAAAAAGCTGCAGAGGCCGACGATCATAGAAGATCTGGTAAACCAATTGGTCCACTTCATGGAGTGCCTATTGCGGTTAAAGACATTATTGGGACAGTTGATATGCCAACCGAATGTGGAACAGTTATTAGAAAAGGTAAATCATATTCACAAAATGCTGAAATAATTGATCTGCTTCATGCATCCGGAGCGATTGTAATGGGTAAAACAGCAACCTCAGAACTTGCTTATTTAGGACCGCCTGCAACCACAAATCCACATGATAAAACAAGAACACCAGGTGGTTCTTCAAGCGGATCTGCTGCCTCAGTGGCTTCGTTTATGGCACCTGCATCAATTGGATCACAAACTGGAGGATCCATTATTAGACCAGCATCCTATTGTGGCGTTGTGGGTTATAAACCTAGTTATGGTTTGATATCTAGAAATGGTGTTTTAAGAACTTCTTACAGTCTAGATCATATAGGAATTTTTGGCCGAAAAGTTGAGGATGTGGCTATGTTGGCAAAAGTATTGATAAAAAAAGATAAATTTGATCCAGCAACTATACATTACTCAACAGAAAATATTTTATCTGAAACAAAAAAAGGACCTTTATTTGATCCTAAATTTATTTTTTATAAAACTGAACATTGGAAATTGATAGATAAAAAGTCTAGAGAGTCATTTGAATATTTTATTAATTCATTCAAAAAAAATATCGAGATTTTTGATACACCTTCTTATTTTAAGGATATTCACAAGTATCACCAAATTATTCATGAGACTGATTTAGCCAATAATTTTTCAGTGTATTTTAAAAAATTTAAAAAGAAATTGTCTAAGTATATGCAAGATGCAATTATTAAAGGCAATAAACATTCCGCGAAAGAATACGCAGAAGCAATTGATTTTATGAAAAGAGGCTATGAGTCTTACGAGGAAGTTTTTGAAGATTATCATGGAGTTTTGTCACCAGCTAGCCCAGGTGTTGCACCAAAGGGTTTAAAAAGTACAGGAACAGCAGAATTTAATAAAGTTTGGTCTTATCTTGGCACACCATGTATTTCGTTACCTTTACTTGAAGGAGAAAATAATTTACCATTAGGTGTTCAATTAATTGGCAATAAATATGATGATCATAGATTTCTAGGAGTTGCTAATTGGTTAGAAAATGAATGTCAGGAATAAAATGAATAAAATTACTACAATCATAGGATTATCTTTTGCAGTTTTCTTTTTAATTGGTTTAGCAACAACTTTAACGAGATCAATGATGATAGGCTTCTTGGATGTTATTCCAGTTTATCTTTTAATGGGTGCAGCTATCATCATGATGATATACGAAGCCTTTTTTGATAAAGATTAATATCAATTAAATTGAAAAATATTAAGACAGATATATTCCCATTATCATTACTATTTATTCAACCAATCTTTATGGCTAGTAACTTAGTTGTTGCTAGAGGTGGTGTTGAATTTGTTCCACCTATTTCACTTGCATTTTGGCGTTGGACAGTAGTTTTTTTGATTTTATTACCATTCACTTATGTAACTTTAAAAAATAATTTTCATATAATTAAAAAGGAGTATAAAAAATTATTTTTTTTAGGGTCAATGGGATGTGGTGTATGTGGTGCTTTCCCTTTTTTAGCTGGTGAGACAACAACTGTAACTAATATGGGGATAATTTACACATCCTCTCCAGTTTTTATTATTTTAATTTCATATTTCTTTTTTCAAGAAAAAATAAATTTGACAAAGGTAATTGGTTTAATTGCTTGTTTGATTGGTGTTTTTGTCATTATTATTAAAGGTGATATTGATTTATTAATTAATCTTAGATTTACAATTGGTGATTTGTGGATGTTAGCTGCTGCAGTTGGTTGGGCTTTATATTCTATTTATTTATTTTATTGGAAATCAAAATTAAAAATTTTCGATAGATTTGCTATGATTTCCTTTTTTGGTGCTTTAAGTTTGTTACCCTTTTATGTTGGTGAGGAATTATTTTATAAAGAGACTATTTTTGTAACAGAATTTTATTTATGGGTGATTTTTGCTGCTATATCGCCAGGGATAATTGCCTTTACACTTTATACTATAGCTCAAAAAAAATTAGGTGCATCTTTAACTGGCTTTACGCTTTATGTTTTTACAGTTTACGGTGCAATTTATGGATACTTTTTATTTGACGAAAAATTTGAAAATTACCATATTATTGGGACTATTCTGGTATTTTTTGGCGTATATTTAGCAAAGAAAAATAATGTTAAAAAGGTTTAGGAATAGTTTGTTATTATTTTTACAACTAACAATTTTAGTTTACCTATTTCTCTTAGTATTTCTTTATTTTTATCAAAGGAACTTAATGTATCATCCTGATGAAAATAATTATTTTGATGACAAACTCTCAGTTTATATTGAAAAAGTAAAAGTCCCAACCCAAGATGGATTAGATTTATTGGGTTGGTATCATGAAAAAGATATCAAAAAAAATAAAACAATTCTATTTTTTCATGGAAATGCTGGATCTTTAGAAAATAGAATTCATAAATTAAATCATTTTAGAGACATGAGTGTTAATTTTTTAATAATTGCTTGGAGAGGTTTTAGTGGTAACGAGGGCAAACCATCAGAGTCTGGATTATATGAGGATGGTAAGAGTGCAATTAAATGGTTGGTAAAAAAAGGTGTAGATGAAAAAAATATAGTAATTTATGGAGAATCATTAGGAACAGGGGTTGCAACACATCTATCCCAGAACAAAGAGTTTGCAGGTGTTATTTTAGAAACTCCATTCACATCAATGATTGATGCGGCTAAAAAATTTTATCCATATATACCCGTTGGTCTTTTACTTAAAGATAAATTTGAAAATAAAAACAAAATTAAAAATATTAAATCTCCAATTTTGATAATGCATGGTGAAAAAGATCAAATTGTTCCTTTTGAGATGGGTAAAAAGATGTTTGAGATAGCTAATGAACCCAAATATTCGTATTTTACCAAATATGACAATCATATGATGGAGTATGACGAGAGTCTTGTAAAAGCACTAAACTCTTTTTTGATTAATTTAAATTAAGCCATATTCTAAACAAATATTTTTCAAGATTTAAGATTAAGTTTAAAAAGTGAAAAATGTTTTTATTATTATAATTTTACTCATAACTTTAAAAAGCTTTGCTTTTTCGAAAGATAATTCATTTTATCCTGACGATTTATTTCACATAGATCATATGGACTCTCACAACAAAAAATTTGCACTATATTTTAAGGGGCGAGAGAAATCGATTTTAGCTAGAGGTGAAGAAAGTAATTATATAAATGATTATCCAAAAGATCTTTATATCTATAATTATTCAACAAAGTCTTCTTCACCATTGATCTCTTATGATTGGTTTCCCTCTCAAGCCAAGTTTCATTTAGAGGAATATGACTTTCCTGTATTTCCAGACGACTTTGCTTATTATCTTTTAAAAGATGATAAAACACTGGTGATGATTAGTGCAGTTAAAAGTTTAAATGCAAACTTTAAGTATGATATTTTTAATAAGAAACTTGAACTTTACCCCACTACAGGAAAATTTGATTTTATTATTTCGTCTTTTTCTAAGGATTGTGGGCATTATAAATTTAAAGATAATTATAAGTGTAGTATTTATAAACCTTTAATCTCGAGTAATTTAATCAATTAACCTGCGTAAAAGCCTCAGCAAATTTTTCTGCATTAAATAATTGTAAGTCGTCTTCTTTTTCGCCCAAGCCTAAAGCAATAATAGGTAATTGATATTTTTTTGCTATCGCCAGTAGAATACCACCTTTGGCAGTTCCATCTAATTTGGTCATGATTAAACCAGTTAATGGAATAATTTTGTTAAATTCTTCCACTTGATTAATTACATTCTGTCCCGATGTTGCGTCTAAAACTAAAATAATGTTGTGAGGGGCATCCTGGTCAATTTTTTTTGTTACATTGGCTATCTTTTTATATTCCTCCATTAAATTTTTTTTATTTTGTAGTCTTCCAGCAGTATCGATTAATACTTGGTGAAAATTATTTTTGATTGCTTCTTCAACTGCTTTATATGCGACTGATGCTGGATCAGAACCTTGAGATGATTTAGTTATTTTAACGTCAATTTTATTTGCCCAGTTTTCTAATTGTTCAATAGCTGCTGCTCGAAAAGTATCAGAAGCGGCAAACATAACTTTGTTTCCATTAGTTTTTAAAATTTTACCTATTTTACCAATAGTTGTTGTTTTGCCTACACCATTCACACCTGAGATTAATGTTGCATTGAGTTTATCTTTTTTTTCGAAAAAAGAGTTATTCTCTAAAGGTTTCATTAGATTAATAATATATTCTTTTAAAATAAGATTTATCTCGGTTGATAAATCTTTATTTGGATCGATTTTTTTACTTGAAATGATTTCCTTGATCTCAGATGCAGCTTCGACACCTACATCTGACTCAATTAAAAATTCTTCAATTTTATTTAAATTTTTATCGTCAATCTCTTTTTTTATAATTATTTCTTTTAGTCCAGATGTCAGTGCAGATGCACTTTTTTTAAAGCCTATCTTAAATTTATCAAAAATTCCCATTATAGTTTGAACTCAATTTCTTTTATTTCTGAAACGGGTCCTTTCATGTGGATTGAATTTTTATCATCTATAAGAATTGATAATTTACCTGTTTGAAATTCTATGTCTGTTTTATTTTCAGTAAGATCATTTAATTTACCAGCAAATGCTGTTGCACATGCAGCTGTCCCACATGCTTTGGTCAGCCCCGCTCCTCTCTCCCATACCTTCACTCTAATTAAATTTTTACTAATTATTGTAGCAATTGTAACATTACATTTTTCTGGAAAAATTTTATGATTTTCAATTTCGGGTCCAATTTTTTCAATATTAAAATTTTCAATTTCGTTTACAAAAAAAACAATATGTGGATTTCCAACATTAACTGCCGTCCCACCTGAATGTTCCTTGTTATTTGAATCAATAATCTTAATATTTAAATTTTTCGTATCTAGTTTTTCTGATAAAGGAATTTCGTTCCATTGTAATTTAGCTTTACCAATTTCAGTCGTAACAATGTTTTTATCTAATATTTTTGACTCTAAATTTCCATTTGAAGTTGATAAAATGATGTTTTCAGATTTTGTCTCCTCGGAGATTAATTTTGCAACACATCTAGTACCATTTCCACACGCACCAGACTCTCCTCCATCAGAATTAAAAAATTTTAAATTTGCATCACTTGATTTGCTAGATTCAATAAATATTAATTGATCACAGCCAATAAAATTTCTATCACAAATTTTTATGATTTGATCTTTAGTCAAATTGGTAATCTTTTGTCGATTATCAATTATTACAAAATCATTACCTAATCCATCCATTTTAAAAGCCCTAATATCCATATATAGTTATTTAACTTATTTATTGACTTTTTGAACCTCTATTATAGTTTGTGGCAGTTTCCGCAAAAACGTTAAATTTGCGGTGTCTTTGGAAACAAAGAGATCGACACTAGTCAGCGAGGGTTCGCCCACTAGTGCGATTACTGCTGTGTGAAATAAATATGTTTGAAAATTTAACAAATAAATTTGAGGAAGTTTTTTCCTCTCTGAAAAAAGCCCCTTCGCTTGATGAGAGCCAAGTTGATGAAGGCCTTAGAGCTATTAGACAAGCCTTACTAGAGGCCGATGTATCACTTGAGGTCGCAAAAGATTTTATTGAAAAAGTTAAACCTAAAGCTTTAGGGCAAGAAATTATCAGATCTACATCTCCTGGTGATATGGTTGTAAAAATCGTTTATGACGAATTAGTTAATTTATTAGGTGAAAAAAACATTGATGTAAATTTAAACGCCGTTCCTCCCGTACCAATGATGTTAGTTGGTCTACAAGGTTCAGGTAAAACTACCACTACTGCAAAACTTGCAAGATATTTAGAAAATACAAAGAAAAAGAAGGTAATGATGGTCAGCTTAGATATTTATAGACCAGCTGCACAAGAACAATTGAAATCTTTAGGTGAGCAAAATGATATCTTAACTTTACCAATTATAGAGGGTCAACAACCAGCAGATATTTGTCAGAGAGCGATAAGTGCCGCAAATTTAAATGGTGCCGACATTATCTTATTTGATACAGCCGGCAGAACACAAATAGATCTTCAAATGATGAGTGAAATAAAGCAGATTGAAAATATAATCAATCCCGCTGAAACTTTTTTAGTTGCAGATTCTTTAACAGGTCAAGTAGCAGCATCAGTTGCAAAAGAATTTAAAAATACTGTAGGTTTATCAGGAATTATTTTAACAAGAGCTGATGGTGATGCCAGAGGTGGGGCCGCGGTAAGTATGAAATTTGTATCAGAGGTTCCAATTAAGTTTTTAGGGGTAGGAGAAAAAATTGAAAATTTTGAGGTGTTTCATCCTGATAGGATTGCTAACCGAATTCTTGGAATGGGAGATATTGTATCTCTGGTTGAAAAAGCAGCACAAGATTTAGGTGAAGAAAATATTAAAAAGACAGAAGAGAATTTAAAAAAGGGACAATTTTCAATGCAAGATTATTTAACTCAACTAAGACAGATGAAAAAAATGGGTGGAATAGAAGGAATTATGTCTTTTATGCCAGGTATTTCTAAAGTTAAATCACAAATGGATGCTGCGGGTATTGACGAGAGTGTTATCACTAAGAACGAGGCTATAATTTTATCGATGACAAAAAAAGAAAGAGAGAACCCAAAAATAATTGATGGTTCTAGAAAAAAAAGAATTGCTAATGGTTCTGGAACTGATCCAGCCACTATCAATAAATTGTTAAAACAATTTAAAATGATGTCTGAAATGATGAGAAAGATGTCTAAAGGAAATCTGAAAGGTATGTCTGAAAAAGGAATACCACCAGAATTATTTAATCAATTAAAATAAAAAAGGAGAGTAAATGTTAAAACTTAGATTATCAAGAGGTGGAACAAAGAAAAGACCAGTTTACAAAGTTGTTGTAGCTGATAGTCGTTTTGCAAGAGATGGACGTTTCATAGAAAAAGTTGGTTTTTTTAATCCTCTATTACCTAAAGAAAAAAAAGAGAGAATAGGATTAGAGGCTGAAAGAATTAAATATTGGTTAGGCCAAGGTGCACAACCGACTACAAGAGTAGCAAGAATCTTAGGTGAAAATGAGTTAATGCCAATGCCTGCTAATGGTAATAATCCTCAAAAAGCTATTCCAAAAAAAGATAGAAAAAAAGAAGGGTCTGATGATGCTAAAAAGGAAGAGGCAGCAAAAGCAGAT
>CABYFA010000009.1 GCA_902518155.1 uncultured Pelagibacteraceae bacterium
ATTCTATTAGAAAAATCTTTAGAACCCGAGGATAGAAATTTTTTATCTCTTTCTTGAACTAAAGTTTTAACTACAAGCTCGTCATGAACATTTGCAATAACAGTTGAAAAGTTTTTTGGTTTTAAACTTTTGTCGACAACTAATAAATCCCCATCATTAATCCCAACATCAACCATAGATTTTCCCTGCACTCGAATGATGAAAGTGGCAGGAACATTTTTGATTAAATGCATGTTTAGATCGATATCTTCTTCGATATAATCAGTGGCAGGCGATGGAAAACCAGCGCCAGCTTTATGCAGATAATAGGGAATAGTCAGCTTCATGTTCTTGTTTTGTTCTTATTTGTAGCGCAGTTATACAATGCAGTCAATAGGTTGTATTTTGAGTCCGTAATTGAATCAAAACTGAATCAAAACGTGAACATCAAAACTATATTTTGTATGCTTGTGGATAACTTCAACCAAGGATAGTTTAACAATTCATCAATATGAAAAAATTAATATGTCATTGTGGAGCCGTTGAAGCACAAATTAATTTAGATGGAGATTTAGCTAAAGTAATAAAATGCAATTGTTCTATTTGTAAAAGAAAAGGTGCAATTATGTCGATGGTAAAAAATGAAGATTTTAAAATTACAAAAGGCCAAGATAAACTAAAACTTTATCAATTTCATTCAAAAGTAGCGAAACATTATTTTTGCTCTGAATGCGGAATTTACACGCATCACAATCCAAGGATCAATCCAGCAATGACAGGATTTAATGTTGGCTGTATTGATGAAATAAATACTTTTGATATGAAAGAAGTTCCAGTAAATGACGGTCAAAATCATCCATTGGATAAAAAATAATTTTCATGCAACAATTCAGCTTATGCTTTGGTAAGGTAAAAAAAGATTGTTTAAAGTTTATTAAATCTCAAGAAACAAAAGCAGATAAATTTAAAAATAAAGAAAGAATGATAAAGTCTTTCTTAATTCCATTATGTTTTTGGATTAGTAAAAAAGCTGATAAAAAAAGACCTTATTTTGTCGGTTTAGCAGGAGGCCAAGGTACGGGCAAAACCACAATTAGTTCACTCATAAAGATAATTTTAACAAAGTACTTTAAATTGAATGTTTTTAGAATTTCTATAGATGATTTTTATAAAACTAGAAAAGAGAGAATAAATTTGTCTAATAAAATTCACCCAATGCTTTTAACTAGAGGAGTACCAGGAACACATGATATTAATATGATGTTGAGTTTTTTTAGAAAGGTAAAAAGTAGAAAATTTAAAAGGCTGAAATTGCCAACATTTAACAAAGCAATAGATGACCGATTTAACAAAAAGAATTGGTATGATTTAAAAGTTAGACCTGATGTAATTATTTTCGAAGGGTGGTGCGTTGGTGCAAAATCAGAAAAAAATAATACTTTAAAGAAAAATATCAATTCTCTGGAAAAAGCCAAAGATCAAAGACAAATTTGGAGAAAATACGTGAACCAGCAATTGAAATCAAAATACAAAAACTTATATTCCCAGCTTAATTGTTTAATTTATTTAAGAGCGAAAAATTTTAGTTTGCTTCAGAAATGGAGATTGAAACAAGAGAGAAAACTTTGGGTGAAAAGTAAAGTAAAATCGAATTTAAAAATAATGAGCAGAGGAGATGTCATCAATTTTATGCAGACATATCAAAGAATAACCCAGAACATGTTTAGAAATATGCCTAAATATGCATCTATAATTTTCAATCTAAATAGTAACCATCAGATCAAATCTGCAGTATATAAAAGTAAATGAATAAAATAATTTTAATTTTTCTAGGGACATTGTTTTTATTTTCTGAAGTAAATGCAGAAACCTTTTCTAGTGCTTTATCAAAAGCTTTTAAAAATAACTCAGAACTCAACGCTGAAAGAGAAAATATTAATGTTTCTGAACAAGATCTTAATATTGCAAAAGGATCTTATTTACCAACAATTACTCTTGAGGGAACTGAAAGCCAAGAAGAAACTAATAAGCTTACCAATCAAGGTGGGGGAGACGCATCGATTAGTGATGTGGATCCGTCAACAAGATCAGTTTCACTTACTCAAACTTTAATAGATTTTGGAAGAGGTGCAGATCTTGCAAAAAATAAGATAGGTGTTGATCTTGCAAAAGCAAAATTATTAAAAAAAGAACAAGACATTTTATATAAAACAACAGAGGCTTATACGGGACTAATTTCAGCAAATGAAAAGTTAGAAATTAATAGAGCAAACGTTGAGCTCTTAAGTAGACAAGTTGAAACTGATAGAATTAGACTTAGTAGAGGTCAAATTTCTTTATCAGATGTTTCTCAATCAGAATCCTCTTTAGCAGGCGCTGAGGCACAATTTATTAAAGCACAAAATGACTTATTAACCAGTAAATTAAATTACGAAAATATTATAGGCAGCATTAATGATGTACAATCATTGGATAAAAGTTCAATTGTTAATTACAAACTTCCAGGAGATCTTAATTCAGCAATTGAGCTTTCAAAGAAAAATAATCCTGATTTAATAATTGCAAAGTTAGAGTATGAACAATCTATTAAAGATAAATCTATTGCAAAGTCAGATTTAGCACCTACTGCAAAATTATCTTTCGAACGATCATATACTGAAGATTTAAATACAACATATGATGAGAGAGAAAAAGATACTATTAAAGCAACTGTTTCTTGGCCTTTTTTTTCAGGTGGTAAAAATATTGCTAAATATAAAAAAAATCAAAGTTTAGAAAATAGAAAAAGATTGATTTTAGATAGTGCCGTAAAACAAAATCAAACCGATGTAGCTAGCGCCTGGTCTAATTATCAATCTAATAGAAGTTTACTTAATTCTGTTCAATCTCAAGTTAAAGCAGCTGAAATAGCCAATGAAGGAATTACAGCTGAATATAATAGTGGAGCAGGAAGAACAACTTTAGAGGTCATTCAATCCAACTCTTTACTTTTGAATGCTCAAATTTCTTTGGCAGATTCTGAGAGAAATTACATTTTATCCCAGTTTAATTTGTTAAAGTCCTTAGGGTTGCTAAACAGCGATTATCTAAAAATAAGATAATTATTGATTTTTTTGAGGAAGAATAAAATATCTTGCTAATGAGAACAAAATGTGTACATTTATTTTATGATTCGAGTGTTAAAAAAAGCAAGAAAAGAGGCAAAAAATGACAAAAAATAACTTAAAAGTAGTTAAATCTACAAAAGATCAAGAATTGGATATTAAAGAAAAAAACAAAGCATTAGATGCTGCGATTAGCCAGATAACTGACAATTTTGGAAAAGGTTCAGTTATGAAGCTGGGCGAAAAAAGAGCGATGGATATCGAGTCGATATCTACAGGTTCTTTAAGTTTAGATTTAGCTTTAGGAATAGGTGGTTTACCTAAAGGAAGAATTATTGAAGTTTATGGACCAGAGAGTTCTGGAAAAACAACATTGGCATTACAAGTAGTTGCTGAAGCTCAAAAGGCGGGTGGAATTTGTGCATTCGTTGATGCGGAGCATGCTTTAGATCCAGTCTATGCGAAAAAATTAGGAGTGAATACTGAAGAGCTTTTAATTTCTCAACCAGATGCAGGTGAGCAAGCTTTAGAAATCGCTGATACGCTAGTAAAATCAGGCTCTATCTCAGTTATCGTAATCGACTCTGTTGCAGCTTTAACTCCAAAAGCTGAAATTGAAGGTGAGATGGGTGATCATCATGTTGGTCTTCAATCAAGATTAATGAGTCAAGCTTTAAGAAAATTAACTGGTTCAATTTCAAATACAAACACAATGATGATTTTCATTAACCAAATTAGAATGAAAATTGGAGTTATGTTTGGAAGTCCAGAAACAACATCAGGTGGAAATGCGTTGAAGTTTTATTCATCTGTAAGAATGGATATTAGAAGAATTGGTGCTATCAAAGATAAAGATGAAATTATCGGAAACACTACAAGAGTAAAAGTAGTTAAGAATAAAGTTGCACCACCATTTAAAGTTGTTGAGTTTGACTTAATGTATGGCAAAGGAATTAGCAAAATGGGTGAGTTAGTTGACCTAGGTGCTAAAGCTGACATTATTGAAAAATCAGGAGCATGGTATGCTTATAAAGGTGAAAAAATAGGTCAAGGTAGAGAAAATGCAAAAACTTATCTTGCTCAAAATCCTAAAGTTGCTGCAGAAATAGAAATGGCAATTAGAGAAAAAGCAGGTGTGATTTCAAAGAAAATTGAAGGAAATCCATTAAGTCCTGAAAAAATTGAAAAAGAGAAGAAAGTAGCTGAAAAAGAAGAGGCTGCAAAAGAAGCTACTCCTTCTAAAAAGAACTAAAATTAAAGGTCATCTTTAAATTATAAAAGGCGCTTGTTATAAGCGCCTTTCCCCCCTTTATCCCTAACTAGACATAGAGCAAAAAAGCTGTATTTTAAAGTATGGTGAATAGATCATTAAATAAAATAAGAAATAAATTATTAAAATATTTTGAAAAGAATGATCATAAAATCGTACAATCAAGATAAGTTAAAAAAAAATTCAATGCTAACTTATTTTTTCAGTTTTGTAGATATAATTTTGCTTATGAGTTTTGAATTTTTTTCTTTTAATTAAGTTTTGAAATTTAGTGTTTGGCTGTATCTGGTATTAAGTCAAATGATACAATAATTCTATCTGTATCTGTCGTAAATGGAATAGTTCTATGAAAGAGCGATGAAGGGAAAAAAACTATATCTCCCACTTCAGGTTGAAATATAAAGTAAGGAGATTTTTTGTGTTGATAATATTGGCCATTCAAACTGAATTCAATCGCACCTTCATTTTTTTCGAGAGCTGGAACCACTTTCAAATAAATTACCCCACTTAACCACCCAGTTGGATGAATATGTGCAGTATTGTATCCTTGTTTTTTTAAAACAACATGCCATCCATTAAGAAAAATTTCAGATGGCCATTTTTTAATAAAAGAGCATGTCTCTTTTTGAAATTTTAAATAATAAGCATTTATTTCATCACAAATAATCCCTTTAAGTTTTGCTAATTTTACCGAACAATTCTCAAATAAATTAAATTTTTTATCTGTTACAAATCCTTTACGAGCAGTTCTTCCATGTGGTTCCCAAATAGTTTTTATATTATTAAGCTCACCTATTACTTCTGTTATAAACTCAGTAGAATTTTCAATGTGAGAGGAGATATTAGAAACATGTATAAAGTCCATCGGATTAGGACAAAAATTGTATGCGGTAGGTTTTTTTTCTGACTCAGCAACAAATGCAGCAAAAGCAGCAATATCTAAATTTTCACTATCAATATTAGATTGGGTTTCAATTCTTTTATAAATCTCATCTGTTCGTCCCAAAGCATACAGAGTTATTAAGTCAAATGCTCTATTACCTTTGTAATTAATTAAGTCGGCATCTTTTAATGCAATTTCGTATCGTTTTTGCCTAAATAATATCATCCATCTGTTCTGCAATGCATCAGTAAAATCAGGCTTAAGCGCAAGTGCATGATTATAGCTTATCTCAGCCTCGTCCAATCTTTCTTCTTCTTGCAGTAACACACCTAAATTGTAGTGGGCTTCGGCATAATCTGGTTTTAGTTTTATCGCTTGTGCATAGCTTGCTTCAGCCTCTTTTATTCTTCCTTGTTCTTTTAGTAGTATACCCAAATTGTTGTGGGCTTTAGCATAGTCAGGTTTTAATGTTATCACTTTTTTATAACATTTTTCGGCCCCATCTAATTTGTCCTGCTGTTTCAGCGTGTTACCCAAATTGTTGTGGGCTTCGGCATAGTCTGGTTTTAGCTCAATCGCTTTTCTATGACTTTTTTCAGCTTCGTATAATTTTCCCTGTTCTTGCAGTAGGACACCTAAATTATTGTGTGCTTCGGCATCCTGTGGGTCTAACTGCACAGATTTTTTACTGACAATTAAAGATTCATTTATCCTCCCATTTCGTTTGAGCAAAACGGCGAGCACTTTCCAAGCAAATTGATGTTTAGGAAATTCTTGAGTGATAGATAATGATAGTTTTTCAGCATCAACATACCGTCCAGCTTGATAGTACTTTATTAGATTATTCAATTGCTGTTGAGGTGGTTTTAAAAAATCTTCATGGATTTTTTTCATGAACAAAATTATATCAAGCCTCTAATCAGCTGTCTAGGTAATGGAAATAGTTATTTGATTTATCTGATTAATCTTTTCTTAATTTTAAATTGTATACTTAACTGGTTTGAGCTAATGCTATGTATGTTAAACATACACGCCTAATTTAAGCGCCTTTTTCCCTTGACTGTTATGTAGACATAAAATTAAAAAGCTGTATTTTAAAAATATGGCTCAGAAATCATTAAATGAGATAAGAAGTAGGTTCTTAAAATATTTTGAAAAGAATGATCATAAGATTGTTGAGTCTAGTAATTTAGTTCCAAACAATGATCCGACATTAATGTTTGCCAATTCTGGAATGGTACAATTTAAGAATGTATTTACCGGTTTAGAAAAAAGAGATTATCAAAGAGCTACCACTTCTCAAAAATGTGTCAGAGCAGGAGGTAAACATAATGATTTAGAGAATGTTGGTTACACTCCAAGACATCATACTTTCTTTGAAATGTTGGGAAACTTTTCTTTCGGGGACTATTTTAAAGAGAGAGGAATTGAACTTGCATGGAATTTAATCACTAAAGATTTTGGTTTAGATAAAAATAGACTTTATGTAACAGTTTTTCATGAAGATGATGAAGCCTTCAATTTTTGGAAGAAAATAGCGGGTTTTAACGATGATAGAATTATCAGAATTTCGACGTCAGATAATTTCTGGTCAATGGGTGAAACAGGTCCTTGTGGACCTTGCTCAGAAATATTTTATGATCATGGTGATCATTTAAAAGGTAGTTTACCAGGAACAAAGGATCAAGATGGAGATCGTTTTATTGAGATTTGGAACTTGGTATTTATGCAATATGAACAAGTTTCAAAAGATAAAAGAATAGATTTACCCAAACCATCTGTAGATACCGGAATGGGATTGGAGAGAATAGCCGCTCTTTTACAAGGCACACACGACAATTATCAAACTGATCATTTTAAGAAATTAATAAGTTCGATATCAGATGTAACTAAAGTTAAACAAGCTGATAATAACATATCAAGTTTTAGAGTAATTGCTGATCACTTAAGAGCAAGTTCATTTCTTTTAGCTGAAGGTGTTCTACCATCCAATGAGGGTCGTGGATATGTCTTAAGAAGAATTATGAGAAGAGGTATGAGGCATTCTCATTTATTGGGATCAAAAGAACCTATTTTTTACAAAATTTTTGAGTCTTTAAAAAATGAAATGTCTGGAAATTATCCAGAGTTAGAGCGATCCGAGTCTTTGATAACAGAAACATTAAAAATGGAAGAGGAAAAATTTTTAGTTTTACTTGATCGAGGAATTAAAATTTTGAATGATGAAATTTCAAAAATTGATAAAGTGTTATCAGGTGAAGTAGCTTTTAAATTATATGACACTTATGGTTTTCCATTAGATCTCACAGAAGATATTTTAAAAAATAAATCATTAAAAGTTGACCATCGAAAATTTGATGAGTTGATGAAAAAAAGCAAAGAACTTGCAAAAAAGAATTGGAAAGGATCTGGGGACAGCTCAGAGGAAGCAATTTGGTTTTCAATTAAAGATAAAACTGGTTCTACAGAATTTTTGGGTTACGAGTCTAATCAATCTGAGGGAGTAGTGTTAAATTTAATTAAAAACAAGCAGGAGTCAAAATTATTAGCTACTGGAGAAGAAGGAATGATTATAACTAATCAAACCCCCTTTTATGGTGAGTCAGGAGGACAACTTGGAGATAAAGGTACAATAGTTTCTGGAAATTCAGTTTTTGAAGTTGAGGATACACAAAAAAAACTTGGAGATTTATTTGTTCATTATGGATCAGTCAAAACTGGAGAAATTAAAATTAATGATGTAGTTGAAATGAAAATTGATGTTGAGAGAAGAAACAATTTAAAAGCTTATCATTCTGCAACTCACTTACTTCATGAGTCATTAAGAAGAACTTTAGGTAAGCACGTGATGCAGAAAGGATCATTAGTTGCACCAGATCGTTTGAGGTTTGACTTTAGTCACATGAAACCGATTACTAATGAGGAATTAGAGACAATAGATAAATTAGTTAACGAATACGTTAAAAATGGTTCTGAAGTGACCACAAGAATTATGACACCTAAAGCTGCAATAGAAAAGGGAGCGTTAGCTTTTTTTGGTGAAAAATATGGTGAAGAAGTACGTGTTGTTTCAATGGGTAAGGAAAAAGATGCTTATTTCTCAACAGAATTATGTGGTGGAACCCATGTAAAAAATACTGGAGATATTGGAAAATTTAAAACTGTCAGTCAATCATCTATTGCTGCAGGAGTAAGAAGAGTTGAGGCTTTAAGAGATAAACAGCTTGAGGATTTTATTAAGAATAAAGAAAAACTTTCAACTTTATCTGTACAAAATGATGAGGAGACTATCAAAGGCTTATCATCACAAATAATCAAACTTGGAGGTAAACCGAAAGTTGATAATAAAGATTTAAAAGAAATTATAAAAAATCTTTCAAAACAACTTGAACAATTAAATGTTAATTCAGTTCTTCAAGATAAAACAAAAAATATTATTAATGATCAAAAAATAAAGGATATAAAAGTTCGATTTCAAAAAGTTCAAGATTTACCCCCTAAAGATCTGAGAAAATTAGTTGATAGTGGAAAAAAAGAACTTGGCGATGGAATTGTAATTGTCTTTGCAAGTAGTGAAGATAAAGTTGGTTTAGGAGTTGGTGTCACTGAAAAACTGGTTGATAAATATGATGCTATAAAATTTGCAAAATTAGGTTCAGAAATTATTGGTGGTAAAGGTGGGGGTGGCCGAAAAGATTTTGCCCAAGCAGGGGGAAAGGATAAAAACAAAATTGATGAGGCTTTTGAAAAACTAAAGGCTTTAATTTAGCTTCTGTTTAAGATTGTTATCAATTACATCCAGAAATTGATTTGTTGTTAGATATTTACTTGAAGGTCCAACCAATATTGCAAGATCTTTTGTCATGGAGCCATTTTCAACACTTTCAATACAAACTTTTTCAATTGTGTTCGCAAATTTAATCAGCTCATCATTGCTATCAAGTTTTCCTCTATGTGCTAATCCTCTTGTCCATGCAAAAATCGAGGCAATTGGATTTGTGGAAGTTTCTTTACCTTGTTGATGCATTCTGTAATGTCTGGTTACTGTTCCGTGTGCTGCTTCTGCCTCCATTATTTTTCCATCAGGTGTAAGCAGTGTACTTGTCATTAAACCAAGTGAGCCATATCCTTGAGCCATAGTATCTGACTGAACGTCACCATCATAATTTTTACACGCCCATATATACTTGCCGCTCCATTTCATTGCACACGCTACCATGTCATCAATTAACCTGTGTTCATAAGTAATTTTTGCATCCTCAAATTTTCTCTTGAATTCTTTATTATAGACTTCTTCAAATATATCTTTAAATCTTCCATCGTATTTTTTTAGAATTGTATTTTTAGTTGATAAGTAAACTGGCCAATTCTTAATTAATCCATAACTAAAACAAGATCTTGCGAAATCCTCGATTGATTTATCTAAATTATACATTGAGAGCGCAACTCCTGGACCAGTAAAATTAAATACTTCATATTTAATTTCGTCTTTACCATCTTCAGAGGTCCATTTAACTTCCATCTTACCTTTACCAGGCACTTTGAAATCTGTTGCTCTATATTGATCTCCAAATGCATGTCTCCCGATCACTACTGGGTCAGACCATGATGGTACAAGTTTTGGGATATTAGAACAAATTATGGGTTCTCTAAAAACAGTTCCTCCAATAATATTTCTAATAGTTCCGTTTGGAGATCTCCACATTTTCTTCAATTTAAACTCTTCAACTCGTGCTTCATCTGGAGTTATGGTTGCACATTTGATACCGACACCAATTTTTTTTATTGCATTAGCAGAGTCGATAGTGATTTGATCATCAGAGTCATCTCTACTTTTCATTCCTAAATCGTAATATTCGATGCCAAGATCTAAATATGGAAGTATTAATTTTTTCTTGATAAATTCCCAGATTATTCTGGTCATTTCATCGCCATCTAACTCTACTATTGGGTTTTTAACGCTAATTTTGCTCACTTATATTTTTATCTTAATAATTGAATTTCGCGATTTTATATACATATTAATGACAAATTATCAAATAGAAGAATATGTTTAGTAAGATATTTCCAAAAATTCACGCTGAAGGTTATAAATTTTTAGTTATAGCCGGAATAATTACAATAGTATTTTATATTTTTAGTAATTTCTTAGGTCTTATTGGTATAGTTTTAACTATTTGGGTTTATTATTTTTTTAGAGATCCAGAGAGAGTTATTATAAATGATGATAATTATCTTGTTAGTCCAGCAGATGGTGAGGTGATTAAAGTTGAAGAAGTTGACGGGCCTAAAGAACTTGGTCTGGAGAACAAAAGGTTAAAAAAGATTAGTGTTTTCATGAATGTTTTTGATTGTCATGTAAACAGAACTCCATGTGCAGGGAAGATTGAGGAAATTTTATATAAGCCAGGCAAGTTTGTAAATGCTTCATTAGATAAAGCAAGTGAGGACAATGAAAGAAATTACTTCAAAATTAAAGACCCTCACAACAATGATATTATAGTTGTTCAAATAGCTGGACTGGTTGCACGAAGAATAGTTTGTGAGTCAAATAAAGATCAAGAGTTGAAACAAGGAGATCGTATTGGCATGATACGATTTGGTAGTAGAGCCGATATCTATTATGAAAATTACGAGCCTCTTGTAAAAGTTGGTCAAAAAGCTATTTCAGGGGAGACACTTCTTGCAAAAAAATAATATGGAACAAAAAAAACCAAATCTTAAAATTGTAGCGGATAAAAAAAGCGCAAGAATGATTTTACCAAACATGTTAACACTGATGGGCGTATGTATTGGTTTAAGTTCAATTCGATTTGCTTTGGATGGAAGATTTGAAATAGCAATTATTGCAATAATTTTTGCTGCATTAATTGATGGTTTAGATGGAAGAATAGCCAGACTTATTAAGGGAACTTCAAAAGTTGGAAAAGAATTAGATTCTTTAACGGATGTTATAAGTTTTGGAGTTGCTCCAGCATTTATTATGTATTTCTGGAAATTAAATACTTTAGGTCGATTTGGATGGTTATTATGTTTAGTTTATGTAATTTGTGTTGCTTTAAGATTAGCAAGATTTAATGTTAATTCAAATCAGGATCCTTCCTGGAAAGATAACTTTTTTGAAGGAGTGCCATCTCCAGCTGGTGCAATATTATTGTTAACTCCACTAATAATAAGCCTTAGTAGTTTTGATTATATTCAACTTAATTTTAATATTATTGTTCCAATTTTTTTTGTGGTAACATCATTGCTTCTTATTAGTAAATTTCCGAGTTATTCATTTAAAAAAATTGTCATACCAAGAAAGACAACGATATTTTTATTATTTGGCATAGTTCTATTTTTTGGACTATTGTTAGTTTATACATTTAATGTAATTGCAATAAGTTCTTTAGTTTATGTACTTTTATTACCAATTAGCTTTTTTCATTTTCAAAAATTAAAAAAACAACACGAAAATGACAAAATTCAAGAGGATGATGATCTTGAAGACATACTTTAATGAAAAAAAACACAATAGTTTCTCTTGCTGATGCTAACTATTTTCCTTTGTTAGAGGAATTAATTAATTCTATAAAAAGATTTAAAGAAAGTGAGAATGTTGCGATCTGTATTTTAGATGCAGGCTTAAACAAAGATCAAAAAGAAAAATTATCTTCTAAAGTAGATGAAATTAAATCTGCTGAGTGGGATATTGAAGTTCCTCAATCTAAAGTTAAAGAAAAGGAATGGCTTAAAAGTCAAGTTTCAAGAGCATTTTTACCCAAATATTTTCCAAACTATGAAAAATATTTGTGGATTGATTGTGATGCCTGGGTAAATGATTGGAGTTCTGTTGAGCTTTACTTTCAAGCTTGCGATAATGGTAAGTTGGGTATTACACAGACAATAGGACCTGGTTACAAAATTACGTCAAAAGTAAATTGGTTATTTGGAAAATTAGCAATAATCAAATCCCAGAATTTTAAACATGCAATAAAATCAAAAATTGGTACTGACAAAGCTAGAAAACTTGCATTTGCTCCACATATAAATATTGGTGTGTTTTCTCTCGAAAAAAATTCAAAAGGATGGAGTTTATGGCAAAATAATTTATCCAAAACACTTAAAGCTGGCAATATTTTTGGATCAGAAGGATTGGCGATAAATATGTCAGTTTATATTGATGATCTTGAAACAGAATTTTTACCCTTAAATTGCAATTGGATCACTAGCAATCTTTTACCGAAATATGATAAAAATCAAAAAACATTTGTAGAACCTTATCTTCCTAATTACAAAATAGGTATAATGCATCTTGCAGCCGGAATATGGAAAGATGGTAAAGATATGCGAGTAGATAAAAGTATAAAAATAGAATTAGAAACTTTAGACAATAAAAAGATAAATAAAAGTTTAAGATTTGATACTTAGTTGAAAAAAAATAAAATTTCAAAAAATTGGATTAATAAACAAAGAAGAGATACTTATGTTCGTCAATCTAAAGTTGATGGTTATAGAGCTAGATCTGCATATAAATTAATTGAAATTGATAAAAAGTTTAAAGTTTTTAAGGGTGGAATTTCTGTGATAGATATTGGTGCTGCACCAGGAAGTTGGTCTCAATATGCTTCAAAGGTTGTAAAAAATGGAACAATTATCTCGATAGATTTAAAAAAAATGGAAAAAATTAAAAACACTATTCAAATTGAGGGTGATTTCACAGAACCCAATGTTCAAGAGAAAATAAAAAAAAATCTTAACAATCCAATTGATGTGGTTATGTCTGATATGGCAGTAAATACGACTGGAATAAAAGATGTTGATGCAATCCAAACCGGAGAGTTATGTAAAGAGGCGATGGTATTTTCAAAAGATGTAATATCTGAAAAGGGTATTTTTATTGCTAAAATATTTATGGGCAGATCTTTTAATGAAATTGTCGCACTAGGAAAAAAAATTTTTAAGGAAGTAAAGGTTTTTAAACCTAAGTCGAGTCGCAAAGACTCTAAAGAGAGTTTTATTATTTGTAAAAATCTTAGATAGACACTTTTAATTTAAAAGGAATCATATATAAAAGATTATGGTTCCTATAAAAGAAGCACTTACCTTTGACGATGTTACTTTAGTTCCTAAGTACTCTGAAATATTACCCTCAGAGGTTGACACGAGTATAAAATTAACAGACACATTAAAACTTAAAATTCCACTCTTATCATCAGCTATGGATACTGTAACCGAAAGCAAAATGGCTATCGCTATTGCAAAATCTGGTGGACTAGGAATAATCCACAGAAATTTAGATATCAAAAAACAAGTTCTCGAAGTTAGGAAAGTAAAAAAACAAAAATTAATAGTAGGTGCAGCTGTGGGAGCAGGACCTAACGAGTTCAAAAGAGTTGAAGCACTATTAAAAGAAAAGTTGGATATGATTGTTGTGGACACTGCTCACGGACATACCAAAAAAGTTTCTGAAATAATTAGATTTATCAAAAAAATTAAAAATAAAAAAACAGCTCTATGTGCTGGAAATATAGCAACACCAGATGCAGCTAAATTTTTACTTAAATTAGGCGTTGATGTAATTAAGGTTGGGATTGGTCCCGGTTCTATCTGCACAACTAGGTTGGTTGCGGGTATTGGAGTTCCTCAATTAAGTGCAATATTAAATGTGAGAAACGGCATAAAGAATAAAAATGTAAAAATTATTTCTGATGGAGGGATAAAATACTCAGGTGATCTCGCTAAAGCTTTTGCTGCTGGCGCTGATGCAGTCATGATAGGTTCATTGTTTGCAGGAACTGATGAAACGCCGGGTAAACTCATAAAAAAAAATGGTAAACTATTTAAAAGTTTTAGAGGCATGGGCTCAGTAGGAGCGATGAACAAAGGCTCGGCTGATCGATATTTTCAAAAAAAACAAAAAGACAGTTCAAAGTATGTGCCCGAGGGAGTAGAAGGATTAGCAAAATACAAAGGTAAAGTTGATAAAGTTATTTTTAAATTAGTTGGTGGATTAAGATCATCTATGGGTTATCTTGGTTCCAAACAGATAAAATATTTAAGATATAAACCGCAATTTGTTAAAATTACAAAAGCTGGATTTTATGAAAGTATGGTTCATAATGTCGATATCGTTAAAAGTGATAGTAAATACTGATGACAAAAATATTTAAATTAATTTCTTTATTTTATTTCATAATCAATAGCATGAGCATTGCAATAGCGGATGAAAATTTTTTTAATAGAGGTTTAAAATTATTCAAAGATAAAAAATATGAGGACGCTAGGTTTATGTTTGAAAGAGGTATAGTATTTAATCCTAAAGACTCAAATTCTTATCTTTATTTAGCAAAAATTTACAACATTCAAGAAGATCAAGATAAAGAAGAAAAAAATTTGGAAGCAACATTATTAATTGAACCTAATAACGAGGAAGCAATATTAATGTCTATGAAAATAGCTTTAGAGAGATCTAATTATTCAAAAGTAAAAGATTTATCTAATACTTTTTCTAAGGTTTGCAAAAAACTCTGTAATGAAAACAAAGAAATTTTAGACACCCTTGCAAATATAGAACCCAAAAAAAATGAGTCTTGATAAGAATTTGAACAAAATCTTAATAATAGATTTTGGTTCACAATTTACTCAGTTAATAGCCAGGCGAATAAGAGAGTCAGGAGTTTATTCCGAAATTATAAGTCATAGAAAGGTTAAAAATAAAGATATTGATAATTCAATTAAAGGAATAATTCTATCAGGTGGACCATTAAATGTTTACCAGATTAATAAATATTCTTTTGATAAAAGGATTATCGAAAATCAAATACCAGTCTTAGGTATTTGTTTTGGTCATCAAATTTTATCAAAACTTAATGGTGGCAGAGTTAAACAATCAAAGTATAGAGAGTTTGGATTAGCAAATATTCGCAAAAAGAGGGAAAGTATTCTGACAAAAAACTTCTTTAATAAAAAAAATATTAATAAGGTTTGGATGAGCCACGCTGATCAAGTTTCAAAACTTCCCAAAAATTTTAACGTTATTGCCTCAAGTCAAAACTCTAAATATGCTATTATCGAAAATAAGAAAAAAAATTTTTATGGTGTTCAGTTTCATCCCGAAGTTACCCATACAGAAAATGGAAAAAAATTAATAAATAATTTTATATTCTTGATATGTAAAATTAAAAGAAATTGGTCATCAAAAGATCAAAAGATTAAATTAATAAAAGATGTTCAAAATTTAGTCGGTAAAAATAAAGTAATATGTGCATTATCAGGTGGCGTTGATAGCAGTGTTGTCGCTCAACTATTGAATAAAGCAATTGGTAAAAGATTATTTTGTATCTTCGTTAACACGGGTCTTCTTAGAAAAAATGAGGAAATACAAGTAGTTAAAACTTTTAAAAAAAAATTAAAAATAAATCTGATTTATGTGAATGCAGAAAATGAATTTTTGAGAAAGCTCAAAAATGTTTCTGACCCAGAGAAAAAAAGAAAAATAATTGGAAATTTATTTATAAAAATTTTTGAAAGATACGCTAAAAGAATAAAAAATGTTAAATTTTTGGCACAAGGAACGCTTTATCCTGATCTTATTGAAAGTAAATCAGTGACCGGAAGCCAAACTTCAAAGATTAAATCTCATCATAATGTAGGTGGTTTACCAAAGAAAATGAAACTTAAACTGGTAGAACCATTGAAATTTTTATTTAAAGATGAAGTTAGAAAATTAGGATTAGAATTAAAACTAAGTAGAGAAATTATTTCAAGACATCCCTTTCCAGGACCTGGTCTGGCGATCAGAATGCCTGGCATTATTACTAAAGAAAAAATCAAAATTTTAAAAGAAGCTGACAATTATTTTATACAAGCTTTAAGAGATCACAATTTATATAATAAAATTTGGCAGGCCTATGCTGCATTGCTTCCAGTCAAAACAGTTGGTGTCATGGGTGATAATCGAACTTATGAATATTTGTGTTTATTAAGAGCAATTACATCTGAGGATGGAATGACAGCTGATTTTTATGACTTTAAAAAATCATTTATCCAAATGATTTCAAATAAAATTGTAAATAGCATAAGAGGAGTAAATAGAGTAGTTTATGATGTTACATCTAAACCGCCGAGCACCATTGAGCTTGAATGAAAAAAATAAAAAAAATTATAAATAAAAAAAATAAATCTAAAATTGTTTGTCTTACTGCGTATTCAAAAAATATTGCAGAAGAGGTAGATAAATATGTTGATATTGTACTAGTGGGAGACTCGCTAGGTTCAGTTTTGTACAACTATTCAACTACCAGAAAAGTTACTATAACAGAAATGATCAATCATTCTAAGAGTGTAAGACTTGGAGTAAAAAAAAGTTTGATGGTTGTTGATATGCCATTTAATACCTATTCAACATCAAACACTGCTCTCAAGAATGCTAAAAAAATAATTAAGGAAACCAAGTGTGATGCAGTCAAGTTAGAAGGTGGAAAAAAAATAATCCATCAAATTAAACTATTAACCAAAAATAAGATTCCTGTGATGGGCCATCTTGGATTATTACCCCAATCAACCAAAGGCAAATTTAAATCTAAAGGAAAGACTACAAAAGAAATCAATCAATTAATTAATGATGCTTTATTACTTCAAAATAATGGAGTTTTTGCAATTGTCCTGGAGTGTATAAAAACACCAATAGCAAAACAAATTACAAAAAATTTAAATATTCCTACAATTGGAATTGGTTCATCTGTTCATTGCGATGGTCAGGTTCTTGTTACGGATGATTTAATTGGTCTAAACCAAACAAAAATAAAATTTGTTAAACAATATCTAAACGTAAAAAAATATATCAATGCCGGATTAAGAAAATATGCTTCAGAGGTAAGATCTAAGAAATATCCAACTAAAAAACATTCGTATTAAAAATATTTCTTAAATTGCTCGTTGATCGATAAAATTTCTAAATCTACTAAACCTCCAATTACTAATTGAAGGGCAACTAAAAGAATAAAACCTAAACCAACATAGGCAATCCATAAATGTTTTTGAATATAGCTTGCAAGATATGTCGCCATTGCCCCTGTTAAAATTACTGATAAAACCAGTCCAAATATCATAAAGCTAAAATTGCCTTTGGCAGCTCCAACAACACCTATCACATTGTCAAAACTGATTGTAATGTCTGCAAATAAAACTTTATAAACACTTTGAATATAAGATGGTTCTTTAGATTTTTTTGTTGGCGACTTTACTTTCTTTATTTCAAAAAGATCTTTTCTTAAATCATTAACAATCCAGATTAAAAGTAAACCACCTAAAATTTTAATAAAATAAAATTTGAACAAGTAAGTTGCAAATAACGCAAAAATAACTTTAAATATTAAAGCACCAGCCACTCCCCATAAAATAATTTGTCTTCTATGTTTTGGTGCAAAGTTTGCAGCAATCAAACCAATGATAATTGCATTATCTGCTGCCAAGATTATATCGATAAAAATAATCTGAACTAATATGAGTGCTTCTTCTAACAAAGTAATAGCATAGTATAAAATATTTAAAATAATTCAATTAAAAGTAGTATTATTTTTTTATTGATAATTATTTTAATACATAATGAAATAGTCTTAATAAAAATGGAGGACAAATGAAATTCTTAAAATATTTATCAACTATTTTAGTTTCATTAATTTTGTCAATTAATCTTGCAATTGCAGAGAAATGGGACATGGCTCTAGCTTATGGGGCGGGGAACTTTCATTCTGCAAATGCAGCTGAATTCGCAAAAAATGTTACTGAAAAAAGTGGTGGCAAGTTAACAATTGTAACACACCCTGGTGGTTCGTTGTTTAAAGGTGGAGAAATTTTTAGAGCAGTAAGAACAGGTCAAGCTCAAATTGGTGAGAGATTTATGTCAGCTTTAGGAAAAGAGGATCCACTTTTAGAAGTAGACTCTCAACCATTCTTAGCAACGTCTTACGCCGATGCAATGAAGTTATATAAAGCGTCAAAAGACGAAATCGTTAAAGGATTAGACGAAAAAGGCTTGGTATTTCTTTATGCTGTGCCGTGGCCAGCGCAAGGCTTGTATAGTAAAAAGGAAATTAACTCTGTTGAAGATTTAAAAGGTCTTAAATTTAGAGCTTATAATTCTGCTACTATTAGAATTGCCGAGCTAACAGGAATGGCTCCTACAAAAATAGAGGCTGCTGAAATTAGTCAGGCGTTTTCTACAGGTGCAGTAGAAAGTATGATCACATCACCGACTACAGGTAAAAACTCAAAAATTTGGGAAAATGGTGTGAAATATTTTTATGATATTGCAGCTTGGTTTCCAAAAAACATGATAATTGTGAATAAAGATGCTTGGAATAAATTAGATCAGGCAACTAAAGATCTTGTTATGAAACAAGCAGCTTTAGCTGAAAGAAAAGGTTGGCAATTGTCAAAACAAGGGAACGTTGGTGATAAAAAAGCTTTAGCTGATGCTGGTATGGTAGTCGGTAAAGTAAATGCACCACTACAAGCTCATTTTGAAAAAGTTGGAGAGACTATGGCTAAGGAATGGTCTCAAAAAGCTGGTTCAAGAGGAGCTGCTGTTTTATCAAGTTATAAATAATTCAATTCTTAAAATTAAGGCCACTTAAAATTTGAGTGGCCTTAAATTGTTATGTTTAAATCACTAGATAGAAATTTAAATAAACTCTACAAATTTTCAGGTTATGTCGCTGCTTTTTTCTTAATTTTAGTAGCAGTTTTTATTCTTATCGGTATCTCGTCGAGAATATTTGGTTTTTATATAAGAGGTCTTGCTGAGTATTCAGGTTATTGTATGGCTGCTGCATCTTTTTTTGCATTAGCGTACACATTCGTAGAAGGAGGGCATATTCGGATTACACTTTTTTTAGAAAAATTATCAGGCACAAAGAAAAAATTTATTGAAACCTGGTGTTTAAGTATTGCAAGCTTTTTTTCAGGATACCTAGCTTTTTACTTCGTTAAAATGTTAATTATTTCCTATAAATTTCAAGAACGAAGTGAAGGAGCAGATGAAATTTTGATTTGGATTCCTCAAACAAGTGTAGCTATTGGATCAACAATTTTTTTTATAAGCGTTTTTCATCAATTTATTTTAACCATCAAAAAAGATTGAATGACCGAGATACTTTTAACAATTTTCTTTATCAGTGTTTTGCTATTTTTTTTAGGATCCGGAATTTGGGTTGCGTTAAGTATGATTGGTGTATCGGCTATTGGCATGATGTTATTTACTTCAAGACCAGTCGGTGATGCGATGGCTACAACAATATGGGGCACATCATCCTCTTGGACACTTACTGCATTACCACTATTCGTCTGGATGGGTGAGATTTTATTTAGGACAAAGCTTTCTGAAAATTTATTCAAAGGATTATCTCCTTGGATGCAAAAATTACCGGGAGGTTTAATCCATGTCAATGTTGTAGGATGCGCATTATTTGCAGCAATTTCAGGCTCTTCGGCAGCAACTGTTGCAACGGTAGGCAAGATGTCTATTCCCGAATTAAGAAAAAGAAATTATCCTGAAAAAATCTTACTAGGTAGTTTAGCGGGTTCGGGAACATTAGGTTTGCTGATACCACCATCAATTATATTGATTATTTATGGAGTTGCTGTCCAAGAGTCTATAGCAAAATTATTTATCGCTGGGATTATTCCTGGGATAATGATTGCACTAATATTTATGTCTTACGTAATTATTTGGTCGTTAATTAATAAAAAATCTATGCCAAAAATTATTGAGGAGTACTCATTTTTGGAAAAAATAAAAAGATCAAAACAACTTTTGCCAGTAATAATTTTAATATTAGCTGTTATTGGATCGATATACACAGGAATTGCAACAGCTACCGAAGCAGCTTCATTAGGGGTAGTTGGAGCATTAATATTATCTTACTTTCAAAAAAGTTTAACATTAAAAACCTTTAAATCATCTTTACTTGGAGCAACTAAAACCTCTTGTATGATCGCTTTTATTTTAGCAGGTTCAACATTTTTATCTTTAGCAATGGGGTTCACTGGATTACCAAGAAATCTAGCTCTCTGGATCCAAAATATGGAATTATCTCCATATGTTTTGATATTTGTTTTAATGATTTTTTATATAATTTTAGGAATGTTTCTTGATGGTATTTCAGCTGTGGTTTTAACAATGGCAATCATTGAGCCTATGATTAGACAAGCAGGTTTTGATATGATTTGGTTTGGTATTTTTTTAGTCATTGTTGTTGAGATGGCACAAATCACTCCACCTGTTGGTTTTAATTTATTTGTACTTCAAGGTATGGCAAAAAAAGATATGGGGTATATTGCAAGGAGTGCCTTCCCATTATTCTTATTAATGGTGCTAGCAGTTATATTAGTCGTGATCTTTCCAGAAATAGCTTTATGGATGCCGGAGCAAATGATTAAAAATATAAATTAGTATTTTGATTTTTCACCTGCAATGACAGCTTTCAATTGATCATATTCTTCGCAATTACAACCTTCTAAAACTCCGAGCCTTTCAATTGCAAGATTATGTCTGTTTGTTGCTACATACAATTCGCCAAGATACTCATTAATACCTTTGTGTTTTGGATCAATAGCTAAACCTTGAAGATAATATTTCTCACCACTCTCAAAATCACCCAGCTTCCTAGTTGTGAAACCTAAATAGTTAAGAGTATCAGCTTTGCCAGGCTTTTTTTCATTTGATTTGATTAAAAGCTTTTGCGCTTTTGCATAACTTTTTTGCGCTTTTTCTAATTTTCCTTTTTTTTCGTATTTTTTAGCACTTTTTATATGTATTACTGCTTTATCATAGTTTGTTTTTGATGCACTTGATCCACCATCGCCTCCACTAGAAGAACCAGCTGCAAAAACATTTGTTGTGATAAAGAAGGCAATAGATAATGATAAGATAATTTTTTTCATATTAAATAAATTTTTTCATTTTGTTTAAAGTTTTTAAATCTAAGCCATTTTCAACTAAGTTATCTCTTATCGACTTAGCTGTTGCTAAAGAACTAAGATTGTCTCCATGTATACAAACAGAATCGATTTCACAAGGTATTTGCTTCCCGCTGTGACAATTAAGCGACTGAGTTTGAACCATTTTTAATACATGTTTTTTTGCTTGATCGGGGTCAGTTATTAACGCATGAGACTTTTTTCTTGATACAAGATTGCCATCATCTTCATAATTTCTATCAGCAAAAATTTCACAGGCAAATTTCATGTCTAATTTTTTTGCTGCTTCTTGCATTTTTGATCCAGTAGGTACGAGATATATTATGTCTTGATTAATATCCTTAATAGTTTTGGCTAAAATTGTAGCTAACTCAATATCCTCGCATGCCATATTATTTAAGGCTCCATGAGGTTTTACATGAGATACACTTTCTCCATGAGAAGAAGCTATTTTTTGAAGAATTTCATATTGATCGATTATAAGTTTTTTTATTTCACTTTCAGAAAGATTCATTCTTTCTCTACCAAAATTTTCTGGATCGTTAAAAGAAGGATGGGCACCAATACTTACTCCATTTTTTTTAGAAATTTTTACTACTTGATTCATAGTTTGCTCATCACCAGCGTGATAGCCACAAGCAATATTGGCTGAATTTACAATTTCTAATAAATCTGGATCATATTTATTTGAGTGATGTTTTGATTTTTCACCTAAATCACAATTTATATTAATTTCCATACTCATAAATTGTAAGTATAACATGGCATGATTAAAAATATATCAAATCTTGGTGACGCAGCTTTATATTGTGATTTTGGGTCTGAAGTAAACAAAGAAATAAATAGTAAAGTAATACGATATTTTAAAAGTATTCAAAAAGAAAATATTGATGGGATCAATAACTTAACTCCCTCATATAATAAATTAATTATTTCATTCGATCTACGAAAAAAAAATTTTCAAACGATCAAAAAATTAATCGAAAATTTAAATATTACTAATGATGATGAATTAGAGACAAATAGAATTAAGATACCCGTTTGTTGTGATGAAAATTTTTCATTAGATATAAAAAGATTAGAGGAAAAGTTACAAATAACTCGTGATAAAATTTATGAGAAATTTTTTGGTAAGGAATTTTTTTGCTACATGACTGGTTTTATTGCAGGTATGCCTTTTCTTGGTGATCTGGAAAATGAGCTGCAGGCAAAACGTTTGGAAACACCTAGGGTAAAAGTGCCCAAGGGTTCGGTTGGATTAACAGAACAATTTGCTAATGTTTATACATTCGAAAGTCCTGGTGGGTGGAATATTATTGGAAATACACCACAAGTTATTTTTGATAGCACTAAAGAGAAAAATCCAAATTTAATTAATCCAGGTGATGTAGTTACTTTTGAGCAAATTACCAAAGATCAATATTACAATAACAATGAATAAAAATTATTTTGAAATAAAAAGAGCTGGAATAAATACAACATTCCAAGATCAAGGTAGAAACAATCTTTATCATATTGGTATTCCATTTAGTGGAGCAATGGATAATAGAAATTTTCAAATTTCTAACAAACTTGTTGGTAATGAGGTAAATTTTCCAACAATTGAATTTGCCTACCAAGGTCCTTTGTTAAAGTATTTTGGTGAAAATATTAATTTTGCAATTACGGGAGATGTAAAATTTATAATTAGAAAAAAAAATAATGCTATCGAAGGAAATTGTTATCAATCTTTCACTTTAGAAAATGGTGATGAATTGGATATTATAAGCACTAATAAATCTGTTTATGGATATTTAGCAGTAAGTGGTGAATTTGATGTAAATTATCAATGGTCAAGTTGCTCTGTTAACACAAAAGCAAACATAGGTGCAAATGATGGAAAAAAAATAGAAGATGGACAAAAGACTTATATTTCAAACATCAATAAAAATTTAAGTAATAAAAAATTAAATTACATTAATACAAAAATTGAAAATATCAGAGTTATTCAAGGGACAAATTTTGACTATTTTTCTGATGAGGGAAAAAAAATTTTTTTTGAGAAAGAATTTGTAATATCAAAATTATCAGATCGTATGGGTATGAGACTAGAGGGACCAAAAATAGAAAATATTGTTGATACCAATATAAAATCGGAAGGTTTATTAAAAGGTGTTATTCAAGTACCTGCAGATGGAAATCCAATTATTATGCTTTCAGATCATGGCACTATTGGAGGTTATCCTAAAATAGGAGTTGTTATCAGTGCAGATTATGACAAGTTAGTTCAATTAACCCCAGGTTCAAAGATTAAATTTAAAAAAGTCGAATTAGCTGATGCAGAAACATTATTTAAACTATATGACTTGGAGACGCAAAATTTAATTTCGCAAATTTAATGACTTTTATAAGAAATTTACCTGGACCATTATTAATTTTTTTAGGTGCATTAAGTTTAAGTTTTGGTGGATTGTTGGTTAAATCTTTTGAGGGAGCTACATTATGGCAAATTCTATTTTGGCGGTCTTTATTTTTTACTTTAACAGTTTTAGCTTTTTTAATTATTAGCTATAGAACAAAAACAATTGAATTTTTTTACAAATCTGGATTACCAGGATTTGTTGGTGGAATTATTTTATCTTTTGGCTTTTGTGGATATGTATTTGCTATGTATAATACCACTGTTGCCAATACTAATTTTATCATTTCACTACAAATACTATTTCTTGCAATATTTGGGTATTTTTTCCTTAAGGAAAAAATAAATTTAATTACTTTGTTTTCAATCTGTCTGGCTATGACAGGCGTTTTATTAATGGTTGGCAACTCATTATCTCCTGGAGAATTGTCTGGAAACCTTGCAGCTTTTACAATGCCAATTACATTTGCAGTTTTAATAATGATTGTTAGAAAATTTCCCTCTGTGGATATGGTGCCTGCCCAGTTCGTTGCCGGCGTGAGTTCCTGTTTAATTGGTTTTTTACTTTCTACTAAAATTATGATTTCTCCTCATGATATCTTTTTGGGTTTTCTCGCAGGTTTTTTTCAAGTTGGTTTTGGTTTTATATTTATAACTATTGGTGCAAGAACAACACCATCTGCCATGGTAGGAATCATAATGTTATCCGAATCTGTCCTAGGACCGATATGGGCATTCCTTTTTGTAAGTGAAAGACCCTCTGTATTTGGATTAATTGGTGGCGCAATTATACTTTCTGCGGTTTTATTACAATTTTATTCGCTTTTAAGTAAACAAAAAAAAATTGTTTCTGATTGACTTTTTTCCATACATGTAAGAATATCCTGCCACGGGAGAGACTACAGAATATCGTAGCGCCGAAGGAGCAACCACCCAGGAATCTCTCAGGCAAAAAGGACCGTAACATATTAACTCTGGAAAGAGATTTAATTCTCGCCGAAGGAGCAAAACTCTCAGGCAAATATACAGATGGGTACAAAGAGTTAATATGGAAACAAAAAAAACATCGCTGTACCAATTACACCAAGACTGTAACGCAAAATTTGTTGAATTTGCAGGCTATCAAATGCCAATACAATATTCGGAAGGTATTGTAGAAGAACACAAATTCACAAGAAATCACTCAGGTATCTTTGATGTTTCTCATATGGGTCAGCTATTTATTTATGGTGGTGAAGACTTAATCAAAGATTTAGAAAAAATTTTTCCTTTAGATCTTAAAAATTTGAAATTAAATCATTCAAAATACAGTTTCTTAATGGACAAAGATGCTGGGATACATGATGATTTAATTATCACAAAAACAAAAGAAGGCTTTTTGATAATCCTTAATGCAGCATGTAAAGATAATGACTTTAAAATTTTAAAAGAATTTCTTGGAGACAAGTACAAAATGGTTCTGGATGAAAATAGATCTCTAATTGCCATTCAGGGTCCTAAATCATCAGAAATTCTTAATGATGTTATTAATGGTGTGAAAGATCTAAATTTTATGTCTGGAAACTGGTTTACATTTGAAAATCAGAAAGTTTATATTACGCGATCTGGTTACACAGGTGAAGACGGATTTGAGATATCAATTGTAAATGATTTTGTAGACCAATTAACTAGAGAATTAATCAACAAAGGATCTAAATTGATAGGTCTTGGAGCAAGAGATACATTAAGATTGGAAGCAGGTTTATGTCTTTATGGTCATGATCTTGATAAAGACAAAACTCCAGTGGAAGCAAATTTAAAGTGGGCTATTTCAAAAGAAAGAATCTCTAAGGGAGATTTTATTGGCTCTGACATAATTATTAAACAATTAAATTTTGGTGTCAGTAAAATAAGAGTTGGAATTAAACCTGAAGGCAGAATTATTGCTAGAGAAAAAACAAAAATATTTAATCAATCAGATGTTCATATTGGAGAAATCACAAGTGGTACATTTGGACCAAGTGTTAATGGACCTGTTGCAATGGGTTATGTGGAAAATGAATTTTCAAAAAAAAATACTAAAGTATTTTTAGAAGTCAGAGGTAAAAAACATCCTGCAAGTATTTGCAGCTTACCATTTTATAAAAAAAGTTATGTCAAAGGGGTAAACTAATGAGTGAAGTAAAATATTCAAAAGAACACGAGTGGATTAAATTAGATGGAGATGTTGCAACAATTGGTATCACAAAACATGCTACAGAGATGTTAGGTGATATAGTTTTTGCAGAACTTCCAGAAAAAGGTTCTAGCGTAGAGAAAGATGGTACAGCTGGTGTTGTAGAGTCGACCAAAGCTGCTAGTGATGTATATACCCCTGTGAGTGGTGAAGTAGTTGATACCAATCAAGCTATAGTAGATGATCCATCAAAGATTAATCAAGACCCGGAGGACTCAGCGTGGTTTTTTAAACTAAAAATAAAAGATCCATCAGAAATGGATACTTTAATGAATAAAGACGATTACGATAAATTTGCAAAGGAGACTTCAGCATAATGTTACCAAATTCAGAAAAAGATTTTTTAAGAAGACATATTGGTCCTTCAAAAGAAGACCAATCAAAAATGTTAAAAGAATTAAATTATAAATCACTAGATGACTTGATTGACAATACTGTTCCAGAAAAAATAAAGTTTAAAGGTGAACTTAATATTGGTGATTCAAATTCAGAGTACGAGGCGTTAAGAAAGTTACGAGCAATTTCGAAAAAAAATCAAGTCTATTCAAATTTTATTGGTATGGGTTATTATGGAACTTATACACCCTATGTAATTTTGAGAAATATACTAGAAAATCCAGGTTGGTATACTTCCTATACTCCTTATCAGCCTGAGGTAGCTCAAGGAAGACTCGAGATGTTATTAAACTTTCAACAAATGATTGTTGACTTTACTGGGATGGATATTGCCAATGCATCTTTATTAGATGAAGGTACAGCAGCAGCAGAGGCCATGGGTCTAAGTCACAGATTAAATAAAAAAGATAGTAATTTAGTTTTTGTTTCTGAAGATTGTCACCCTCAAACAATAAATGTAATTCAAACAAGAGCTGAACCTATGGGTTTAAAGGTTTTGGTCGGTAAAGAAGATGAAGTTTTAGATCAACTAAAAGAGGATTTAGTTTGTGGAATTTTACAATACCCAGGAACTTTAGGAGATATTAAAGACCCAAGTGAAGCAATTAGCAAAATTCACAAAAAGAATGGGAAGGCGGTGTTAGCTTGTGATCTGTTAGCCCTAGCAAAATTAAAAACGCCAAGAGAACTTGGTGCCGACATTGCAGTTGGAAGTTCTCAAAGATTTGGTATCCCAATGGGATATGGAGGTCCACACGCAGCTTTTTTTGCTACGAAAGATGAATTTAAAAGATCAATGCCCGGAAGGATTGTTGGTGTATCAGTTGATAGACATGGTAATAAAGCATATAGATTGTCATTACAAACTAGAGAGCAACATATCAGAAGAGATAAGGCGACGAGTAATATTTGTACTGCCCAAGCTTTATTAGCAATTGTGTCAGCAGCGTATGCTATTTATCATGGCCCGGATGGAATTAAAAATATTTCGGAAAGAGTGTCTCAATTAGCAAAAAGTTTTGCTGATAAAATTAAACAATCTGGATACGAGCTTTATTCGAATAATTTTTTTGATACTGTAACGATTATTACCAAAGAAAAGACTGATCAAATTTATAAGAATGCTCTGAATCAGAGAGTTAATATTCGAAAAGTAAATTCTGAAATGCTTGCTGTTTCATTCGATGAGAGAAAAAATGTATATAGAGTAAATCAACTATTAAAAATTTTTAATGCAGCAGAATCAATCAAAAAAGAAGATCCATCGGTAAGTTTACCTAATCTTCCAAAAAATTTATTAAGAACTTCAAAATATTTAGAACATCCAGTTTTTAACTCATATCATTCCGAAACCGAAATGCTTAGATATTTAAAAAGATTAGAAGATAAAGATATAGCATTGAATAGAACTATGATTGCACTTGGTTCTTGTACGATGAAATTAAATGCTGCTGCCGAAATGATCCCAATATCATGGAAAGAATTTGCAGAACCTCATCCGTTTGTCCCAATTGAACAAATGGAAGGTTTTAGAGATTTATTCACTGATCTAAAAAATTGGTTACGTTCTATAACTGGTTTTTCAGGTGTTTCTTTGCAACCTAATGCAGGTGCTCAAGGTGAGTATGCGGGCTTAATGGTTATCAGAAAGTATCATTTAGATAGAGGTGAGGCTAATAGGGATATATGTTTAATTCCAAGTTCAGCACATGGCACTAACCCAGCAAGTGCACAAATGGTTGGAATGAAGGTGGTAGTTGTTAATTGTGATAAAGAGGGAAATGTTGATTTTGATGATTTAAAGAAAAAAGCTGAACAACATTCAGAGAATCTTGGGGCACTAATGGTAACTTATCCATCTACCCATGGAGTATTTGAAGAAAAAATAACTGATATCTGTGAGTTAGTTCACAAACATGGTGGACAAGTATATATGGACGGAGCAAATTTAAACGCCTTAGTTGGAGTTGCAAAGCCTGGAAATTTTGGTCCAGATGTCTGTCACATTAATTTACATAAAACATTTTGTATTCCACATGGTGGGGGAGGACCAGGAATGGGACCAATTGCTTGTAAAAGACATTTACAAGTTTATCTACCTAATCATCCAGTGATTAAAGATTGTGGACCAACATCTGGCATTGGGGCAGTCTCGGCAGCTCCTTGGGGTAGTTCAAGTATTCTATCAATCTCTTGGATGTACATTAAAATGATGGGATCAGCAGGATTAAAGCTCGCTACTGAAGTAGCAATATTAAATGCAAATTATATTGCTCATAGATTAAAAGATCACTTTCCAATTTTGTATAAAGGATCAAATGGAAATGTTGCTCACGAATGTATTATTGATATTAGAAATATTAAATCAGAGACAGGAGTAACCGAAGAAGATATTGCAAAAAGATTAATAGATTATGGATTTCATGCACCAACTATGTCATGGCCAGTTGCTGGTACAATGATGATAGAGCCAACTGAAAGTGAGGGTTTGTCAGAACTCGATAGATTTTGTGATACTTTAATTAAGATTAAAGAAGAAATTGAAAAAATTAAATCAGGTGAATTCGATAAAATTGACAATCCAATAAAAAATGCTCCTCACACAGACAGCGAACTAGCTTCTGATGATTGGACACATAAATATTCAAGAGCAGAAGCTGCTTATCCAGCAAAATTCTTAAGAGCTAACAAATTTTGGCCTCCAGTTGCAAGAGTTGATAATGTTTATGGTGACAAGAATATATTCTGTACTTGTCCAAGCATAGATGAATTTAAAGAAGATGCAGCTTAACAATTAATGAAGATTGCTGTTGTCGGCTCAGGCATATCAGGATTAAGCGCTGCATATTACTTATCAAAAAAACATCATGTAGATCTTTTCGAGAAGGAAGATCGTTTCGGTGGTCACTCTCATACTATTGATTTGCCGTTTGGTACAAAAAAAGTTCCTGTTGATATAGGTTTTATTGTTTTTAATTACGCAACTTACCCAAATTTAATAAATTTTTTCGAAGAGAATAATATTGCAATTGAAAAAAGCGATATGTCTTTTTCTGTATCAGTTGAAAAATCTTCATTCGAATATTGCGGTCGAGGATTAAGTGGAATTTTTTCAAATAAGACCAATTTGTTTAATCTGAGATTCCTTAAAATGTTTTTTGATATAATAAAGTTTTACAAAAAATGTGATAATATAAAAAAAATTGATCAAGAGACTACACTTGGTGATTATTTGAGAAAGGAAAATCTTTCAAAAGAGTTTATCAACTTTCATTTGATACCGATGGTCTCAGCCATATGGTCAATGCCACCAAGTGCTGCCAGTCAAATGCCGTTAAAATTTTTCTTAAAGTTTTTTCAAAATCATGGTTTGTTTAAGTTTAAAAATAGACCCCAATGGTACACAGTATCAAATCGGAGCAGAACTTATGTTCAAAACATTATTTCAAAAATCAGCGGTGAACATTTCAAAAATTATCCAATCAAAAAAATTAAAACAAAAACAACAGGTATAGATTTGTATTATGGAGGAGAAAGTGAATATTTTGGATACGACAAAGTTGTTTTAGCAACACATGCAGATGAAGCTTTATCAATAATTGATAATCCAACCGACCAAGAAAAGAATGTGCTTTCAAATTATAAGTATAAGGAAAATATTGCCTATATTCATACCGATGAACAAGCTATGCCAAAAATTAAAAAAGCTTGGTGTTCATGGAATTCATCAATCAAAAAGGATGACATAGAAAAAAATTCAATTACATATTGGTTAAATTTATTACAAAACCTTAAATGTAATGAAAATATTTTTCTTACCTTAAATCCTTATTTTAAAATTGATGAGAAGAAAATTTTAAAAAAAGTAAGATTTACACATCCATATTTTGATCAATCTGCACTTAATTTTCAAAGTCAGCTTGCAAATTTACAAAATAAAAGAAATATTCTTTATTGTGGTAGTTATTTTGGTTACGGTTTTCATGAAGATGGAATAAAATCATCTATTGAAATGCTCAAAACCCTTAATGACTAGTTGTATATATAATGGCGCTGTAATTCACAAAAGATTTAAACCAAAGATACACTTTTTTAAGTACAGGGTATTTTCACTTTTAATTGATCTTTCTGAATTAGAAAAATTAGATAAAACAATAAATTTTTTTTCATACAATAAATTTAATTTGATTAGTTTTTTTGATAAAGATCATGGAGATAGAGATGGATCACTCTTAACTGATTGGGTTAAAAAAAATCTTAAACAAAATAATATAAGTAGTGAAAATATTAGAATTAAACTTTTATGTTACCCAAGAATCTTTGGATATGTTTTTAATCCATTAAGTGTTTTTTATGTGTATAATAATAACAATGATTTGATATCTATATTATATGAAGTCAAAAATACTTTTGGTGAGCAACACACTTATGTTTTTAAAGTAAAAAATGACAATTTATTGCAACACAATTGTGAGAAAAAATTTCATGTTTCACCATTCATTGAAATGAATTGTAGTTATTTTTTTAGAATTTTAAAACCTGCAGATAAAATCTCAGTAATCATAGATCAATATCAATTAAACGAAAAAATATTATATGCTTCTCAAGATGGGCAAAGAAAAGATTTTACAACTTCAGAGTTAATTAAATCATATTTAAAACATCCCCTAATGACGTTTAAAATTATTGCAGCGATACATTTTGAAGCGTTTAAATTATGGACCAAAGGAATAAGGTTTATCCAAAAAAAATTAAAAATAAGAAACAACATATCTTTTGAAAATTAATGTCCTTAAATAGACTTTCAGACAAACTGGTTTTTAACATATTAGCCGGAATAAATGTTGGATATCTAGAAATTATAAATTATCAAGGAGAAGTTTTTAAATTTGGAAATCCTCAGGATAATTTAAAAGCTAAATTGAAAATTAAAAAACCAAATTTTTCTTTTAATCTTATAAAAGGTGGCAGCATTGGTTTTGCTGAGTCTTACATGAGGGGAGAATTTGAAACTGATAATTTATCCAATCTCATTGAAATAACAGCTCGAAATATCAAAATCATATACAAGTTTTCAGGCTTACTCGATTTTCCAATTATAAATTTTTTAAAAGGGATCTTTATAAAAAATACAAAGAATAGAAGTAAAGAAAATATTGCAAAACATTATGACTTAGGAAATGATTTTTTTTCTTTATGGCTTGATGAAACTTTAACTTACTCAAGCGGAATTTTTAGCGATACCACTAAAGATCTTTCAGAGGCACAAAACAACAAATATCAAAAAATGATAGATTTAATAAAACCTAATAATGGTGATAGAGTTTTAGAAATCGGATGTGGCTGGGGTGGTTTTGCAGAATATTTAGGAAAAAAATATGATGTAAAATTAGATTGTATTACTATTTCAAAAAAACAATTCGAATACGCAAAAAAAAGAATTCATAATTGTGGTTTAAATGAAAAAGTAAATATCGAAATCAAAGATTATAGAGATTTAAAGAATAAATATAATTCAATAGCGTCCATAGAAATGATTGAGGCAGTAGGGCAAAATTATTTGGAAAGTTATTTTAAAACTATTAAGAAAAACCTTTCTGCAGATGGTAGGGCTGCTATTCAAGCAATTACAATAGATGATAGTTTATTTGGTAGATATAAAACGAAACAAGATTTTATTCAAAAATATATTTTTCCAGGAGGATTTTTGCCAAGTAAAAATAGCTTAAACAAATATGTTTCAGACAATGGTTTAACAATAAAGTCTTACGACTCATATGCTGATCATTATGCAAATACATTAGCTATTTGGAAAAATGAATTTAATAGAAAATGGGATCTCATTAAAAAACAAGGTTTTGATTTAACTTTTAAAAGAATGTGGGAGTTTTACCTATCTTATTGTGAGGCTGGATTTAAATCGAAAAATATTGATCTAATACAATTTTCAATTCAAAATAAATAAATAACGGGGGCTTGTGAGCAAAATAATAAACTTAAGATCAATTTTATTGATAATCTCTTTATTCTTAATTACAAACTGCTCAAATAATAGCGATATGAAACCAGAAGATTTTAAAGGTAAAGAACCGAGATTAATCATAGAAAATTACTTGTCAGGCAATGTTAAAGCTTGGGGAGTTCTTCAAAATAGATCTGGAAAAGTTACTAGACAATTTTCAGCAGATTTAGATGGTAAGTGGGATGGCAAGCAATTAATTCTTGATGAAAAATTTAATTGGGATGACGGTGAAGTACAAACTAGACAATGGCAAATTACTAAAATAGACGACAACAATTATGAGGGAACTGCTGGAGACGTAGTTGGTAAAGCCAGGGGATATTCATATGGTCCCGCATTTAAATTTGAGTATGTTTTATTAGTTCCAGTAAAAGGCAAAGAAATTAAGATTACTTTCGATGATTGGATTTTCAAACAGGATGATCGAGTAGCAATTAATAGAGCTACAATGACTAAATTTGGAATTAAAGTCGCTGAATTGACTGTAGTATTTGTAAAAGATTAATCTTTCTTTTGATATTTTGTTAATTTTCCAACTAAACCAAAATAAATCTTACTCGGAAGAAAACTTAAGATTTTCAGTACAATAGTTAATGATTTTGGAAAATGAATTTCAAAAGTTTTTTTATTGACCAAGCCATCATATATTTTTTCAGCCGCATATTCAGTAGTTTTTAAAAAAGGCATTTTAAAATCATTTTTATCAGTCATTGGAGTTTTGATAAAACCTGGAGATACCAAGCACACTCTGACATTTGATCGACCAAAGTCAAAATATAGACTTTCTGCTAAATTATTTAGAGCAGATTTTGAAGGTCCATATCCAGTTGAATTTGGTAAACCTCTATAACCAGCAATTGAGGAAACAATAGTAATTGTTCCACTTTTCTTTTTTTTAAAATATTCTTCAACTGCTTTAATAGTATTTAATGTCCCAAAAAAATTAATTTTAAAAACTTCCTCAATTTGTTCAACATCAATATCTCTTTCTTTTTTTGGATTCCATGTTCCAGTGGAAAAAAAACAAATATCTATATTTTCAAATTTATTCTTAATTTTTTCAAAAACCTCTTTACATTTTGATTTATCAGTCACATCTAATGGAAATGGACTTATATTTTCATGATTGTCTGCAATCTCATCAAGAAGATTCTCACGTCTGGCTGAAATAGCAACATTCCATCCTTCATTAGCAAATTTTATTGCAAGAGCTTTGCCGATTCCAGTACTCCCACCTGTTATCCAAATTGTTTTTTTATTCATAATCTAAAGATGTATAATACTTTAATGCTAAAAAATAAATTTTTATCATTCATACTTTTTTTTATTATCACATTTTCAGCCTCATTTATTGGAAGTTTAGTCACAATTAATTTTAAAGACCCTTGGTATTCTCAATTAGTCAAATCTGATTTTAACCCACCTGATTGGATATTTGCACCTGTTTGGACTACGCTATATCTAATGATGACAGTCGCTATTTGGTTTTTTTGGCATAGTAAAAGTAGAGACATGAACACGATTTATATTTATTTTATTCATATTATATTTAATACAACTTGGAGTATTGTTTTTTTTGGATTACACCAAATTTTTTTAGCTTTAGTTGTTTTGGTAATCTTAATTGGTTTAATAATTACTTTAGTAATTAGATATAAGCGTGTCAATTTTGTGAGTTATTATTTAATGATTCCCTATTTACTTTGGTGTTGCTATGCATTATTTCTGAATATTAACTTACTGATATTAAATTAATGGATGATGTTGTAATAGTTGGTGGTGGAATAATTGGAGCCGCGACTGCTTACTTTTTATCAAAAGAGGGCAGAAAAGTTAAAGTTATAGAAAAAGACCCTACTTATAAAACTGCTTCTTTTCCTTTGTCATTAGGTGGCTTTAGAAGACAATTTTTCCAAAAAGAAAATATTTTATTAGGAAAATTTGCCAGAGAATTTATTTTTCAAATTCCAGATTTATTAAAAACTGAAAAAAATCCAAAACCCACTGCTAGTATGGTGACCAATGGTTATTTATTAATGTTTGGACCTGAGCATGCAGATGAACAATATAAAGCGCTCGAAAATCATAAAGCTTGTGATGCAGGAACAAAAAATATCAAAGGCTCTGAGTTGAATAATTTTTTTCCATATATCAATAGTGAGGGAATTGAAACAGCGACTTTTACTGACAATCAAAGTGAGGGATGGATTGACCCCTTCATGTTTCATAGTGCTCTAAAAAGTAAAGCGATTGATCTTGGTGCAGAATTTGTTAAGGGTGAAATTAAATCTCTTTCAGAAATTAATGCTAAAACAATCATTTCAGCAGCTGGATGTTGGACTAAAGAGCTTTTAGAAGATATCCCAGTTGAACCTCAAAAACATACAGTTTTCAGAGTAAAGTGCCCAAAACATATTCCTGAAATGCCATTAACGGGAGATCTAACAACAGGAGTTTATTGGAGACCTGAAGGTAAAGAATACTTAGCTGGTTCACCAAAATCAGTCTTTGATGCCAAAGATCTTGAACCTGCATGGGATGATTTTGAAGAATTGGTTTGGCCAGCATTAGCTCATAGAATACCGGCTATGGAAGAATTAAAATTAACTGGTGGATGGGCTGGATATTATGATTGCAATCGACTTGATAACAATGCAGTTGTTGGAAAACATCCAAAATTTGAAAATGTTTACTTAGCAACAGGTTTCACAGGAAGAGGATTAATGCAAGCTCCGGGAATTGGTAGAGCATTAACAGAGTTGATTATGACGGGTGCTTATCAATCAATTGATATTTCAAATATGGCGGTCGAAAGAGTTTTAGGTAAACAGGCGAGACATGAGCCATATGTTCTTTAATTAAGTTCCACAAAAAGTTTGATAATTTTCATTTGAACTGGATAATATTTGGTATTCACTGATATCTTTTTGATCAATATAGGGGCTATTTAAGATTTTTAAAAAGTTAAGCAAAGGTTCCAAATTTCCTTGATCTGCATCTCTAAGAGTATTTTCAACTATATGATTTCTTGGAATTAAAAGAGGGTTTGTACTTCTCATCAATTTTTTATGCTTTTCCTTTGAATTATCATGACTTGATGATCTTTCCTGCCACCTTTTTTTCCAGTTGATAAAATCAGCACCTTCATAAATATTATCTTCTTGAATTTTAAAGTTCATCAAATGGCAAAATGTATTTGTATAATCAACTTTATTTTGATGCATCCAGGTGAGTAAGTCTAAAATTAGGTATTTATCTTTCTCATCCTTACCAAGCAAGCCTAGCTTAGCCCTCATCATATTTAACCACTTTTCTTCATATGTTTTTTCAAAAGTGTCAATTATTTCAGTTGCTAATTTTACAGCTGTGTCTTGGTCTTTATCAATCAAAGGTATCAAGCATTCAGCAAATCTCGAAAGATTCCATTTTGTTATAACCGGCTGATTGCAGTAAGCATATCTTCCTAATTTATCAATTGAACTAAATACAGTTTTTGGATCATAAATATCCATGAAAGCACAGGGTCCGTAGTCAATGGTCTCACCAGCTATACTCATGTTATCCGTATTCATTACACCATGAATAAATCCAACTCTCATCCAATTGACAACTAAATCAATCTGTTTATCTAAAACAACTTTTAAAAGATCTAAGGCTTTATTTTTTGAATTTTCAATTTCTGGGTAATGTCTTTTGACAACATAATCAAATAATGTCTCTAACTCACCTTTTTTATTCCTTGCAGCAATATACTGAAAAGTTCCTACTCTAATATGACTTGATGCCACTCTGGTGAGTATAGCACCTTCTAATGGTGTCTCTCTAATTACATTTTCTCCAGTTTTTGCAACCGCCAGACTTCGCGTCGTTGGTATATTTAAGGCATACATTGCTTCACTTATTAAATATTCTCTAAGCATAGGCCCTAAAGCAGCTCTTCCATCTCCATTTCTTGAAAAAGCAGTTTTTCCCGAGCCTTTAAATTGAATATCGTATCTATGATTATTTTTAGATACATGTTCTCCAATTAAAACTGCTCTACCATCACCAAGCATTGTAAAATGTCCAAATTGGTGACCCGCATAAGCTTGTGCTATTGAATTACTATTTTTTGGTAATTCGTTTCCTGTAAATATAGCCGATAATTCAGACTGACTTATTTCAGAAAAGTCTAAATTTAAATCTTTTGCCAAAGCCTCATTTAATAAAATCAGTTTAGGATTTTTAACTTTTACTGGATTTATCTTTTCTCTAAATGGCTCAGGCAATTTGGAATATGTGTTATCAAAATTCCAATTGATATTATTTTTCATAAATAGCTACATTTTCCAAATTCGATTTAAAATCTCTTCTCGTCTACAAGCTTTTTTATATTTTAAATAATTCAAAAAATATACTTGATAATAATCTTGATGACGATCTTCAGCTATATAAAATTTTTCAAATTCTTTAATATAAGTTACAACTTTTTTATTAAATTTTTTTTCTAGTCTTTTAAAATCTTTTTCAATTAAGTTTTTTTCCTTTTGATTTGTATAAAAAGCTGCAGATCTGTAGCTATAACCTTTGTCACAAAACTGACCATAGGGATCAAATGGATCTATATTGAGCCAAAAATTTTTAAGTAATTCTTCGTAAGATATTAAACTTGCATCATAAATTACTTCTACAACTTCAAGGTGACCTGTATTTCCATAAGTAACTTCTTCATAGGTTGGATTTTCAGTTTTCCCACCAGAATATCCTGAAATCACTTTCTCAACACCTGTTAATTTTTCAAAAGATTCTTCCATACACCAGAAACAACCACCAGCAAAATATGCTTTGCTTTTTTCAGATGCTAGTATTGAATTATTAATTATTAAGTTTAGAAATATAAATAATAAAAGTCTCATGATTAAAAATTTATACAAAAATTGGGAACTGAGTCTAGATTATTAAAGGTAGCTACTTTAAGAAGCTTACCTTTAATAATTAAAAGAATGATTTATTTTTTCTTATATTTAGCTGCCTCTTCAGAACCACCTGTGGCAGATCCTTTACTATATGAGTGAGCACCCATTCCAGCTAATTGTCCATCTTTGACAATAAGATATTGATCTCTAATTTCTTTTCCTTCAAAGAAACATTCTAAGATTTCTCTTACACCATCAGCATATCTTGTTTGAGCTGACAAAGAAGTTCCAGAAGTGTGAGGTGTCATACCATGGTTAGGCATTGTTCTCCATACGTGATCGTTTGGAGCTGGTTGTGGAAACCAAACATCTCCAGCGTAACCACTTAGTTGACCACTCTTTAATGCTTTTGCAATCGCATCACGATTACAAATTTTACCTCTTGCAGTGTTTACAATATAAGCACCTTTTTTCATTTTGCTTATCATTGCATCGTCAAATAAGTTCTCAGTCTCAGGATGGAGAGGACAATTTATAGTCACGACATCACAAACTTTAACCATAGACTCTACTGACTCATGAAATGTTAAGTTTAATTCTTTTTCAACACTATCTGGTAATTTATGCCTATCAAAATAATGTAAGTGTACATCAAATGGTTTCATTTTTCTTAATGCATCTAAACCGATACGGCCAGCAGCAACAGTTCCAATGTGCATACCTTCAACATCATAAGATCTTTGCACTGCATCTGCTATGTTCCATCCACCTTCATTAACAATTCTATGTTGGTTGTGATAGTCTCTCACCATTGATACAATCATCATTACAATGTGTTCAGCAACAGATCTTGAATTACAAAAAGTTACTTCAACTACATCAATTTTGTTATCCATAGCTGCTTGTAAATCTACGTGATCAGAGCCAATTCCAGCTGTAATAGCCATTTTTAAGTTTTTTGCTTTAGCAATTCTTTCTTTAGTTAAGTAGTAAGGAAAAAAAGGTTGAGAAATTACTATATCAGCGTCAACGATATGCTTATCAGCCTCACATCCATCTCCATCTTTACTATTAGTAACTACTAACTCATGTCCATTACTTTCTAAAAATTTTCTTAATCCTAATTCTCCCGAAACACATCCTAACAATTCTCCTGGATTAAAATCTCTTCCTTTTGGTGAAGGTAAAGTCATCCCATCTGGATATTTTTCTAGTTTAGGAAGATCTTTAAGTGGATATGACTTAGGCATTCCTCCTTTTGGATCATCATATAATACACATAATATTTTCATTTATTCTCCTGCGTTACTTTCAATCATTAATTTATTTTGAGACATCTAACATTATTTTAATGTCGCTAGCAAACAAATTATTTTGTTTTCGGATAACTCTTTTTAAGTATAAATTTATTAATTATAATAGCAAAAACTAGAATAATTATTGATCCTGAAATTATTGGGCTTAACAAATAGTCTAGTGAGACACTGCCCATAATAACTATAATTGGATTTCCACCTGCGGGCGGATGGGTTACATTTAGCAATATCATTAGACCCACTCCAAAACCAACTGCTAATGGTATAATTATAAATAATGGCAAAGGAATTAAATATAAAAAAAACATTCCTACAGTTGCAGTTACTAGATGTCCAAAAAAAACATTTTTAGGTTGGGCAAAGGGGCTTTCGGGATATCCATACAACAGAACCATTGATGATCCAAAAGATGCAATAAGAAAAATTCCAAATTCAGTTTTGTAAGTTAATAAAGTTAAAATACCTATAGTGATAATTGAAAATAATCCTGCAATAAAAGATTGTTTTAAATTACCCATGAGATCATTTTGAAACTATTTTTTTTATTGTTTTAAAAGGTAATAAAATACATTCTTTACGAGATAGATTTTTATCATTGAATATTTTATTAAGTGATTTCCATTTTTTTTCAATATTTTCAACGTTTCCTTCAAAATAATGTTTTGCATCATCGCACAATTCATTAATTTTGGATTTATTTTCATTCATTGAAATTTTTGAAAGTAAACTTGCTGAAGCTTGACAATAAACACAGGACTTACCTTGATAACCAAAGTCAACAATTTTATTTTTTTTGATAACTAAATCTATTTGCATCTCATCTCCGCACATTGAATTTTTCAATTTTGAGTGGTGTGTATAGTTTTTGATACTTTTGTTATTGTTGGTATCAGAGGCTATTTTAAGAATATCCAAATTCATATTAATTTATTATACTAGTACCAATACTTTGTATAACAATTTAATTTATGTTGTAGTGCTAATCAATTAGATCTAAATAGTCGATTATGGTTGAACTTAGAAATGAAAAAATAGCTGTACCGGTCGTTTTATTTGCAGGGATACTTTGGTCGTTTGGCCCTCTAGTAGTGAGATATATGAATGATCCTCATATGGTTCCTTGGCAATATATTTTTGGTAGAGGTTTAACCATTTTTATTATTTTAAATTTATATTTATATTTCGAAGAAGGAATAAATTTTTACAAAAACTACAAAAAAGTAGGTAAATCAGGACTCGTTGGTGGCATTGGTCTTGGTATTGCAATGATTTCATTTATTTATTCAATTACAAACACTACTGCAGCAATTACTTTATTATGTTTAGCTGCAATGCCTTTTTTCACTGCATTATTAGCTTTTTTATTTTTAAAGGAAAAAATTTCTCTTAATGTCTGGATATCAATGCTTATTGCAACTGTGGGTATTATAATCATGGCTGTTGGTAATACTGAAAAAAATTCTTTAATAGGTTTTGTTTTTGGACTTACATCATCAATTGGATTTTCAATTTTTTCAGTCACTTTAAGATGGAGAAAAGAAACTCCAAAATTTACAACAGTTGCTGTTGCGGGTTTATTTTGTTTTATAACTGCTACGATTATGATTTTGGTTAATAAACAACCTTTTTTTGCTACAAGCTATAATAGTGCAATGTTTTCTCTCCATGGAGTATTAGTGTGTTTAGGTCTTATTTTATATTCTATAGGATCTAAAGCAATCCAAGCTGCGGAGTTAACATTATTGTCTCTGACGGAGGTTATTGGAGGAATTTTTTGGGTATGGTTACCATTGTTTGGGATTAATGAAATTCCATCTACTAATACAATAGTGGGTGGCTTCTTTCTTTTTGTTTCACTAATTTACTATAGCCTTATAATGAGATGGAATAAGAGATATATAGCTCTTAATTAAATTCATAAAATTTATGGAAAGGCCTGATTTTTTTACTTTAAAGAATGGTGAAAAGGCTAAACTACCTTTTTCTAATGAAGAATATAATCAAAGGTTAAAAAAATTAAGATCTATAATGGATAAAGATAATCTTGATATGATTATTTTAACCTCAATGCATAATATAGCTTACTACTCTGGTTTTATTTATTGCTCTTTTGGTAGACCATACGGATGTATCATTACTGAAAACAAAATTGTAACTATTTCAGCTAATATTGATGCAAGTCAGCCCTGGAGGAGATCACATTGTGAAAATATTATTTATACTGATTGGAAAAAAAACAATTTTTTAAAAGCGATAACCTCAATAATTGATGAGAATAAAATACCTAAAAATATTGGAATTGAAAATGATCATATTACTTTAGAAATGAATGAAAAAATTCAATCAATTTTTTCAGCCTCTGCTTTTACAGATATTTCAAAAAAACTGATGAAGTTAAGAATGATAAAATCTAAAGAAGAAATAGAAATTATAAAAAATGGGGCAAGAATTGCTGATATTGGGGGAGAAGAAATTGTTAAAAATATTAAAGAAGGAGCAACAGAGTTAGAAATTGCAATAACTGGAAGAGATAAAATGGAAAAAGAAATAGCCAAAACATATCCAGATGCTGAATACATGGATACTTGGGTATGGTTTCAATCAGGTATCAATACAGATGGTGCACATAATCCAAAAACAAATCGCAAATTAGTAAATGGTGATATTTTATCCTTAAACACTTTTCCAATGATTTCTGGATATTATACTGCTTTAGAGAGGACTTTATTTCTAGATAATGTAAATGATGAATCTTTAAAAGCATGGGAGGCAAATGTGAAGGTTCACATAAGGGGGCTTGAGTTAATAAAACCTGGAGTAAAATGTTCTGACATATGTAATGAATTAAATGAACTTTTTGCTGAACTAGGATATTTGCAATACAGAACTTTTGGGTATGGACATTCATTTGGAGTATTGTCCCATTTTTATGGAAGGGAAGCGGGTCTTGAATTGAGAGAGGATATTGACACTATTCTTGAGGAAAATATGGTTATTTCAATGGAGCCTATGATACTTATTCCAGAAGGAAATCCTGGTGCAGGAGGGTATAGAGAGCATGATATTTTGGTAATAGGAAAGAATAGTGCAGAAAATATTACGAAGTTTCCATTTGGTCCTGAGCATAATGTTATAAAAGGTTAAAATGAAAAAAGGAAAAAGGATTGTAAATAGTTGGAATGAGTGGGATCCTTTAAAGCATGTTATTGTTGGAAGGGCCGACGGCACATGTATACCCGCACCAGAGCCTGCTTTAGATGCAAAAGTTCCTGAAGACTCAGATATGAGAGGGAAATTTGGTCCTAGAACAAAAGACACTGTAGATAAAGCAAATCAGTTACTTGATGATTTCTCAAATATTTTGGTTAAAAGAGGTATTAAAGTTGATAGACCAACACCTTTAAATTTTAATCAAAAAACTTCAACACCTGATTGGGAATCTGAAACTATGTTTGGCTGCATGCCTCCTAGAGATGTTTTATTAACAGTTGGAAATGAAATTTTAGAGGCAACTATGAGTTATAGATGTAGATGGTTTGAGTATCTTTGTTATCGTCCGCTTCTTAAAGAATATTACGATTTAGATCCAAACATGAGACATGAATCAGCGCCAAAGCCAAGATTAACAGATGCAGATTATAGAAAAGATTATTTATCTGACAAAATCGGAATTCAAAAAAGATTAAAATGGACTGAAGATAAATTTTTCGTAACAACTGAAGAAGAACCTTTGTTCGATGCAGCTGATGTTTTGAGATTTGGTAAAGACTTAGTGGTGCAACATGGTTTTACGACAAATCTTAAAGGAATTGATTGGTTAAAAAGACATTATAAAAATCATCGAGTTCATGCAGTAAACTTTCCTGGTGATCCATACCCAATTCATATAGATGCAACCTTCACACCAATAAAAGAAGGATTGATTATTAACAATCCTCAAAGAAGATTACCTAAAGAACAAAGAAAATTATTTGAAAATAATGGTTGGGAAATTATAGATGCTGCACAACCTGCTCACAACGAACCACCACCACTTTGTTACTCATCTGTTTGGCTTTCTATGAATGTTTTGGTAATAGATCCAAAGACAGTTTGTGTAGAAAAAAGTGAAAAATATCAAGCAGAGCAACTCGATAAACTTGGTATGGAAGTAATTCCAGTAGATTTAAGAGACGCCTATGCTTTTGGCGGCGGTCTTCATTGTTGTACTGCTGATGTTTATAGAGAAAGTGAATTTAAAGATTATTTTCCTAAACAATAAAAAAAATATAATTTAATTAGCTAGGATTTTTTTTTAAAAAATCAATATATTGTAAAACTTCATTGAATTTATCATCTGGAATATCTTTATAACTTGCATTGAATTTACTTTTTATACAAATTGCTACATGGGCATAAGGATTTCTTCCTTTAGGATGATTAGGATGATCAGGTAATTGACCTACCAAATAATCGCCAGCTTCCTGAATAATCTTCCAGAGTTTACTAGCGTTTTCTTTGTTCATACATCCCAAGATCTTGATTTATTTTAATCTAGCATAGTCTTTAGACTAAAATAAAAATAGAAAATTTTTAGATCTAGTTTTCTTTTGATTTATCTATATTAAAATTCTCTAATCCACTTGATGAACTTTTGAGATTTTTATCAATTTCCTCAAATCTTGCTCTTTTTTCTATTTCTTTTTGAATAAGTCTTTGTTCACGTCTAATTTCTTCTTGTTCTTTTTGTTTTTGTTCTCTATCAAATTTTTCTTCCCACTCTCTTATTTTGATAAACTCAGCTTCTTTTTGTCTATCTTCCTCTTCTTTCAATATTTTTAGTTCTCTATTTTTACGTCTTTGCTCTTTTAACTCCTTATT
>CABYFA010000010.1 GCA_902518155.1 uncultured Pelagibacteraceae bacterium
TTCAGAAATATCTTCTTGATCTTTTTGATGAAACTCTTTTGCTCTCTCTATCAGAGCTTTTGCAGTTTCTTCCTCAATGCCTTCAATTTTTAATAAATTTTCTGTCGAACTATCTTTTATATCGTCAATGGTGGAATAACCTTCGGCCACAAGAAGTTGTCCAAGTGTTTCATCTAACTCTAAATTTTTAACAAAATTTTCTGTTTTCTCCTTAAACTCTAATTGTCTTCTTTCTGAATCCTCTGCATCTGTCATAATATTTATTTCAAAATTCAATAATTTTGTAGCGAGCCTTACATTTTGTCCTCTTCTCCCAATAGCTTTACTTAAATTTTCTTCAGTAAGAATTACATCTAGTTTTTTTCTTTCTAAATCTACATTTACTCTTTGCACTTCAGCTGGAGATAAAGCATTAGATACTAATATTGCGGGATCTTCAGACCAATTTACAATATCAATTTTTTCACCTTGTAATTCATTAACAACCGCTTGAACTCTCGATCCTCTCATCCCTACACAAGCTCCAACTGGATCTAATGAAGTATCAACTGCTTTAACACAAATTTTTGCTCTACTTCCAGGATCTCTGGAGGATGATTTAATTTCAATCAGACCATCATAAATTTCAGGAACTTCTTGAACAAAAAGTTTTTCCATAAATTTTGGGTGAGCTCTTGATAAAAAAATTTGTTGCCCACGAGGTTCTCGCCTTACATCAAAACAGTAAGCTTTAATTCTATCTCCAGCTTTTATATTCTCTCTTGGTATAATTTCATTTTTTTGAATTATTGCTTCTGTTCTTCCGAGATCCACGATTACATTTCCAAACTCTAATCTTTTTACTATTCCACTTAAAATCGTGTCTTTTTTATCAATAAAATCGTTAAATTGTCTTTCGCGCTCTGCCTCCCTAACATTAAAATTAATTACTTGTTTAGCTGTTTGAGCAGCTATTCTTCCAAAATCAAATGAAGGAAGTGGTTGTAAAACTTCATCTCCAATCACTTTGTCTTTATTGGTCTCATTCAATGTAATGGCATCCTCTAATTTAATCTCAGTGTTTGTATTTTCTGGATTTTCTGTAACTATCAATTTTCTAAAAATTTCAATATCGCCATTATCTCTATTAATCATTACTTTGATCTCGTTATCCTGGCCAAATTTAGATTTTGCTGCTTTAGCAATTCCAGTTTCCATAGAACTAATAATGAGTTCTTTATCAATTGATTTTTCCAAAGCTACTGCCTCTGCGATTCTCAATAGTTCAAGTTTATCTGCTCTTTTATTCAACATAGTTTTGTTTGCTCCAAAAAAAAATGGGCCAAAGCCCATTTTGAAAATTCAACAATGTGAATAAATATATAAAAGTTTTTTTTTATTTTTCAATAAAAACTATTTTAAGAAAATGTTAGATTTATTGGTATTTTCCCAAGAAAAAGCACCTTCTTTATCCGGCTCTCTTCCAAAATGTCCATATGCAGATGTTTTTTCATATATAGGTTTATTAAGCCCCAACATCTCTCTTATTCCTCTTGGGCTAAGATCAAAACTTTCTTTAATCTTATCTTCAACAAATTTATTTTTATCTAAATCATTGTCAAAAAGACTCACATAAATAGATAAAGGTTTTGAAACACCAATTGCATAAGCCAATTGAATCAAACATTTATCAGCAATTTTCGATGCAACAACATTTTTGGCAATATATCTGGCTGCATAAGCTGCGGACCTGTCAACTTTAGTTGGATCTTTTCCAGAAAAAGCTCCACCACCATGTGGAGCAGCTCCGCCATAAGTGTCTACAATAATTTTTCTACCTGTTAGGCCACAATCTCCATCAGGACCTCCTATTACAAAATTTCCAGTTGGATTTACATAAAATTCATCTTCATTAAAACCCTCCAAAAAATTTTTTGGTATAGAATTTATCAAATATGGTCTCAACAATTCCCTTACCTGTTCTTGATTAACATTTGCAGTATGCTGAGAAGAAATTACGACTGATTTAACTTTTGAAGGTTTACCATTTTCATATTCAAAAGTTACCTGACTTTTGGAGTCTGGTTCTATATTTTTTAATTTACCTGATTTTCTATCTTCAGCCATTAATCTTAAAATTTTATGGGAAAAATGAATCGGTGCAGGCATTAAAACATCAGTTTCATTACATGCATAACCAAACATAATACCTTGATCTCCTGCACCCTCATCTTTATTGCCTGAAGAGTCTACACCCATAGCAATGTCACTTGATTGTGAATGAAGATGACTTTCTATTTTTGTAGCCTCTTTCCAGGTAAAACCATCTTGATCATATCCAATATCTTTAATGCATTCTCTTACCTTATTGATTAAATCATCTTTTTTAATTTCTGGTCCTCTGACCTCACCGGCTAATACAACTTTATTTGTAGTTGTGAGAGTTTCACATGCAACTCTCGAATATGGATCGTTAGATAAATAAGTGTCTACCACCATGTCAGATATCCTATCCGACACTTTATCTGGGTGTCCCTCTGAAACAGACTCACTTGTAAAAAGAAAATTTTTTAAATTACTCATTTTTAGTCCTATTAAATGAAAAAGTTAAAACAATATACAACAAAATTAATATGAAAAATATGTTATTTCCATATTTAGAAAACAATGTTGGTTTTAAATCTCTTATGCCTTCTAAATCAATGTAACCTGAAATTCCATAATCTATTTTATTCTCAATAAAACCTAATGGATTTATAATTGCTGCCATCCCGTTATTAGATGATCTAATTATATACTTTCCATTTTCGACTGCTCTAAATTTACTATGGATAAAATGTTGTTTAGGTCCAATGGATTTACCAAACCATCCATCTTCAGAAATATTTAATATAAAATCGAAATCAAAATTCTTAGTCAAGTTTCCACTATATATGATTTCATAACAAATTAATGGCAAAAAATTTATTTGTTTAAGATCATCTTGGATTTTAATAATTTTTCTATTGGTACCTTTATCAAATGATCCAATATTATTTGTGATTGTTTTTAAACCAAATTTGTTAAGAATATTTTCAATAGGAACAAATTCTCCGAAAGGTACAAGTTTAATTTTGTTATAATTATCAATTAAATTTACTTTACTATCAAATATTGAAAATGAATTGTAATAACTGTAATCATTGTTCATAGTTTTTCTGCTTGTTATTCCTAAACCGATTAAATGATTATCACTAAAATATTTTTCAAATATGTCATTGTATAAATCTAATTGATCTTCATAAGTGTTGGGTATTATTCCCTCTGGCCATACAAAAAATGTCTTTTTTTCTTCAATTGGTGAACTAATTGAAATTAGCTCATTAATTACACTCTCAGCATTAACGTTTTTATAGTACCTATCTAAACTTATATTTGCTCCAATTACTCTGACTGCAAAAGGAAGTTCTTTCTCTTTACTATTATAAAAATTTTTTTTTAAAAATTCTCCATATTTATAAAAAGAGATAGGTAATAGCAGTAAAAAGATACACACAACCACTTCTTTTTTAGATTTTCTAAATATGAAAAGGGCGGGAGCTGTAAAAAAACTTACTACTATAAGATTTAATGAATAAGTTCCTATTATTGACAAAATACTCAAAAAACTATTAATTTCAGAGAGACTAAAAACTACCAAGTTCCAAGGAAACCCAGTTAAAATTGTTCCTCTAATAAACTCTATTAAACCAAACAAAAGAGAAAATAGGAAAAAAGCACTTAATATATTTTTCGGTTTGTATAGATAAAAAATAGCAATACATAATGCATAAAATAACCCTAAAAATGCTGGAATGACAATTAAAGATATAGGAATTAAAAAATTAAAACTTTGATCAAAACTTAAGGATATAGTTAACCAATACAAACCCAATAAAAAATAACTAAAACCAAACAACCATCCATAATAAAAAGATTTTTTTATTCCTTGTTTTAGTCTCCGAAATAAAAAGATAAAGAAAACACTAAATGTAAAAAAATTTAAAAAAAAAAAATTATAAGGAGGTAAACTTAAGGAAGTTAAGCTTCCTAAAAAAATTATCAATAAAGTCTCAAATATAAAATTTTTTTTCAATTTAAAAAGGAAGTTTTTTCTATAGATTTAAAAATTTTTTTTTCTTCATTTAACATCTGTTTATACTCTTTACTTTTTTGATGATCATGACCCAATAAATGTAGAAAACCATGTATAAAAATTTTAATTGTTTTTATTTTAAATTCATAATTGTCTAAATTTTTCGGCTTATTCATATAATTAAAACTTATAATTATATCACCAAGATAATTTTCTCTTAATTTTTTTTGTTTTTTATTAAATGGAAAAGAAAGTACATCGGTATGTTTATCCTTATTTCTAAATTTTTTGTTTAAAGTTTTAATTGTTTTATTATTTGATAGTAATAGCGTTAAATAGATTTTTTTGTTGATAAATCTATATTTTTTTGGGAACTTGTTACATATTTTATTAAAAAATAATTCTTTTTTTTTTATCTTTTTTGACCAAGAATTTTCTTCTGAAAGTACATTAACTTTGATCATTATTGTTGTAAGCTTTCACAATTTTTGAAACTAAAGGATGCCTCACAACATCTGAATGATCAAAGTCTATAACTGCAATCTCATTCAAATGTGATAATATCTTTTTTGATCTTTCTAAACCTGACATTTTTTTGTTAGGTAAATCTATTTGGGTAGGATCACCATTTACAACTATTTTTGAATTTTCACCTATCCTAGTAAGAAACATTTTTATTTGTGTATCGGTAGCATTTTGAGCTTCATCTAAAATTGCAAAAGAATTTTTTAAAGTTCTTCCTCTCATAAAAGCTAAAGGAGCTATTTCAATGTCACCAATTTCTATCATTCTCTGAATTTTTTCAAAATGAAACAGATCATACAAAGAGTCATACAAAGGACGTAGATATGGATCAACTTTTTCTTTCATATCCCCTGGCAGGAATCCTAATCTCTCACCTGCCTCAACCGCGGGTCTAGAAAGTATAATCCTCTCTATTTTTTTTTCTAACAACATTGTTAAACCTACAGCAACAGCAAGAAAGGTTTTTCCTGTACCAGCAGGTCCAGCAGATATTATTATTTCATTTTGTCTCAATGCTCTAACATACTCTTTTTGTTTTTCTGATCTTGGAATTATAGATTTTTTTGGAGTTTTGATTATATCAGTAACGTTGGTATTTTTTACCTTTTCATTAATCATAAATTGATCAACTGAGGATAAAATATCTTTTTGTTCTATACTACCATTATTTTTAAATTGATTTGCAAGAAATTGAATTGCATTCTTCAAAATTTCATTTTTTTCTGAAGTTGATTTGATTAAGATTGAATTTCCCCTGGAATAAATACTTGAATTAGTTATTTTTTCTAACTCTTTCAAGTTTTGGTTAAATTCACCAACTACTCCCATCAGAAGGTCATTTTCGTGAAAAATTACACTAATTGAATTATTTTCTGAATAAACAAATTTTAGAGATGAATTAATATCTTTTTTAATAGTATTACTCAAATTTAAGCCACTCTTTGTTTTGAATTATCTAAGCTTTTACCAAACAATGTATTTTGATTACTGCTATTTATTTTTACTTTTATAACATTTCCCATATCTAAATAATTACCATCAAAAATAACTGAAGTCATATATTCTGATCGACCAAAAAACTTTGTGCCACCATCTATTTTATTTTCAACTAAAACATCTATTTCTTTACCTTCAAGTGATTTATTCATATTAATTTGATTGGTAAATAATTGTTTTTGAACTTTTTCTAATCTTGTAAGTGAAATTTTTTTATCAATTAACTCAAAATTTGCTGCAGTTGTTCCTGGTCTTGGACTAAATATGAAAGAAAAAGAATTTATAAATTCAATTTTTTTAATTAAATCACATGTTTCATTAAAGTCCTTCTCATCCTCACCCGGATAGGAAATTATAAAATCACTCGAAAACTTTATTTTTGGGTTAATTTTTTGAAGTTTTTCGTAAGTATTAACATAATCACTTATTTGATGTTTTCTATTCATTGACTTTAGGATCTTATCAGATCCACTTTGAACGGGCAGGTGAACTAAAGGCATTAACTTCTTTGAAACACCATATAAATTGATAAGATCTTCTGTCATATCCCTTGGGTGAGAAGTTGTATATCTAATTCTTTTAATTCCATCCAACTTTTCTATTTCTAAAATTAAATCTGACAATCTGTAATTTTCATAATTATAAGCATTAACATTTTGACCTAGTAGCGTTATTTCACGAACTCCATTTTCTGACAAGTTCTCTGCTTCTTCTAATATTTTTTTGAATGGTCTTGAATATTCTGGACCTCTTGTGAATGGTACTACACAGAAATGGCAAAATTTATCACAGCCCTCTTGAATAGTTAAAAATGATGAAATTTTTTTTGATGAGTTCTTAATATTATCTAAATAATCAAATTTTGTGATGGCATCAAATTCAGTTTCGTCTATTTTTTTTTGTTTGGATAAAAATTCTTCAATTTTATCGTTTATTTTATGATAGGCTTGCGGTCCAATAACGATATCAATATATGGTTCTCTTTTGATCATTTCCTCATTTTCAGCCTGAGCAACACATCCAGCAACTATAACGATTGGTTTTTTTCGTGATCTAAAATTTTTTTTAACCCGTCCAATCTCATGATAAACTTTTTCTTTAGCTTTATCCCGAATATGGCAGGTGTTAAGTAGATAACAATTAGTCTCATGTAGATTTTCAGTTTTTACAAAACCTATTTCTCTCACAGTATCAAATATTCTATTCGTGTCATATTCGTTCATTTGACAACCGAAAGTTTTGATAAATATCTTTTTATTCATCTTTTGAGTTTACTTTGACACCATATAACTCAAGTTTATGATCTACTAACTTATAACCATATTTTTTTGCAACTTTTTTTTGCAACTCTTCAATTTCTTCATCTACAAATTCAATTATTTCACCAGATTTTATATCAATCAAATGATCATGATGACTCTCTATCATTGCTTCATATCTAGCCTTACCACCTTTAAAATCATGTTTAGTTAAAATTCCTGCTTCTTCGAAAAGCTTAACTGTCCTATAAACTGTAGCTATGCTTATTTTTGGATCAACTTTTGATACACGACTATATAACTCATCAACATCTGGATGATCAGACTCACCATAAGCGGCTTTTGACTCTGAAATAACCTTTGCAATAATTCGCCTCTGATCAGTTAATTTTACCCCTTTAGATAAACATTGTTGTTCAATTGTATCTGGCATAATTGATTTTAACTCAAATAAATAGGATTTATCAAATTTTTTTCAACTTTTAATTTATCGCAAAGTTTTGGGATATTTTCATATTTAACCTCATTTTTTTCACTAAAATCATCTAAACTATAACAATAATAATCAATTTTATTGGCTAAATGAAAAGCTTTAACAACTGATAAAGAATTTCTTATACCCGCAAAACTTCCTGGACCTCGATTTACATAAATTTGAGAAACTTTATCTAAATCTAAATTTTTTTTATTTAAAAAATCATTAATTAAAATTGATAATTTTTCATAATTTATTTTGGAATTTTCATGTGTAATGCTGTAATTAATATCATTATTAATGATCATTAAAAAAATTTTATCTTTAGCGGCATCTATAATTAGCTTATTCATTTTACAATTTATTTTTCTAGTTAATTCTATTTCACAAGAGAATAATATCAAATCTTATTCTAGAGACAGTGGTGTTTTATCATTGATGTATCATCGATTTAATGAAAATAGATATCCATCAACAAATATAAGAATGGATATGTTTGATGAGCAAATGAAAATCATTAAAAATCAAGGGTATGAATTTTATGACCCTAATAATTTTTTAAATGAATTTAATAAAGTAAAAAAGAATAAGAAAATTTTAATTACAATTGATGATGGATTTAAGTCATTTTATAATGAGGCCTGGCCATATCTTAAAAAAAATAAAATTCCATTCATCTTATTTGTATCTACTGAACCTGTGGGTAAAAAAGGGTATATGACTTGGGATGAAATTAAAGAAATTGATAACTCCGATATAGGCTATGTCGGACACCATTCACATACACATGAATATTTAATTGATATGACAGAAAAAGAATTCATAAACGATATAGAAACAGCAACTGAAATTTTTAAAGATAAACTGGGGTATGTGCCAGCAATATTTTCATATCCTTTTGGTGAATATTCTCTTTTTATGAAAAATTATATATCAAAAAATTTTGAAATTGCTTTTGGACAACATTCTGGAATAATTGATAACAATAAAGATAAATTTGAATTACCAAGATTTCCGATAAATGAAAAGTATGGAGATTTAAAACGATTTAACTCACTAATAAATTATTACCCTTTAGAATACAAATCTCTTAAACCAGTAGAAAAGAAATTAGAAAATAATAATAATCCACCTAAATTAATTGTGGAATTTTTTGATTATCAAAAAAATATTAAAAATATCAATTGTTATTCAAATGATGGTGGTTCATGGGGCCAACCAAATTTAGTATTCGAAAAAAATATTCTTTATATCAATTTCGAGTCTAAATTTTTACCAAGACGCGGAAGAATAAATTGTTCCTTAAATGATGATGGCAAATGGCGTTGGTTTGGAACCCAATTTGTTATAATTGAAAATTAAATTAAACTTTCAAGTTCTTTGCTTGAAGGAAGTAACTTAGCGTCATCAAAATCTTTTAAATTGTTTTGATTAATAATTTTTTGCAAAACTTCCACATATTGATTTCCTGTTTCAGCATAATTTTTTAAAAATTGAGAAAGAATTAAACTATCTAAAGGTTGATTTTTATCTCTTAAATGTGCTCTTGCTAATCTAAAATTTTTATATGATCGATGGGTATTTAAATTTCTTTGATAAGCTCTAACTGAGGCCTGTAATACATTAAATTTCATAACTTTATGACCCTTATTCTCGTCAGCCTCTTTAGGTTTTAAGCCCTCACCAGACCAAGTCCATTGCCCAAAAAGTGCATTACCCTCCTGTGCAAATCTTGATGTTCCCCATCCTGTTTCTTTTGCAGCTTGAGCAAGTGCTAAAGAGACTGGTATTTCATCCATCCTGATTTTGAGTGTTGTTAAATCTTTAGATGTTACTCCATACTGTTTGTATTTTTTTTCAAGCCATTTTTTTTCTAATTTAGTATTATTGCTTTTATTTATAATTTTAAACAAAGTCTTTCGATCTAACCTAATATTATTATTTTCTTTTAAGACTAAAGGTAAAACAATTTGAATAAAAAACTCTTTTCTTTTCTTGGTACTTTCGATCATTTTTATTTCACCAGGAAGTAAAGTTAATGCAACAGGCTTAACTAACTTTGTTTCCCTTACATCATCTAGTTTATAATTGGTGTCTTGAAATAATTGTTTAATTGTAGATGCATTTAATCTTACTGTGTCTGTTTCAAGATCGTTTAAACTAAAAATATCGATTAACAAATCTTTTTCATTTAATTCTCCTCCATCAGACTCGACACTCTCTTTTTTATTAAGTGTATATGCTAGTATGGCTTTTGAATTATTTTGAAATTCTTTATCCTCCAAAAGTTGTTTATTAGCAAAATTAATTATTGATGGAATATGATAAAACGAAAATACAACAAATATACTGGTTAAAAATATTCTTGGGATTGCACCAATTCGTCTATCATCAAAAAACTTAAATATTTTTAATTTCTTTCTTCTCATTCTAACAAAATAAAATTTTGACTTTAAAAATATCAGTTGATTAGAATATTTAAGATTTTTGAATTTAAAACTAAACATTAAAGAGCCTCAACCTTTTTAACTTCTGGAAGATAGTGACAAAGAAGATTTTGTACGCCTTGTTTTAGTGTCATAGTTGAACTTGGGCAACCCGAACAACTCCCTTGGAGCTGTACTTTAACTATACCATCTTTAAACTCTTTAAATTTAATATCTCCACCATCTTTTGCAACCGCAGGTCTAATTTTTTCATCTAATATTTTAACTATTTTTTTTTCTATCTCTTTTAAATTTTCGTTATTTTCAATTAAGTTATTTTCAACAACACACTCTTTTCCGCTAGAGTAAAAATCATTGATTAAAGAAATTACTATATGTTTAATTTCATCCCATGACGTGTCATCATATTTATTTATTGAGATAAAATCTTTACCTAGAAAAATGCCTTCAACACCATTTATGGAGAGCAAATTTTTAACTAATTCATTATTAGTTTGATCTTTTTGTGTAATTTCAAATGACCCTTTATTTGAAACGTTCTTACCTGGTAAGAATTTTAAAGAATTTGGGTTCGGCGTTATTTCAGTCTGAACAAACATGATTTATATATAATCAATAATTTTAAAAATGAAACTTGTTAATAAAAAAATCCTAAAAACCAACAAGTTCTTGGATTTTTTTTACCTTTTCCGAGGCTATTTTATCTGCTTTTTGAGTTCCCTCTAATAGTATTTTATCTAAATATTTTTTTTCACTTAACAACTTTTTAATTTCCAAAGATATTGGATAAATTTTATCAACCATAACTTGTGATAAATTTTCTTTAAATTCTGAGAAATTTTTTCCAGAAAATTTATTTATTGTATTCTCTAAACTTACATCCATTAAACTAGAATAAATACCCATCAAATTCTTTGCTTCGGGTCTTTTTTCTAAATCTGCACTAGTGGATGGTAATGGTAAAGTATCGGTTTTTGCTTTTTTGATTTTATTTATTATTTGGTCTTTATCATCTGTTAAATTTATCCTGCTCAGATCTGATAATTCAGATTTACTCATTTTTTTTGTGCCATCTCTCAAGCTCATAATTCTTGAAAACTCTTTTTGAATTAATGGCTCAGGAATTGTAAAAAAATTGTCAGCATTAAAATCATTATTAAACTTTTGAGCTATGTCTCGGCAAAGTTCCAAATGTTGCTTTTGATCATCTCCAACAGGTACGTGGGTTGTGTCATATAACAAAATATCTGCAGCCATTAAAACAGGATAAGAATAAAGACCAATACTTGCTTTTTCCTTATCTTTTCCAGCTTTCTCCTTAAATTGGGTCATTCTATTAAGCCATCCCATTCTAGCAACACAACTTAAAATCCATGCCGTTTCTGAATGAGCACTCACTCTTGATTGATTAAATATAATACTTTTTTCAGGATCAATGCCGCTAGCAATAAAAGTTGCTACAGTTTCATAAATATTATCTTTTAATTTTTTTGGATCTTGAGCAACTGTTATAGCATGAAGATCAACGACACAGAACACACACTCATTTTGATTCTCATTGTTGAGTTTTACAAAATTTTTGATTGCTCCCAAATAATTTCCAAGATGAAGATTTCCAGTAGGCTGAACACCTGAAAAAATTTTTTTTCCCATAGTTAATACTTTAGTTTAATATCACCATATTTGAAAGCTTTGATAAATAATGAAAAACTCAAATAGAATATAAGACTTAAAAAAGCCGAGAGTATCAAATAAAAAGATTTAAAATTATATTCATAAATCAATTTATTTTCAAAAAACAAAATTAAGTAATTAAAAAATATTCCCATTAGTATAGATGCCAGAAGTATTTTTATTAATTTAGCAAAAAATAATTCATTAAAATGAAATAAATTTTTGTTTTTTAAATTAACAAATAATATTATTGCATTAAACCATGAAGAAATCGTTGTGGCTATAGGAATGATTATAAAACCAATTTCTCTAAAAAAATAAACACTTATTAATACATTTAGAATTACTGAAAATAATGAAATATAAAATGGTGTTTTAGTATCCTGGTTTGCGAAAAAAAAAGTCGAAAATACTTTAATCAAAGCAAAAGCAGGTAATCCCAATCCAAAATAGTAAAGTGCATTTGCGGAGTTGGATACTGACAACTCATCAAAAGAACCATAGCCAAATAATGCAGAAATAATTTGTTCTGATCCTACAATTAAAGCAACTGAGGCTGGTAGACTTAAAAACATACTAAGCTCAAGTGCTTTGTTTTGTAGTAAAAGAATTTTATTTTTTTTTTTTAAAAAAACATGTTTAGAAAGTTGTGGTAAAACAACCACCCCTATTGCAATTCCTGCGATTGCTAGATTTATTTGATAAATCCTATCAGCATAGTACAGATAAGATACGGCACTGGCCTGAAAGGATGCAATTATGGTACCGACAAGAATATTTATTTGAGTGACACCAGATGAAAAAATACTAGGTAAAAGTTTTTTGAAAAAAAATTTAACCTTATTGTTAATTTTGAAATTAAAGTTAAGTTTTATAAAATAAAATTTTTTTGTGAATTGATATAAAAAAAAAAGTTGTAATAATCCTGCAATAGAAACTCCATATGATAAATAATAAACTAGTTCGTCGTTAAGAAATTTGCCAAAAAATAAAATTCCAATCAAGACTATATTAAGGATTATTGGAGCTGCAGAGGCAGCAGCAAACTTATTGTGAGAATTTAGAATTGCAGCAAAAAAAGAAGAAAGACTTACAAACATTAAAAATGGCATAGTTATCCTAGTAAGATTGACAGCTAACTGAATTTTTTCTGAATTAACCACAAAACCAGGCGCAATTAGCCTTACAAAAATTGGCATGAAAATTTCTATGATTAAAACTAAAAACAATAGACCTAAAAATAATAAATTAAAAATTTCGTTGGCAAATTTTTGTGATCCAATTTTTTTTTTTACTAATTCCGAAGTATAACTTGGTATAAAAGCTGCATTAAAGGTTCCTTCTGCAAATAATCTTCTAAAAGTATTAGGTATTCTAAATGCTACAAAAAATACATCTGCCAAAAAACTTGTTCCAAGAAAAATTGCTATTAAAACATCTCTCAAATAACCAAGTAATCTACTGATAATAGTATAAAAACCAAAAGTCCCTGTTGACTTAACTAAATTCATAAATCATATTAGTCTTAATTTTACCCCATTTGTACACCTAATTAGCATAAATGAAAAAAACAAAAATTGATCATTACACAGATAAAGAAGCTTTAGATTTTCACAAAGATAAGAAGCCAGGCAAGATTGAAATAACTTCCTCTAAAAATATGACAACAAAAAGAGATCTAGCTTTAGCATACTCTCCAGGTGTAGCTGCTCCAGTTAGGGCAATTAGTAATAATCCTGATGCAGCATTTGATTATACTAGTAAAGGAAATCTTGTTGCAGTTATTAGCAATGGATCAGCAATTTTAGGTATGGGAAATTTAGGTGCATTGGCATCTAAACCAGTGATGGAAGGTAAAGCTGTTTTATTTAAAAGGTTTGCTGATATAGATTCTATTGATTTAGAGATTGACTCTCAGGATCCGAATGAAATCATCAATAGTATAAAAAATTTTGCTCCAAGTTTTGGGGGTATTAATCTTGAGGATATTGCCGCACCTGATTGTTTTATTATTGAAGAAAAGCTGAAAGAAATTCTTGATATACCTGTGTTTCATGATGATCAACATGGGACTGCAATTATCACAACTGCTGCATTAATTAATGCTTTGGATATTAGTAAAAAAAAAATCGATAAAGTTAAAATAGTTGTCAATGGTGCTGGAGCGTCGGCTATGGCTTGCGCTAATTTATTTAAAAAGACTGGTGTACCCCAAAAAAATATTACAATGGTAGACAGAACAGGGGTCATTTATAGAGGTCGAGATAATTTAAACCAATGGAAATCAAGTCATGCAAATGAAACAAAAGACAGAACTTTAGATGATGCTATTACTAATGCAGACGTTTTTTTAGGTTTATCTGCAAAAGGAGCATTAACAAAAGACATGGTAAAAAAAATGGCAAAAAATCCAATCATATTTGCATGTGCAAATCCTGACCCAGAAATTACACCTGAAGAAATTGAGGAAGTTAGAGATGATGCGATTATAGCGACTGGAAGGTCAGATTATCCAAACCAGGTAAATAACTTAATAGGGTTTCCCTATATTTTTAGAGGCGCATTAGATGTGAGATCAAAAACAATAAATGAAGAGATGAAAATTGCAGCTGCACATGCAATTGCAAAATTAGCGAAAGAAGATGTGCCAGACGAAGTTATAGCTGCCATGGGAGGTGAAAGACCACACTATGGAAAGGATTATATAATTCCATCAACATTTGATCCAAGATTAATTAGTGTAATACCAGCTGCAGTTGCTAAAGCTGCAATTGATACTGGAGTTGCAAGAAAAAAAATTGATAGTTTTGATATTTATAAAGACCAACTTAAACAAAGATTAGATCCTACAGTTACAATCATGCAAGGAGTAAATAGTTACATCAAGAAAAAACAAAAGAAAGTTGTTTTTGCTGATGGTGAAGATGAGAATACTCTTAAAGCTGCAATAGCCTTTAAAAACTCTGAGTTGGGAGTACCTATATTAGTTGGAAAAGAGGAACTAATTAAAAATCAAATTAAAAAAATTGGTTATAATGAAAATTTTGATATTGAAATTGTCAACTCAAAAGACACTCCCAAAAGAGAAAAATATGTAAAATATTTATTTAAAAAACTTCAACGAGAAAAAGGAATGTTGGAATGGGATTGTGATAGACTTATAAGAAATGATAGAGTGATTTGGGCATCATGTATGGTTGCATGTCAAGATGCCGATGCAATGATAACTGGAAATACAAGAAGATATTCATCCTCACTAGAAAAAATTATTAAAGTTGTTGATCCTAGACCTGGAGAAATAATGTTTGGGTTGAATCTAGTTGTGAATAGAGGAAAAACAATATTTATTTGTGACACGTCAGTTATAGAATACCCAGATGCCAAACAATTAGCTGAGATGGCAAAGTCAGCAGCAAGGGTAGCAAAATTATTTGGTTTTGATCCTAAAGTTGCTTTTTTATCTCACTCTACCTTTGGAGAGCCAGCTACAGATAGAACCAAAAGACTAAGTGATGCTGTTGAAATTTTAAAAAATGATGAAGTTGATTTTAAATTTGATGGTGAAATGCAACCAGATGTTGCTTTAGAGGAGATGTATAAAGAACTTTATCCATTTTCAGAAATAGTTGGTAATTCAAATGTTTTAATCATGCCTAGCCAACATAGTGCTGCTATTTCATATAAAATGATAAAGTCAATGAGTAGAGCAAAAGTAATTGGGCCTTTATTAATCGGCTTAGGTTTGCCTATTGAAATAGCACCTTTAAGATCATCAACTTCTGATATTTTAAATTTAGCTTCTATTGCAGCTTACTCAGCTGATGTAATAGATTATAAAAAAAATTAATTAGTTTTTATTCTCAAATTATCCACTAGTAGAATACTAGCAATCACGTCCTCAACATCTAAAATTTCTTTTGCTTCTATAATAACAAGATCTTTTTCATCTTTAGTTTGCGAAATTCCATAAATATAGATTTTCTTTTTATAGGTATCTATTTGATAATTTGTTGACTTAATTTCTTTATTCAAGATTAATGCAGTTCTTAATTGGGAAGTAATTAACAGATCTTTTGCTGATTGCTTAAAGTTAAAAGCCTCTTTTATCTTGATATCATTTCTGACCGACCTTACTCCATTCGTCTCCCATGCAATTTTTGTTAATATTAATTTTTCTTCTGGTTCATCAACTTTTCCTGTTAGAAATATTCTACCATCCAAAACTTTTGATTTTACTGATAAAAGATAATTTTTATTCAAGAGTAAAATTCTAGCAGTTAGGTTTTTTTGCATTAAAGAATCATCTATCTGTGTTCCCAAAGATCTAGGGTCGATTGCTATACTTACACCTGTTCCAAATATTCCTGAAGACGATACGCCTGCGCATCCACTTAAAATGAAACCAACAAAAAGTACAATAAGTATTTTATTTTTCATTTTTAATTTTCAAACAATAATCATAGATAATTTTTTTTGAAATATCATTTTTATTTATAATTAAATCAGTTATTTCTTTTATGCTTAGTTTATTTATCATCGCTCTAATCAATCTTTTATCTGATTCATCTAAAGTTTGTGAAGCTTTTTTGCCATGAATTTTTTCTGAAATAACAATGGTCAATTCACCTTTTAAATTACTCTTTAATGGTTCTAAATCTTCGACTTTGAATCTTTTATACTCCTCGTAAAACTTTGTCATTTCTCTACAAATCAGGATTTTTCTTCCCATAAAATTTTTTTTGATTAGAGGAATATTCTTATTAATTTTCTTTGGAGAAATGAAAAAAACGATTGAACTATTTAATTTTGATAAATTTTCTAAATCTTCTTTTAATATTTTATCCTTTTCTGGAAAAAATCCATAAAAGAAAAACTTTTCTGAAAATCCTGATATTGATACCGCTGATGTGACTGCTGAAGCACCTGGTATAGGAATTATATTGATGTTATTCTTAATACACTCATTAACCAATATAGAACCTGGATCGGAAACACCCGGAGTACCTGCATCTGAAATTAAAGAAATAAATGACCCTTGATTAATCAACTTTATAATTTTAACAACATTTTTTTTTTCATTAAATTTATGATTGGCAATTAAATTTGATTTGATTTTATATTTTTCTAATAAATTTTTAGAAATTCTAGTATCTTCACATAAAATGTAATCTGAACTTTTGAGAATTTCTATGGCTCTAAGACTAATATCACTTAAATTACCGATTGGAGTCGAGACTAAATATAGACTTTTTTTGAACACTCTATTAGCAGATTTATAATTTTCAATCATATTTATAATTAAAATATTATAGTATCATTAAAATGAAAAAAATTTTTAAGATTATTTTTACATTAATAATTATCTATCTAACAAATCATTCACTTGCATTTTCCCAAAATGAAAAAATTAAAATTGGGCTACTTGTACCTTTATCTGGTGAATATAAAGAATTAGGACAATTAATAATTAAATCAACCAGAATGGCTTTGAATGATATTGGAACAGACGAAATTGAAATTTATCCAATGGACACGGGTATAGATCCTAATCAAACTTTAAAATCAGCTACTAAGTTAAAGAATGAAGGAATAAAGATTTTTATTGGTCCAATTTTTTTTAAAAGCTTAATGTATTTGGATGAAATACAAGATGTTATTTTTCTATCATTAACAAATAAAACAAATGATCTGCCGAAAAATGTGATAAGCAGTGGAGTAAATTCTTTATCCCAGTTAAATACAATTAAAAATTTTTTAGAATTAAGCGGAGTAAAAAAAACAATTTTTTTAACACCTAACCTTGATTATAAAAATGAAATTAAAAAAGCCATCAAACAATCAAAAATCAAAATTTATAAACAATACACTTATAACACTGAACCAACTAAACTGACAAAACAAATTGAAAAAATAACAAATTATGAGGTGAGAAAACAGAACCTAGCTGATGAAATTTTAAGAGTCGAAAACTCAGATTTAGTGGATAAAGAGGAAAAAATTAAAAAACTAGAGAAAAAATATACAATTGGAAATGTAAATTTTGACTCCGTTATTATTTCTGATTTTGATGAAAATCTCAAAAGTGTGATTACTTCACTTATCTACACCGATGTGTCACCAAAAAATAAATTATTTATAACTCTTAACCAATGGTTTGATGAAAGTTTATTTTTAGAGGAAAATATCCAGCCCCTATATTATCCATCGATCAATAAAAAAAATTTAGAGGCGTTTAATAAAAAATTTGTAGACACCTACAATTCAAAACCAAATCATCTGAGCTTATTAAGTTATGATCTTTTAGGATTGATTTATTATTTATCTTTAAAATCTGATTTTTCTGACATAAACAATATTTTTAAAAAAGAAAATTCATTCAAGGGCAAAATTGGAATTTTTGACGTAAAAAATAACAAAATTAACCATAGATTAAAATTTTACAAAATTGATGAGGGAGAAATTAAAGAAATTTTCTAAGCTTTTTAAAAGCATTGGACCTATGGTCTAATTTATATTTTTGAGATGGCTTCATCTCTCCAAATGTTTTTATTTTATTTTTAGGAATAAATATTGGATCATATCCAAACCCATTTTTACCCTTAGGTTTTTTGGAAATATACCCTTCAACTTTTCCAATTACACAAGCAATTTTTTTATTTAAATCACTTATGGATAAAGCACAAACAAACCTAGCATTAATTTTTTTATTTCTCCAATTCTTATCTTTTTTATCTAATGCCCTATAAACTTTTTGAATTGCCATATTAAAATTTAATTTTTTTCCAGCCCATCTTGCTGAAAAAATTCCTGGTTTTTTATTTAAAATGTCAATTTCTAAACCAGAGTCATCAGCTAAGCAGATTAGATTTGTTTTTTTTGAAAAGTATTGAGATTTAATCAGAGAATTTTCTTTAAAAGTCTTTCCTGTTTCTCTTGGGCTCTTTAAACTAAACTTTGAGGTAGGAAATGTTTCAATATTAGTTGGTAATAAATCTCTAATTTCCTTTAATTTTCCTTTGTTATTTGTGCCTATAAGGAGTTGTTTAATTTTTTTTTTTAGCATCTGGAAATTTAATTTTTTCTTACCATATATGTCCATATGGAAAAAGATCAAAACCAAAATAATACAGATAAAGCATCAGAGAAAGATCAAAAAGGTTTAAATCAAGATCAAAAAACTGAAAATTTAGAAACAAAAAGTAAAGAACAAGACCAAGAACAGGATCAAGAACAAGAAAAAACCCCAGAAGAGAAAATTTTAGAGTTAGAAGATAAGCTTGCGAGATCATTTGCTGAAATGGAAAACCAAAGAAGAAGGTTTGAAAAAGAAAAAGAAGATGCTTTTGAATATGGAGGGTTTTCCTTTGCAAGAGAAGCTTTAAATTTAATAGATAATCTTGAAAGATCAAAACAAATTTTATTAAACGACGAAACTTTAAAGGATACGGAGGCATTAAAAAAAACACTCGAACATTTTGACATTATCAATAAAGATTTAATTTCAACTTTTTCAAAAAATAAAATTAAGCCTATTGAATGTCTCAATAAAAAATTTGATCCAAACTTTCACCAAGCAATGATGGAAATAGAAGATGATCAAAATGAACCCGGAACAATTGTTCAAGAAATACAAAAAGGATTCACAATTAAAGATAGATTGTTGAGACCGGCTCTAGTGGGCGTAGCAAAAAAAAGTGAAAAAAAAGACGAAAAAAATGAGGAAAATAAAGAAAATTCAGAAGATAAATAATATTTAAATGAACTTGTAGAATTCAATTTCAACCCTATATGAGGAGAATAAATAACTGATATGAGCAAAATAATTGGAATAGATTTAGGAACAACAAACTCTTGTGTGGCTATTATGGAAGGGAGCCAGGCAAAAGTTTTGGAAAATGCAGAGGGTGCAAGAACTACACCTTCAGTAGTTGCTTTTACTGAAGAAAAAGAAAAATTAATAGGACAACCGGCTAAAAGACAAGCAGTAACAAATCCAGAGAATACAATTTTTGCAGTTAAAAGATTAATTGGTAGAAATTTTGAAGATTCAACTGTTAAAAAAGATATCGAGGCTGCACCTTTTAAAATTGTAAATTCTGAAAAAGGTGATGCGTGGATTGAAGCTAAAGGAGAGAAATATTCACCTTCACAAATTTCAGCCTTTATTCTCCAAAAAATGAAAGAGACTGCTGAAAAATATTTAGGTCAAGCTGTTACAAAAGCTGTAATAACAGTTCCTGCATATTTTAATGATGCACAAAGACAGGCTACCAAGGATGCTGGAAAAATAGCCGGGTTAGAAGTTTTAAGAATTATCAACGAACCAACTGCAGCTTCATTAGCTTATGGTTTAGATAAAAAACAAAATAAAAAAATTGCAGTTTACGATTTAGGTGGTGGAACTTTTGATGTGTCTATTCTTGAATTAGGTGATGGAGTTTTTGAAGTAAAATCTACAAATGGTGATACCTTTTTAGGTGGAGAAGATTTTGACAACGCTGTTGTGGAATATTTAATTTCTGAGTTCAAAAAAGACAGCGGTATTGATTTAAAAACTGATAAGTTGGCCTTACAAAGATTAAAAGAAGCGGCTGAAAAAGCAAAAATTGAACTTTCAGCAGCTGAGCAAACAGATATTAATTTACCATTTATAACTGCTGACAAAACTGGTCCTAAACATATTAATTTAAAAATGACTAGAGCCAAGTTAGAAGCTTTAGTTGAGGACTTAATAGCTAAAACCATTCCACCATGTAAAACTGCTTTGAAAGATGCTGGAATTTCAGCTAGCGATGTTGATGAAGTGGTAATGGTCGGAGGTATGACTAGAATGCCAAAAGTTATTTCCGAGGTAAAAAATTTCTTCGGTAAAGAACCAAATAAAAGTGTTAATCCAGATGAAGTGGTTGCAATGGGTGCTGCAATTCAAGCTGGTGTCTTACAAGGTGATGTAAAAGATGTTCTTTTATTAGATGTAACACCATTATCCCTAGGAATTGAAACTCTAGGTGGCGTTTCTACAAAACTTATTGAAAAAAATACAACTATACCTACAAAAAAAAGCCAGGTATTTTCAACTGCTGAAGATAACCAGCCAGCAGTCTCAATACGTGTTCTTCAGGGTGAAAGAGAGATGGCAACAGATAATAAATTACTTGGCAATTTTGAATTGGTTGGTATTGCTCCGGCACCAAGAGGAGTTCCTCAAATTGAAGTAACTTTTGACATAGACGCAAACGGAATTGTAAATGTATCTGCAAAAGACAAGGGTACTGGCAAAGAACAAAAAATTCAAATTCAAGCCTCTGGTGGATTAAGTGATGATGAAATTGAAAAAATGGTAAAAGATGCTGAAGCCAATAAAGAAGCAGACAAGAAAAAAAGAGAGTCAGTTGACGTTAGAAATCAGGCAGATACTCTAATTCATTCAACTGAAAAAAATCTTAAAGAGCACGGATCTAAAGTTTCAGATGCAGAGAAAAAAGCAATTGAAGATGGGTCAAATGCATTAAAGGAATCTCTTAAAGGTGAAGATATTGAGGACATTAAGAAGAAGACAGAGGCATTAGTACAAGCTTCGATGAAACTAGGTGAGGCTATTTACAAATCACAACAAAACACAAAACCAGATTCTGGTAAAGATGATGGAAATGATAAAAAGGGAAAGAAAGACGATAATGTTGTTGATGCGGACTTTGAGGAAGTAAAAGACGAGAATAAAGAAAAAAGCGCTTAACTGACATCTATTTGTCCAGGTTATACACATGGCTAAAAGAGATTATTATGATGTCTTAGGAGTAAGTAAAAGCGCAAGCCCTGATGAACTAAAATCAGCCTATAGAAAACTAGCAGTTAAATATCACCCTGACAAAAATCCTGGGGATAAATCTGCAGAAGATAAATTTAAAGAGGCCAGTGAGGCTTATGGTGTGCTCTCTGATAAATCAAAAAAAGAAAACTACGATAACTTTGGACATGCTGCATTTGAAAATGGTGGCGGTGGTAGAGGTGGTTTTGGAGGTTTTGAAGGTTTTAGCGGAGCAGATTTCTCTGATATTTTTGAGGATTTTTTTGGAGACTTTGGTGGTGGAGGCAGAAGAAGTTCAAGAAGAAGCTCAAATAACCGAGGTTCAGATCTAAGATACGATTTATCAATTACACTAGAGGAGGCATACACTGGTAAAAAACAAAATATCCAATTCTCTACCTCTGAAAAGTGTAACACTTGCAAAGGAAATGGTTCTAAACCAGGCTCAAGTCCAGACAGATGCACATATTGTGGAGGAAATGGAAGAGTTAGATCTAATCAAGGTTTCTTTACAGTTCAACAAACTTGTCCTCAATGTGCAGGAAGTGGTGAAGAAATAACCAATCCATGTGGAGATTGTAATGGACAAGGTAATAAACAAACAAACAAAAAAGTATCTGTAACAATACCTAAAGGTGTAGATGATGGTACGAGAATTAGGCTTGCCGGCAAAGGTGAAGCTGGAACAAGAGGGGGTACTAGTGGAGATTTATATTTATTTATAAATGTAAAATCTCATGAGTTATTTAAAAGATCTGATGTTAATTTATTTTTTGAGTTTCCAATTTCAATAGCCGATGCTGCTCTTGGTACAACAATAGAAATACCCACAATTGATGGAAAAAAAGCAAAGATTAAAATACCAGACGGAACTCAAGACGGTAAGCAATTTAGGTTAAAAGGAAAAGGTATGCCATTCATGCGAAGAGGAGATTTTGGTGACTTATATGTTCAGGTGAAAACTGAAGTACCAGTATTTTTAAATAGAGAACAAAAAGATTTATTAGAACGATTTAGAAAAATAGAAAATGAAAAATCAAACCCAAGCATAAATAAATTTTTTCAAAAAGCTAAAAGTTTTTGGAATAGTTAGAGAATGGGATTAGAAGAGATTGTTCCAGCTATTTTTTTGATAGCAGTTTTAATTCTAGTACTGCCTGAATTTCTAAGATCTAACTCAAAATCAAAAAGATTTATTAAAAATTTATTTATTTGGTCTATAATTGTTGCTTTCATTGTGATACTTTCTATCTTTATCTTAAAATGAAAAAAATTAAATTATTAGTGACCGGTTGCCTGGGTCGAATGGGCCAACAAATAATTTCATCTGCAAAAAAGGATAAAAATTTTAGAATTACCGCTCTTACAGAAAATAAAAAAATTAATAAAAAGATTAATGGAGTAAAAGTTGAACTAAATAATGAAAAATTATTCAAAAAAGTAGACCTAATTATTGATTTTACAATACCAAGATGTACTTTTCAGGTTTTAAAAATTGCATCAAAGTTAAAAAAGAGAGTGGTCATTGGTACTACTGGTTTTACAAAAAAAGAAGAGGATATAATTAAAAAATTTTCAAAAAAAATACCAATTTTAAAAGCTGGAAATATGAGTTTGGGTATCAATCTTTTAATGTATTTAACAGAAATTACAGCAAGTTCATTGGGAAAGAATTTTTTGAGCAAAATTTTTGAGACTCACCATAAACATAAAAAAGACTATCCATCAGGAACTGCGTTAATGTTAGGTAAAGGAATAGCTGTGGGTAAAAACAAAAATTTTTATAATTTGTTAGGAAAAAAATATTTAAACAAAAAAACCTTCCCTTTTGGAAAAAAGATAAATTTTAATTCTGTAAGAAAAGGAGAAATTATAGGAGAACATGAAGTTAAATTTTCAAGTGGTAAAGAAATAATCACTTTAAATCACGAGGCCTTCGATAGAGCGCTTTATTCTGAGGGTGCTTTATCAGCAGCAAAATGGCTTATTAATAAAAAGCCAGGTCTTTATTCGATGAGAAATTTGATGAATTTCAAATAATGAATGAAATTCAAAGAGCCAAGATAGTTTTAAAAACTTTAGATAAAACATATCCCAAAATACATGTTCCTCTTAAAAGTAGAAATGTTTTTACACTTTTAATTTCTGTTCTTCTTTCCGCACAATGCACTGACGTAAATGTAAATAACGTAACTAAAAATATTTATCCAAGATTTTACAAACCCCAACATTTTGTTAAATTAGGAAGAAAAAAAATTGAAAAATTAATTAAAAAAATTGGTATTTTTAGGATTAAGGCAAAAAGCATTTTTAATTTATCGAAAATACTTATTAAAAAGCATGATGGCAAAGTGCCAAAAACTTTTGAGGAATTAGAAAAGCTTCCTGGTGTTGGTCATAAAACCGCTGGAGTTGTAATGTCTCAAGGCTTTGGATACCCTGCATTTCCAATTGACACCCATATACATAGATTAGCTCAAAGATGGGGTTTAACAAATGGAAAAAATGTTGTTCAAACTGAAAAAGATTTAAAAAGACTTTTTCCTAAAAAAAGTTGGAACAAACTCCACCTTCAAATTATATATTATGGAAGAGAGTATTGTAAGGCAAGAGAGTGTTATGGTGTGACTTGTAAAATTTGTACCACTTGTTATCCTAATAGAAAAAAACCTATTAAAACTAAAAAAGCTTAATATGAAAATTCTTGGTATTGGAAATGCAATAATTGATGTCATTTGTAAAGTAGAGGAAAATTTTCTAGCGAAAAATAATCTTACAAAAGGTACTATGAAACTTATTTTTGATTATAAAGAATTTAAGAATATTTTAACGAAACTTAAAATAGAAAGAACTGTATCAGGAGGTTCAGTTGCTAATTCAATCGTTGGCTTATCTCAACTTAAAAATGAAGTTGGATTTATTGGAAAAATATCTGATGATGATTTTGGGGCTAAATATGAGGAAGGATTAAAAAAAGAAAATGTGGAATATTTTTATTCCAAAAAAAAAGAAAGCCTTCCTACTGGATCTTGTCTTATTTTAGTAACACCAGACTCTGAAAGGACAATGTGTACTTTTTTAGGTATAGCAGGAAAAATTGGTGAAATTGATATAAATGAACAACTAATTGAAAAAAGTGATCTGATTTTTCTAGAGGGCTATTTATGGGATGAGGGCGAACCCAAAAAAGCATTTGAAAAAGCGATTAAGTATTCAAACAAAACTGCAATGTCACTATCAGATTTGTTTTGTGTGGAAAGACACAAAAAAAATTTTTTAATATTAGTTAAAGAAAAATTAGATCTTACTTTTGCAAATGAGAATGAAATTATGTCACTAATTGATGCAAAAAATTTTAATGAGGTAGTTACTTTTGCTAAAGAAGTTAAAAAACATATTATAATTACTCGAGGAGAAAAAGGGGCAATTTCCATAATTGGGGATAAGATAATTGAGACCAAGGCTAAAAAAAATTTAACAATAAGGGATTTAACTGGTGCAGGGGATCTATTTGCGGCTGGATATTTACATGGCTTTATTAATAATCTATCTCGCGAAAAATGCTTAGAGGGAGGTGTTGAATTATCCTCAAAAGTAATTCAACAAATTGGTGCTAGGCTTTAACTCTTTTTTCTTTTAAAACTACCTTTGCCCTTTTTTGGCTTTATTATCCGAGGCTTATATTTTTTTGAAAAAAGCTCTTTTGCAAATTTATTCTTTCTTATTAATTTCGTAACCATCGTCCTTACTTAAAATAAAATTCTCATCTTTAAAAACTTTTGAAATTTTTTTTCTCAATCTATAAATATGCGTTTCAACAGTATGAGTTTCCAGTTGAGATTGATGTCTCCAAACATTTGATTGCAATTCTCGAATTTTTACAGGTTTATTTGCTTTTAATAAGTATATTATTGAATTTATTTCTTTTTCTGTAAGTTTAAGTTTGATTGCATTTGAAGACATTTCTCGTGAATTTATATTAAAAATATAATTACCTATCAAAATCTCAGATTGTTTTTGAAAATTTTTTTTTATAAATTCGATATTAATTTTTTCTAATATTTTGAATATTGAAATAGGAAATTTATCAAAAATTATTTGATTATTTAATTCTGGTATTTCTTTTTTTGTAAGTATCAAACAATTCGAGTTAGATTTTAAGTTTAACAATTCTTGTTTATTAATTTTCTCAAAATTAAAATTTATATCTTTTTTAATTTCTTCAAAAATCTTATATAATTCATCGAGTTCATAGATGACTAGATTATGAGTATTCATATAAAAAGATAATATGATAATTTATATTAAAAATAAACATTCACTTAAAATTGATGATTTTTATCTCAAATGCTGTATTGGCAAAAATGGTTTAACTAAAAACAAAAAAGAAGGTGATAAAAAAACACCAATTGGTCATTTTTCTATTGAAAATTTGTATTACAGATCTGATAGAATCCAAAAACCTCTTACCAATTTAAGGTGTATCAAAATTGAAAAAAAAATGGGTTGGTGTGATGATCCATTGGACAAGAAATATTATAATAAATTAATTTACTTTGGAAAAAAAATTAAATGTGAAAAACTCTACCGAAGAGATCATAAGTATGACTTGATGATACCAATAAAATATAATTATTTAAGGCCAATTAAATTTAAGGGAAGCTGTATCTTTATACACTTAACAAATGATTATAAACCAACAGCAGGATGCATAGCCCTAAAAAAAAAAGACTTTTTAATAATGTTAAAATTAATAAATAAAAAAACAAAAATTCAAATAAACTAATTTCTTTGTCCAAAAATATTAGATCCTATTCTCACATATGTGGCAGAATTTTTTATAGCATCTAAATAATCTGAGGACATTCCCATACTTAATTCATTAAGATTTAAATTTTTATTTAAAATATTCATTTCTTTGAAATAAATATCTGATGATTTTGTCAATGGTGGAATACACATTAGTCCAATCACATTAAGGTTAATCGCTTTACAATATGAATATAATTCATTTACAGATGATTTATTTACTCCAGATTTTTGTTCTTCATCACCAATATTTACCTGAATAAATATCTTAATTTTTTTACCCTGTTTTGTCTCCTCATCTGCTATCTTTTTTGCGAGCTTTTTACTATCAACTGAATGAATATAATCAAATATTTTTATCGCCTGTTTTACCTTATTAGTCTGTAATTTACCTATAAGATGCAATTTCAAATCTTTTTTTATTAATTTAATATCTGACCATTTCTCTAATGCTTCTTGAACCTTATTTTCCCCATAATGCAAATGACCATATTCTATCAAGGGTAAAATTTTATTAATCTCAAAAGTTTTAGATACTGCTAATATTTTGGGATTATTATTAATATTTAATTTTTCTAGATAAGATTTAATATTATTCTTAATATCTAATAAATTTTTTATAGTATTATGCATATTAACTTAATGAAAAAATATTACTTTATTAGTAAATTTAATACAAATAATATTGATAAGCAGGATGGGCAAACCGCTATTATTTTTAGAAACTATAGTTCAAAAAAAATTAGTGAAGATCTTATTATTAAGATAAAAAACTATTGTAAAAAGAAATCTCTAAAATTTTATTTATCAAATGATATTAAATTAGCTATAAAACTAAATTTAGATGGCGCTTACATACCGGCTTTTAACAAGTCATTTATGCATAATTCATACGATCTGAAGAAAAACTTCAAATTGATTGGGTCTGCGCACAATTTAGCTGAGATAAGAATTAAGGAAAAACAAAATGTTGCTTCGATTTTTATATCATCAATTTTTAAAAATAATAAAAGCAATAAATTTCTAGGTATCTATAAATTTTTTAACTTAATGAGTTTAACAAAAAAAAATGTGATATGCTTAGGGGGAATTAATAAAGATAATATAAAAAAAATTAATTTATTAAGTATTAACAGTTTTGGGTCTATCTCAATGTTAGAGAATTGTTAAACAACTATGAATTACAGCAATATAATTTATCTTAGAAAAGAACTGAATAAAATTAAAATTCTTTTTAAAAAAGGAGAATTCAAGCTCGTAATTCAAAAATCTAAAACTCTTTTAAAAAAAAATCCAAATCAAATTTTAATTTATAATTTTATTGGCTTATCATATATTCAGTTGAATAAAATTGAAAACGCTTTGGAGATATTTCTGTTATCCAATCAAAAATTGCCTTCCGAGCCTTCGACTTTATGTAACATTGGAATCGCCTATAAAAATCTTGATAATATATCAAAAGCAAGAGATTATTTTAATAAAGCAATAAATATTAATCCGAGACATTTACCATCGTACATTAATTTAGGTCATCTTGAAAACAATCTAAACCATACTGAAAAAGCAGCAGATTACTATTTAAAAGCTTATCATTTAAATAATAATTCTGAAGAGGTCTTAACCTATCATATCCTAAATCTTTCTGCGCAAGGAAAATTCGTTGAAGCAAAAAAAATAATTTTAGAATTGAATAAAAAATTTCCAGAAAATACTAAATCTTATCATTTATATAGTAAAATTCATAAGTACGAGTTAGATGATCCTCATCAAAAATTGATGTTTAGCAAAATAAATATTCCGAGTTCAAATTATGAAGATTTATCAAATTTACACTTTGCTCTAGCAAAATCTTTTAATGATCAAAAAAATGATGAAAAATTTGTCCATCACACTTTAAAAGCTAATGATACTAAATTTAAAACCTTTAAAAATTATAATTTTAAATTAGAAAAAGATCAATTTGAGCAAATTAAAAAACAATATGAAAATTTTGACTCTCAAAATCAAAAAAATAATAAGGGAGAAAACCTTATATTTATAGTTGGGTTACCGAGATCAGGTACAACCTTGCTTCATCAAATTATAAGCTCACATTCTAAGACTTTTGGAGCTGAAGAAAGCCATGTTGTGAGCGATTTTTTTATTAAAAAATTTAAAAATAAAAACTCACTTGCAAATTTTTTTTCTAAAGAGCTTGTTGATAAAGACACATGCATCAAATTATCGAACGAAATTTTGTCAAAATATAAAATGTACGATCAAAATAAAATTATAGTAGATAAAATGCCTTTCAATTTTAAATGGATTGGTTTTATTAAAATACTATTTCCTCATGCTAAAATAATTCATAGTAATAGAAATCCCGTTGATAGTGCTTTTTCAATATACAGAAATATGTTTGATAGCCCTGGCATTGGTTGGGCTTACAATCAAGATTATATAACAGAATATGTTAATCTTTATAGCGATCTAATGTTTTTTTGGAAAAAAGAGTTGGGAGATTTTATCTATGAGAGTCATTATGAAAAATTAGTGGCAGATCAAATCAGTGAAACTAAAAATATTTTAGAATTTTGTAATTTAAAATTTGAGGATAATTGCGTTAATTATACTAATAACAACATACCCTCTAAAACAATCAGTGTTTATCAAGTAAGAAATAAAATTTACAAAAGTTCTCTCAACTTAAGTGACAAATATTTAGATTATTTTCCTTTTTTAAAGAAAGTAAAAAAAAAGGCCCCTTAAAAAAGGGGCCTTTTTAATTAGACTAAATATTTAATTAAAATGCAAAAACTAGCATTACTTCAGTAGTCTCGTGATCATTAGCAATAGAGTGAGCTACACCAGTCATTTCACTATCTTTAAGGTTGAAAGTCATACCACCCATTGAATAAGATGCTTGAATACTATTAGCTTCTTGATCAACAGAAGTACCTGATTTTTCAGTATTGTGCTCACCATAAGAGACTGAGAAGTTATCATTTACCATAAATGAAATTGCGTAAATCTCAGTTTCATAGTCAGTACCACCTGTAGCAGTGTCATCCTCGTCATTGATTTGGTAACCTACTGTAGCTGGACCGAATGCATAAGTTGCACCGAAAGTTGTATGGTCAAGATCTTTACCATCAGCTTGTCCTTCAGTACCTACTCCACCAAACACTGTAAGACCTAAATCTTCTACAGGATAAGTGATAGCGATAGATGATGATGAATCAACACTTGTAGCAGTTGTATCTTGAGAACCATCAGATCTGTTTGTTGTTGCACCTAAGTTATCAGAATAACCAACGCTTATTGAAGCACCGCCTACAGATGTTGAATAACCGAAACCTGCACCAGAGGCCATTTTAGCCATAGTAGCTGCTGTAGCAGAAGTTCCTAGACCATCGTTAGCTTCTTCATATGCTTTTGGCATTTTATCTTCTAAACCAGCTAATCCACCGTGACCATCAGTATCATTATAATATAATGTACCCATATCACCCATGTCTAGTGTTATAGATGAAGTATCAGATCCTTCAGCACCTGAACCACTTAAACCATGTGATAACGATACTGTGAAACCATTATCTAGTTCAGCTGAGCCACTAGCACTGATTTCTTGGTCCATTGCGTATCCACTTGCAACGACATTAGTCGTTTCAAGAGTTCCACCTTTATTTACATAACTGAGTTTAGCACCACCACTTAGTGATAACTCGCCTGCAATTGCAGATGTTGCAACTAATGAACCAGCAAGAGCTGTAAGCCCTATTTTTTTAATGTTCATATTGTTTCCTTTGTTTGTTTATTGTTTTTATTATTAAAATTAATAATAAGTGTTACTAATTAACAAATTTTAGTTTGACATGATTTAAAATACCCAAAATTTTTATTTTTTTATACCTTGTGTTGCATAATTATCACACTTTTATTCATTTATTTGGGGCATTTTATGTGATAATTAACTTTTTTTAACTAGTTCTAATAACTTAATGCGTATTTTGCCAAGACTTATAATAATTCTTTTTTTTATATTATCTAGTGGTTGTAATATCTACAAGCCAGTAGATGCTAGAAAAGTAAGTCCAACAGGTACTGAAAGAGCTAGAAAAAATATTGAAGAAGGTAGAAGTGTTGGGTTGTTTGGTGTAGCAACTGGAAAAATGAGAGGTGGTTCGTTTGAATTTGCAAGCGCTAATGAATTATGGAGAGCTTCTTTAGATGTAATTGATTTTATGCCTTTAACCTCTGTAAATTATAGTGGTGGTGTTATAATTACCGACTGGTATTCAGATCAAAGTAATACTAATGAGTCTATAAAAATTACGATAAAGTTTCTAAGTAATGAGGTAAGATCAGATTCTCTTGATGTTGATGTATTTTACAAAACATGTATTGCTACTAACAATTGTAAAATCAACAAACAAGAGGGACAACTCAAAAAAGAAATTACAAAACAAATATTAGCTAAAGCTGCGATATATAAAAAACAAGCTAAAGATAAATAGAACCAGCTGATGACTAATTAATCAATTTGGTAATTGGTTATGAACAGATATAATTTCAAATTAGTAGAAGCAAAGTGGCAAAATTATTGGGAAAAAAATAAAAGCTTCAAAGTTCAAACAGATTCTTCGAAAAAAAAATTCTATTGCCTTGAAATGTTTCCTTACCCATCAGGAAAAATCCATATGGGTCATGTAAGAAATTATACTATAGGAGATGTGCTTGCTCGTTACAAATCCCTTAAAGGATATAATGTGTTACATCCAATGGGTTGGGACTCATTTGGTATGCCCGCTGAAAATGCCGCAAAACAAAATAATCTTGATCCAAAAAAATGGACAGAAACAAACATATCAAATATGAAGACTCAATTAAAAAAACTGGGTTTATCGATTGATTGGGATAGAGAAATTTCTACGTGTAATAAAGACTATTACAAACATCAACAGGCCTTTTTTTTGGAACTATTTGAAAAAAAACTTGTTTATAGAAAAGAAAAGTATGTTAATTGGGATCCGGTAGATGAAACAGTTTTAGCAAATGAGCAAGTTATAGATGGTAAAGGCTGGCGTTCTGGAGCTATAGTTGAAAGAAAGAAATTAAACCAGTGGTTTTTTAATATATCCAAATTTTCCCAAGAACTTTTAGATGGTCTAGAAAAATTAAATGCTTGGCCAAACAAAGTGAAAACGATGCAAAAAAATTGGATCGGAAAGTCATTTGGGTGTGAAATTGATTTTAAAATAGAAGGAGAGCTACCTGTTGAAAATATTAAGTGTTTCACTACAAGACCAGATACACTTTTTGGGTTTTCTTTTTTAGCATTATCAGCGGATCACGAAGTTTCTAAATTCTTTAAAGATGACAAGAATTTTTTAAGTTTTAAAGAGGAATGTTCAAAAACTGGCACGACTGAAGAAGCTATAGCAGTAGGTGAAAAAATTGGATTTAAAACAAATCTTGTAGCTGTAAATCCCCTCAATCCAAAACAAAAAGTGCCAGTATACTTTGCAAACTTTGTATTAATGGATTATGGTTTTGGAGCTGTTTTTGGTTGCCCAGCGCATGATCAAAGAGATTTTGATTTTGCAAAAAAATATGATCTAGAAATAAAGACTGTTGTCCGACCAATGGATAAAGATGAAAATTTTAAAGTTATCAATGAGGCATATCCAGGGCCAGGTGTTTTGATTAATTCAGAGTTTCTAAATGGTCTTAAAGCACCAGAAAATTCTATACTTGAAACAATTAAGATTTTAGAAAAAAAAAAATTGGGAAAAAAACAAATAAATTTTAGATTAAAAGATTGGGGTGTATCTAGACAAAGATATTGGGGATGTCCTATTCCAATAGCATATGATGAAAATGGTATTGCTTACCCAATTCCTAAATCAATGTTACCAGTAGAACTTCCCGAAAATATAGACCTTAATGTTAAGGGTAATCCACTAGATAAACAAAATGATTGGAGGAAAGTAATTATAGATGGAAAACAATTGATAAGAGAGACAGACACTTTAGATACATTTGTATGTTCGTCTTGGTATTACTTAAGATTTTGTTCACCAAAAGAAGCTGAATATGGATTTAAAAAAGATGATATCGATTACTGGATGCCTGTGGATCAATATATCGGTGGTGTTGAACATGCAATTTTACATTTACTTTACTCAAGATTTTTTATGCGAGCTTTATCCGAAAAAAATAATAATTTTAATATCTTAGAACCCTTCAATGGTCTATTTACACAAGGAATGGTATGTCATGAAACTTATAAAGATCCAGACAATAATTGGATAAGTCCTGAAGAGATTGAAAACATAGATGGAAAGAAGTATCTTAAACAAGATAGATCAAAGTTAATTTCAATTGGACCTTCAGAATCTATGTCAAAATCAAAAAAAAATACTATAGATCCTGAAAATATAATTGCCAATTATGGTGCTGACTCAGCAAGACTTTTTATATTATCAGATAGTCCTCCAGAAAAAGACGTTCAATGGTCTGAGGAAGGTATCGTGTCATCTTTCAAATTTATTCAAAAACTTTGGAAATTAAATGAAAAAATCATCAACGAAATTAATAAAAATCATAACAAAGATAAAGATGAGGAGATCACAAAATATACCAATAAGTATTTGAAGAAAGTTTACGATAATCTTGAGAGCTTCAGTTATAATAAAATAATAGCTAACTTGTATGAAATGTATTCTTTCATAAACAAACAAATAGAAAAAACTTATACAAAACATACATTAATTGAGAATTATCAAAAAATTTTAATTACAATGACACCAATTCTTCCTCACTTTGCTAACGAGTGCTTAAGTATGATAAAAGCTAAAAATTTTAAGTGGCCAGAATACAATACTTCAATGTTAAAAGAGGAAACTGTTAACATTGTTATACAAATTAATGGAAAAAAAAGAGGTCTTATTCAAACAAAACCCAATATTGCAGAGGAAAAACTCTTTGAAATAATTAAGAATGATGAGAAAATAATGAAATATTTTAACCAGAAAAAAATTAAAAAGAAAATTTATATTAAGGATAAACTTTTGAACATAATTATTTAAATGCTAAAAAAAATTTTTTTTATAATCTTTTTATTAAATCTTTTAAGCCATTGTGATTATAAACCACTTTATTCAAAACAAAATAAAGTGAATTATAAAATCATCATATCAAGTTTTTCTGGTGATAAAGATATAAATAATACTATAGCAAAAAATTTGAGAAGAAATAGCAAGAGCAGCTCTGATCTAATTGTAAATATTAGTTTTGATACTAAATATACGAAAAGTGTTTTGGCTAAAAATACTGCCGGATCCATAACTGATTATCAAACAAATGTGGTTACATTATTTAAGATACAAAAAGAAAATAATTTAGAAACCTTTGAGGTTAGTGAAAAATTTAACTTTCAAAAGATGGCGGACAAATATGAGGAAAAAAATTACGAACAAAATATCAAGAAAAATCTTGCAAGCTTAATATCACGTAAGCTTATTCTTAGATTAGCTGTGACTGAATGATTGTAAAAACATTTGAACTTCATAAGATCAATGATAACCAAATTTTTTTTTTATTATACGGCAAAAATGATGGTTTAAAAATTGAGTGCATAAATGAAATTTTGAAAAAAAATAATGGTAAGATTTATAATTATGATGAAAAACAAATTAAAGATCAAATTGAACTTTTCTATGAAAATATTTTGTCTGAGTCATTGTTCGAAAGTAGTAAAATTATAATTATAAATAGAGCATCAGATAAGATTTGTGAAATAATTGATGATTTAACTAATCGAGTTGTAAGTAATATTAAAGTGATTATTAATGCTGATATTTTAGATACTAAATCGAAACTAAGATCTATATTTGAAAAAAGAAAAGATTTAGTTTGTATTCCAACGTATCCTGATAACAATGAGACACTATCAAAATTAACTTATAGTTTTTTCAAAAAACAAAATATCTCAATTTCACAACAAAATATAAATATGATAGTAGAAAAATGTAATGGTGATAGAACAAATCTTAAAAATGAACTCGATAAAATAAAAAGTTACTCAACAAACAAAAAGAAAATTTCATCTGAAGAAATTTCAAAATTAATTAATTTAAGTGAAAATTATGGATTGTCAGAACTAATTGATAACTGTTTAGCTAAAAATCAAAATAAGATAATTAATATACTAAATGAAAATAATTATAATACTGAAGATAGTATTATAATTTTAAGAACCTTTTTATTTAAAGCTAAAAAAATTCTTAAACTTGCAATTCAACTTGAGCAAAACAAAGATATTAACGCAACTATTAATTCTGCTAGGCCACCTATTTTTTGGAAAGATAAAGAGATTGTTAAAATACAGCTTAATAACTGGAAACCTAAAAAAATTAAGGATCTAATAAAAAATTTAAATGATCTCGAACTTGAAATAAAACAAAATTATAATAATTCGATACTTATCATTACAAACTTCATTTTAGAAAAAAGCTGTTCTAAAGTTAATAATTAGATTTTATAATATCTATTATTTTGTTTAGCTGCTCAATATCATGATAAACAAAGGTAATTGTTCCTTTATTTTTTTTATTATTTTTAATAGAGACATTTAAGCCAATTCTATCAGTAATTGATCTTTCAAGATTTTGAATATTTGGATCACTGGATTTTGCAAAAAAACTCTTTTTTTTCTTAAAGATTTTAACAAAATTTTCTGATTGACGAACTGAAAGTTTTTTTTCGATGATTTTTCGCGCAACAAATGTTGCATTTTCAAGTCCAACCAATATTTTTGCATGACCAGCTGAAATTTCTTTTGTTTCAATCAAATCTAAAACGTCACGTGGTAAAGTTAATATCCTCAAACAATTGGTAATATAACTTCTGCTTTTTCCGATAAATTTTGAAACTTTTTCTTGATCGTAAGAAAAATCATTTATTAATCTTTGATAGCCCTGGGCTTCTTCAAGAGGATTAAGATCATTTCTTTGGACATTTTCAACAATTGCAAATTCCAAAGATTTCAAATCATCTGCTTCAGTAACAACAACAGGAACTTCATGAAGACCAGCTTTTTGAGCTGCAAGCCAACGTCTTTCACCAGCTATGATTTCATATTTAGAATTTTCATCAGATTTACGAACAATAATTGGCTGAATAATACCTCTTTCTCTAATTGATTTTTCTAAATCATTCAAACTATCTTCATCAAAAATTTTTCTAGGTTGAAATTTATTTGGATAAAGATCACCGATTAATAATTTGTTTGTTTTTTCTTCAATTTTGGTTTCTCCAATTAATGATGACAATCCTCTACCCAGTCCTTTTTTAATCTTGTTCATTAAGCTGCACTCCCAATTTGACTTTCTTGGTTAATAAATTCGTCCGTAAAACTATAATATGATTTACTGCCAGGACAATTTTTATCATAAATCAGAACGGGCACTCCATGAGATGGGGCTTCAGATAATCTGACATTACGTGGAATTACAGTTTGATATACTTTTTCTTTAAAATAATTTCTTGCTTCTTGTTCAACTTGTGATGATAACTTATTTCTTCTGTCATACATTGTTAAAAGTATCCCTTGAATTTCTAAATTAGGATTTAAATTAATTTTTATGCGATCAATTGTTTTCATCAATTGAGTCAAGCCCTCTAATGCAAAAAATTCTGTCTGAAGAGGGACTAAAAGTGAGTTTGAGCATACAAGAGCCATCACTGTCAATAAACTAAGAGATGGTGGACAATCTATGAGTATATAATCATATGGTCCTCCAGAATCATTTAAATACGCGGCTAATTTGATCTTCAAAATAAACGCCCGATCGCTATCTCCAGCTGTCTCAACCTCTAAACCAGACAGATCAACATTCGAAGATACCAGATCAAGATTATCAAATTTAGTTTTTTTAATTACTTGTGAAATTGACTTACTTCCATTTAAAATTCCATAAATAGTTTCGTCAGACCTTTCTAAATTAGATAAGCCTAGACCAGTTGTTGCATTTCCTTGAGGATCTAAATCAATAACTAAAATTTTTTTTCCAAGTTGAGTTAATGCAGACGCAAGGTTAATTACTGTTGTTGTTTTACCAACTCCACCCTTCTGATTTATTATTGAAATAGTTTTCATTAAATTTTTTTTTCCATATTTTTTATATTTAACAAAAACGAATCTTTACTTGTTAAACTTTTTTTTTCCTCGTAGTCTAAATCCCAAATTTTAAGAGTATCATTTAAGATTTTTCTTCCACTTTTTCCCATAAACAAAATTATATTTTTATATTTCCTAAAATTTTTTTGCACTAAATCAAGAATTATTGGCATTGGCTTAAAAGCTCTAGACATAATGGTTCCAGTTTCAATATTTTTAATTTTAAATATATCTTTTTGTATTATTTCCGTATTCAATTCTAATTTTTTTGAGACATCTTTTAAAAAAACACATTTGTGATAACTTTTTTCATAAAGTTTTATTTTCATACTGTTTTTTAAATTTTTCATTAATATTGCTATGATTAGACCAGGCATTCCACCCCCAGTACCTAAATCAGAGGTTGTATTGCTTTTTAAATCAACAAAATCAATTATTTGTGCTGAATCAATAATGTGTCTTTGTCTAATATCCTCCTTTTTTGAGCTTTTTTTACTAATTATATTAATTTCCTTATTTTTTTTTTGAATCATGCTTATTAAGCTTTCAAGCTCATTACAAGTTTCACGTGAAACATGAAGTTTTTGAATTTCAGAGTAATTTTTAGAAATTATCGAATCCATTAAGCTATATGCTTAATAGACTTTCTTTTTACGTGTGACAACAAAATATATACTGCTGCTGGAGTAATTCCATCTATTCGTAGAGCTTGACCCATAGTTTTTGGTCTTATTTTCTTAAATTTAGCTTTTACCTCATTTGATAAACCCGAAAATTGATCATAATCAATATTATCTGGGATAACTAGATTCTCATCTCTTTTAAAGGCTATAATATCAGCATTTTGTTTTTTTAAATAGCCTCTGTAATGAGAATTAATCTCTATTTGTTCGTCAATTTCGAAACCAAAATCCTTAATTTCAGGCCAAATGTCACGAATTTTACTCATACCAGTGTCTTTTTGAGCTAAAATTTCATCTGCAGATCGTAAAATGCCATCCTTTGCAATTTTAATACCATGCTTTTCTGCTGTTGTTGGAGATATACTTAAACTTGACATTTGAAGAGATATTTCACTCATTTTAGTAAATTTATCCTCAAATATTCGCTTTCTGTCACTAGATACTAAGCCAATTTTAATACCTTTATTTGTAAGTCTCAAATCGGCATTATCTGCTCTTAAACTCAGTCTATACTCAGCTCTTGAAGTAAACATCCTGTAGGGCTCTGCTACACCTTTGGTAACCAAATCATCTATCATCACTCCAATATAAGCATCTGATCTATCTAGGATGAATGGTTCTTTTTTCATGAATGACAAAGCTGCGTTTACACCAGCTATTAGGCCTTGAGCTGCAGCCTCTTCATATCCTGTGGTTCCGTTTATCTGACCAGCCAAATACAGGTTCTTAATTTTTTTGGTCTCAAGAGTTAGAAAGAGCTCCCTAGGGTCCACATAGTCATATTCTATAGCATATCCCGGTCTTATAATTTTAACACTTTCTAAACCATTGATATTATTAAGTATTTCAGCTTGTACTACCTCAGGTAGTGAGTTTGAGATTCCATTTGGGTAAATTGTGTGATCATTTAACCCTTCGGGCTCTAAAAATATTTGATGTCTCGTCTTTTCAGCAAACTTAACTATTTTATCTTCTATAGATGGACAATACCTTGGACCTACTCCTTTAATGCTACCAGAGTACATTGCACTTTTAGACAAATTCTTCTCAATTATCCTATGCACCTTTTCGTTGGTGTAAGTCATTGAACAAGATACTTGTTTGTTGGTTGCTGATTTCGTTAAGAACGAAAAAAAAAAAGGATTTTCATCAGCTGTTTGTTTTTCTAAATTTTTGAAATTTATTGTCCTTGCATCTAGTCTTGGAGGAGTACCTGTTTTTAATCGCCCTATTTTGAATTTATATTTTTCTAATTGTTCACTCAAACCTGTACTAGGTTTTTCATTATATCTCCCCGCGGGCGTGCGCTCATCACCTATATGTATTAATCCATTTAAAAAAGTGCCAGTAGTGAGTATTATTTTATTACAATTAACCTTTTTACCTTTTAATGTTAGAAAACCATTTATTGTATTATTTGTAAAAATAAACTTTATTACAGGATCTGAAAAAATGCTTAAATTACAATAGTTTACAAGTTTTTCTTGCATAAATTTCTTATATAATGATCTATCAGATTGAGTTCTTGGACCTCTCACAGCTGGTCCTCTGCTCCTATTTAGTAACCTAAATTGTATTCCTGATTTATCTGCAATTATTCCCATGACACCATCTAAAGCATCTATTTCTCTGACTAAATGACCTTTACCTAAGCCACCAATTGCAGGATTACATGACATCTCACCAATTGTATTTTTATCATGGGTAAATAGGGCAGTATTTACACCTAGACGCGCTGAAGCAGCTGCTGCTTCACAACCAGCGTGACCTCCTCCTATTACAACGACATCAAATGAAAATTCATTTTTCATGATGTAAATTTATATTTGAAAAAAAATTTTACAAGACTCTTATTTTCCAATGCAAAAATCGTTGAAAATACTACCTAATATTTCCTCTACATCTACCTTTCCAACAATCATTCCTAAATGTCTTGTGGCCAACCTCAAATCTTCAGCTCCTTTATCAAAATCTTTTTTATCATTTTTTTCTATAAAATTTCTTAGGTTCTCTAAACACTGAACTAAATGTTGTCTGTGTCTTTCTCTAGTAATTAGTATATCTTCATTTACAATAAATTTTGTCTTTAACTTATTTTTGATTTTTGAAATTAATTTATCTAAATTAAGATTCTTCTTTAATGAAATTAAAACATGATCTAACTTTTTTACTTCAGGATCTAATTCACCATTAATAAGATCTGACTTGTTTACAACTAAAATTGCATTATCTTTTAATAAGTCATTCAAAAACCCGCTTAAATCAATACTTTTTGCATCTACTACCACTAATTTTAAATCAGCGTTTTCTGCTCTATCTAGCGATAGTTTTATGCCTTTTTTTTCTATTTCATCTTTTGAGTTTCTGATGCCTGCTGTATCTGAAATTATAACGGGGTAGCCATCAATATTTAAATGCGCTTCAATTACATCTCTTGTTGTTCCTGCAATTTCGGAAACTATAGCTACATCTCTATTCGATAAATTATTTAATAATGATGATTTACCAGCATTTGTTGGACCAACTATAGCTATCTTAAAACCTTCACGAATAATCTCACCTACTTTTTGGTCATTTAAAATCTTTTTAATTTGATTTAAAACTTCAGTCGAGACTTTTTTAATTTGTTGAATATTTTCATTAGGTAAATCCTCTTCAGGAAAATCTATTTTTGCTTCAACAAAAGATAAAATCTTTAGTAACTTTTCTCTTAAATTATCAAATTTTTCAGCTGAATTACCTTTCATAATTTTCACAGCTTGTAATCTTTGAATTTCGGTTTCAGCAGAAATTAAATCAGCTATACCCTCAGCTTTTAGTAAATTAATTTTACCATTTTGAAAAGCTATCTTTGTAAATTCTCCTGGCTCAGCTAGTCTAAAGTTTTCTATTTTAGACAATTCGTTTTGTAATGCTAAAACTATTGCTTTCCCCCCATGAACATGGAACTCAGCCATATCCTCGCCTGTGTAGCTCCAAGGACCAGGAAACCAGATAATAATACCTTCATCAATTAACTCAGAAGTGTTTATATTGTTTATTTTTCGAAGAGTGGCTATTCTTGGAGTGGGTAGATCCTTTTTGGTGAGTAATTTAATTGCTTTTGACGCCTCCGAACCAGAAATTCTTACAATTGCTACACCAGATACACCCGGGCCAGTTGATAAAGCATAAATAGTCATTCAAATATTATAACTTCAATTATGTGGTATTGGGAAATTAAATTATGCTGGTTTGTTCATTGAATTAAAAAACTCAGCATTGTTTTTTGTATCCTTAAGTTTTGAATTGATAAACTCAATAGCGTCCATGGTTCCCATTGGTGCAATTATTCTTCTCAAAACATTCATCTTCTGTAAATCATTTTTATCAAATAACAATTCTTCTCTTCTTGTACCTGATTTAGTAATATCAATCGCTGGGTAGATTCTTTTATCCGCAATTTTTCTATCTAAAACTGTTTCGCTATTTCCTGTTCCTTTAAATTCCTCGAAAATTACTTCATCCATTCTACTTCCAGTGTCTATTAATGCTGTAGAAATAATTGTTAACGATCCACCTTCCTCTATATTTCTCGCTGCACCAAAAAACCTCTTAGGTCTTTGAAGAGCATTTGCATCAACACCACCTGTTAAAACTTTACCGGAACTTGGTATTACTGCATTATAAGCTCTTCCTAGTCTTGTAATTGAGTCTAGTAATATAACAACATCCTTTTTGTGCTCCGTTAGTCTTTTAGCTTTTTCTATTACCATCTCAGCAACAGCTACGTGGCGTTGTGCTGGTTCATCGAAAGTTGAACTAATTACTTCACCTTTTACAGTTCTCTGCATATCAGTTACTTCCTCAGGTCTTTCGTCAATTAACAAAACAATTAGATAACATTCTGGATAATTTTTTGCTATTGAATTAGCTATACTCTGTAAAATCATAGTTTTACCAGCTTTTGGAGGTGAGATAATAATTGATCTTTGACCTTTTCCGATGGGACTTACAAGATCTATAAGTCTTGGAGTTAAATCTTGCTTTTTGTCAGGTTTTACTTGCTCCACCTCCATAACGAGTTGTTTATCAGGATAAAGGGGTGTCAAATTATCGAAAGCTATTTTATGTCTGGATTTATCAGGTTCTTCGAAATTGATTTTACTTACTTGTAGTAAAGCAAAATATCTTTCGCCCTCTTTAGGAGCTCTAACCGGCCCTTCCACAGTATCACCGGTTCTTAAACCAAATTTTCTAATTTGACTAGGGCTTACATAAATATCATCTGGACCTGGTAAATAATTTGACTCCATTGCTCTCAGAAAACCAAAGCCATCTTGAAGTAATTGTAATACACCTGCACCGGTGATCTCCTCTTTTTCTGCTACTTTTTTTAAAATTGCGAAAAGTATTTCTTGCTTTCTTAAAGTACTTGCATTTTCAATACCAAGCTCTTCTGCTTGAGTAATAAGCTGTTCTGATGATTTGAGTTTTAGTTCTTGTATGTTCATGAGTAAATTATTAAGGACTTAATAATAGAATTAATATATATACTAATAAAAATAATTCAACCCTAGATAGGCTTAAAATTTACAACAAATATGATTAAAATAAGCAATAATGTGGGTATTTCATTAATGTATTTATAATATTTATGAGAATGCTTATTCATATCTAATTTAAATTGCCCTAAAATTCTTCCAAGATAAAAATGATACAAGGTTAAAATAATCACAAAAACTAATTTTAATACCATCCACTTTTGCCCTAGTTGCTCAAAACCTATTTCATGTATTAATACTAACCCGAATATCCAGGATAGAGTCATAGCAGGAGTCATAATGTAAAAAAAAAGTTTTTTTTCCATTACTTTAAATACATCTGATATCAATGGTTTGTCATTATTTTGTGAATGATAAACAAAAATTCTCGGAAGATATAAAAGACCTGCCATCCAAGAAATTACTGCTATTAGATGAAGAGATTTAAAAAGCAAGTAAGTATTCATAGATTATATGTTTTGTTGAATTAATGATTTTAATAAATTTATATGATCATTATTATCATTTAAACATGGCACCATATCGAAATTTTCACCACCAGATTCTAAAAAACTCTCTTTACCTTGAATAAGAATTTCTTCTAATGTCTCAACACAATCTGAGGAAAAACCAGGACATATTGCTAGAACATTCTTCTTTCCCTCTTTAGGCAATTTCTCCAGTGTTTTATCGGTATAGGGCTCAAGCCATTTTTGAGGGCCAAATCTAGACTGAAATGTTGTTTTAATTTCTATCGACTTAAATTTCTCTGAAATCAATCTTGTCGTTTTTTGACAATAGCAATGATATGGGTCTCCTTTATCAAAATATTTTTGGGGTATACCATGATAAGATGCCAATATTAAATCTGGCTTCCAATTTATTTCTTTTATTTTCTTATTTAGTGAATTTACCAAAGCATCTATATACAAAGGATGTGACTCATAATGTGGTATTATTTTGATTGATGGTTGCCATCTCATTTTCATTAACGTTCTATAAACTTCATCACAAACAGTTGCTGTTGTTGCGGCAGCATATTGGGGATATAAAGGAAGTATAATCAAGTTCTCACAACCTTTTTCGTGTAATTTTTTTATTTTACTTTTGATACTCGGATTTCCATACCTCATGGCATAGTCAATAATTAGGTTTTTTTCAGAAAGTAAGCTTGATAATTTCTTGGCTTGTTCTTGTGTATAATAAAGAAGGGGAGAAATATTTTCATCTTTCATCCAAATTTCTTTATAAGCTTTGGCAGTTTTAGAT
>CABYFA010000011.1 GCA_902518155.1 uncultured Pelagibacteraceae bacterium
AAAATACAAGGGGTGTTAAATCAGTTATTTCAATACCAACTAATGAAGTAAAAAATCAAATTATTCATTCATCAAGAGACATAAGACCTGATGCCATTAAAATAGGTATGCTTCACTCTACTGAAGTTGTCGAAAAAGTAGCTCATGCTTTGAAGATATTAAAAGTAAAAAAAATTGTTTTAGACCCTGTAATGGTTGCAAAGGGTGGTGCTAAATTGATTGATAGTAAAGCAATACAAACTTTAAAAAAAAAGCTATTAAAAAATGTTCTTTTGATCACACCAAACATTCCAGAAGCAGAAATTTTAGCAGGGACTAGTATTAAAAACAAAGAGGATATGATTTTTGCAGCAAATAAATTGATAGATTTAGGAGCTAAAAATGTATTGTTGAAGGGTGGCCATTTAAAATCAAAAAAAGTAATAGATTTATATTTAAGTAAATCTGATTTTAAAGTCTTTACAAGTTTTAGGCACAGAACAAAAAATACTCATGGTACAGGATGTACATTATCTAGTGCGATAGCAACTTTTCTTTCATGTGGAAAAAGTATTAAGAGCGCTTGTACGTCGGGAATTAAATATGTAAATTCTGCGATACTGACAAATCCAAACTATGGAAAAGGACATGGCCCCATAAATCATGTTAATTCAATGAAAATAAAACAAAAATTTAATTAATGAAAAATATTGTTGTTGTTGGTTCTCAATGGGGAGATGAGGGAAAAGGCAAGATAGTTGATTGGTTATCTGAACAAGCTGATGTTGTAGTAAGATTTCAGGGTGGTCACAATGCGGGCCATACTCTTGTAATAAATGGTGTAACTTATAAACTTCGACTACTTCCATCCGGAATTGTAAGAAAAAATAAAATATCAATAATTGGAAACGGAGTTGTCGTTGACCCCTGGGCATTATTAGATGAAATTGAGGAAATTAAGTCAAAAGGAGTTAAGGTCGATACTGATAATTTTATAATTTCAGAGTCTGCAAATTTAATTTTACCTTTTCATAGGGAAATGGATGAAATCCGTGAAGATAGTGCGGGTAAAGGAAAAATTGGAACAACCAGAAGAGGTATCGGACCAGCATATGAAGATAAAGTTGGTAGACGATCAATAAGAGTAATGGACTTGAGATCTGAAAAAAATCTAGATCAAAGGTTAGAGTCTGTTCTTTTACATCATAATGCAATTAGAAAAGGCTTAGGAAAAAAAATATACGAGAAAGATCAATTAAAAAAAGATTTATTAAAAATTGCTCCTAAGATCTTGAAATACTCAAAACCAGTTTGGTTGAAACTCGACGAATTTAAAAAACAGAAAAAAAGAATATTATTTGAGGGAGCTCAGGGCATATTACTAGATGTTGATCATGGTACATATCCATTTGTGACATCCTCAAATACTGTAGCGTCAAGCGCCGCTACTGGTACAGGGTGTGGACTAAACACAATTAATTATGTTTTAGGAATCACTAAAGCATATACGACTAGGGTTGGAGAAGGTCCGTTTCCGACGGAATTAAAAGATGATATTGGTGAACTTTTAGGAACAAGAGGAAAAGAATTCGGAACAGTTACAAGTCGAAAAAGAAGATGTGGTTGGTTTGATGGTGTTTTAGTAAGACAAACTATCAAAGTCTCAGGGATTGATGGTATAGCACTTACAAAGCTGGATGTTTTAGATGAATTAGATGAAATAAAGATGTGCGTTGAATATGAATTAGATGGAAAAAAAATTAATTATTTACCAGCAGCAGTAGAGGATCAGCTCAAAATAAAACCTATTTATAAAACTTTTGATGGCTGGAAAAAATCAACAAGTGGTATTAAGAATATAGATGACCTTCCAGAAAATGCCAAAAATTATATTAAAGAAGTTGAGAATTTTATTGAGACAAAAATATCAAGTATTTCAACCAGCCCAGAACGTGATGATACGATATTAATTGAAAATCCTTTTGAGATTTAATTTACAGGTAATAAGTTTTTTGACTTTGCGAGTAGAAGCATATGCTTCTGTAATTTTTCAAAAGCTTTATTTTCAATTTGCCTTACTCTTTCTCTACTGATTTTATATTTTTTACTTAGGTCTTCCAATGTAGTCGGATTATCATTTAATCTTCTAGAATATAAAATTTCTCTCTCTCTTTCATTTAGGACTTGAATTGAGTTTTTTAATAAGTCTTTTCTTTGTTCCATTTCCTCTTGATGAGCAAATTTTAAGTCATGATCTAATTCTTTATCAACCAACCAGTCTTGCCATTCATCACCATCTTCACCAACTTGTGCATTAAGTGAGAATTCTTTTCCCGATAATCTTCGGTTCATCGAAATCACTTCATCTTTACTAACATCAAGCTTATTAGCTATTTCATCAACATGCTCATTTTTTAAATCTCCTTCTGTTTGAGGAGCTATTTGGTTTTTTAATTTTTTTAGATTAAAAAATAATTTTTTTTGTGCAGTTGTTGTACCAATCTTGACTAAACTCCACGATCTTAAAATATATTCTTGTATTGAAGCTTTTATCCACCACATCGCATATGTGGCTAATCTAAAACCTTTTTCAGGTTCAAATTTTTTTACCGCTTGCATTAAACCAATATTCCCTTCAGAGATCATTTCATTTACTGGTAATCCATATCCTTTATATCCCATTGCAATTTTTGCAACCAATCTCAAATGACTTGTTACTAATTTTTCTGCTGCTTTGATATTACCAGTTGTTTTCCAATTTTTTGCCAACATATATTCTTCTTCTGCATCAAGCATAGGGAATTTTTTAATCTGTTCCAAATATGCAGATAGACCACCTTCATTACTTAAAATGGGCAAGTTATTATTTATTGCAGTATTCATAATGAGTTTATCTAATTAATTATTTATATTTTTCAATGAATTATTTATCAGCATTTCTTAGTATTTTTAAAATATTCTCAAGTTCAAAAGGTAATTTTGAGTTGAAAACCATTTCTTTGCCTTTCGTGGGGTGAATGAAGCCTAGAGTCTTAGCATGAAGAAATTGTCTATTAAGACTATTTAAATTTTGTTCTATCAACGGATTGATATTTTTAATTTTCTTAAACTTTTTTTTATATTTATCATCACCAACAATACTATTTCCTAAAAAATTCATGTGAACTCTAATTTGATGAGTTCTTCCCGTTTCAAGTTTGCATTCTACTAAACTTAAAGTTGGTGTGTGTTTATTTTCAAAAATTTCAATAGTTCTATAATTTGTAATTGCTTTTTTTCCCTTAGTCCGACTAACTTCCATCATTTGTCTATTCTTTGAACTTCGTGTTATTAAAGTTTGAATTTTTCCCTTAGTAGGTCTAATTTTTCCCCATATTAATAATTGATAAACTCTTGTTATAGAGTGTTTGTTAAACTGATTAGATAAGTTTTCATGCGATAGATTATTTTTTGCTATGACCACCAAACCTGATGTATTTTTGTCTATCCTATGTACTATCCCTGGTCTAAGTTCATCACCAATATTCGAAAGAGAGTCTTTATCGTAATCTACTAATGCATTAACAATTGTATTATCAAAATTCCCAGCTCCTGGATGCATTACGATACCTGCTGGTTTGTTTAGTACTATTATATCTTTGTCCTCATGAGCAATATCTAATTTGAATTTAAATGGTTTCAGAGAAGCTTTTTTAGGCTCTGGAATAATTAATTCTATAGTATCGTCTTTTAAAATCTTTTTGGCAGGATCTGAAATAACTTTATTATTAATCTTAAGCTTCTTACTTAAAATTAAGTTTTTTATTCTAGTTCTACTTATCTCATTTTCCTTACTATTAATAAAAACATCTACACGCATATTTTTATTACTTTCTTTTACAATCAAATTTATTTTTTTTTTCATAAAATGATATATTACTATTATATGCGCTTGTAGCTCAACTGGATAGAGCGCCTGACTTCGGATCAGGAGGTTCTGGGTTCGACTCCTAGCAGGCGCACCAATTATTCACCCATATTAATTAATGTTCCTTTAATTCGAGCTCTTAAAAAGGATAAATAAAATAGGACTATACCAATAATTAAATAGATTAAGTTTAATAAATATGCTTGTTTCAAATTTGTATAATCAATCGACCCATTTAAAAGTATGTTTCTAGTCTCATCGAAAATATAAACAAGCGGTAAACCTTTTGCTATGAATTGAAATAATTCTGGTAGAATTTCTATTGGATAATATATGCATCCTAAAGGAGCTAGCAAAAATAGCGATGACCAAGCAATATTTTCAAAAGATGGACCAAATCTAATTAGTCCAGAACTCACAAACAACCCAAGTGTTATACCAAAAAGATATAAACTTAGAAATAGGAATAAAAGTGGTAATCCCAATTTTAAAATTGATACACCAAATAGAGGAGAGGTTAGCATTATTGCAGGAACCAATCCTATTAAAGTCCTTATCAAAGCAGTAAAAATTAATGAAACAATAATTTCTTTAAGCTTAAGGGGAGCAATAAACAAATTTGTGAAATTTCTACTCCAGATTTCTTCTAAAAAAAGCATGTTAAAACTAATGCTTGATCTAAAAAGAATATCGTAAAGTATTGCACACGTTAAAATTACTCCCAAAGTATTGCTATAGTAGTCACTATGTATTGAGAAGAACTTTGAGATAAAACCCCATAAAATTATTTGAATTGTCGGCCAATAAATTAAATCCAAAATTCTTGGTAAAGAACTTTTAATTAAATAAAAATGTCTAAGGAAAAGACCATACATTTTATTGAAATTCATACTTTTTCCCTTGTAAGTTTTAAAAAAACTTCTTCCATATTCTTTCTTCCATGTTTTTTAATTAATTCCTCTGGACTTCCCTCATCAGTAATCGATCCTTTATTCATCATTAAAACTGAAGAACATAGTCTCTCTACCTCTGCCATATTGTGTGATGCTAATAGAATAGATGTTTTATTTTCCTGTTGATATTCCTCTAAAAAACTTCTAACGAAATCACCTGTTTCAGGATCAAGTGATGCTGTAGGTTCATCAAGAAGTAAAACTTTTGGATTATTAATTATTGATTTTGCAAGACTTACCCTATTTCTTTGACCAGATGACAACTCCCCAGTTAATTTATCTATAAATTCGTAGAGTCTTAATTTTTCACACAGATATTCAATTTTTGCCTTATGTTTGTTCACATCATAAAGCCTCCCATAAACCTCTAAATTTTGTCTAACTGTCAATTTTTTAGGCAACTCTATATAAGGTGAAATAAAATTTAATTGATTTAGTAAATCTACACGTTGGTTTTCAATTTCGACACCATTTATTAAAACTTTTCCTTTTGATGGTTTTAATAAACCTAAAATCATTCCGATTGTAGTAGTTTTTCCACAACCATTAGGACCAAGTATACCAATAATTTCATTTTGATTTACTTTAAAAGAAACGTCTTTTACTGCTTCTTTTGTATTATAAGTTTTTGATAATCCTATAACTTCAAGTGGTTTTTTCATTGAATCTTGATGCTCTTAATAACCTATCATTAATTGTTTTACCATATCCTCTATCAGGAATTTTACATACTGCAATCGAGCTGTATTTCTTTTTTTTAATTTTTCTTAAAGTAGAATATAAATTTTTTGCAGCTTCTTTTAGATTTCCTTTTTGTGACAAAAAATAATAATTTGATTTACTTACTTTTTTCTTTCTAATTAACAAGTATGCCTCATTTTGACGAATATTTTTTGCATTAAGTCTGATGGGCAAACCTGGTGAATAATGAACTTTAAATTGACCTGGTGAAACGATTTTTGAAGGTTTGTTATTTATTGATATTTTTTTTCTTAGTATTTTCTGGATAGTTGAAACATTTAAACCACCTAATCTTAAGATTTTAGGATTTTTTCTAAGATCAATAATTGTTGATTCTACTCCAATAGATGATTTTCCACCCTCAAGTACGTATTTTATTTTTTTCCCAAAATCCTCTTTTACATCAGCAGATGTAACCGCACTAACCCTAGATGAGGGATTAGCACTTGGAGCCGCTAAAGGAAATTCTAAAATTTTAAGTAATCTTCTTGTGACTGAGTGCCGTGGAAATCTTACTGCCAATGTATTCTTTTTATTAGTAATTATTTTTGAGATTTTTGATGATTTTTTAAGATTTAGGATAAATGTTAAAGGACCAGGACAAAATTTTTTATACAATCTAATAAAGTCATTGTTTAAATGACAATCTTTTTTCAACCTTTGAATATTCAGATAATGAACTATTAGAGGGTTATTTTTTGGTCTTTTTTTAAGCTTATATATTTTTTGACAGGCTTGGTCTGAGTAGGCATTACCCGCCAAACCATAAACTGTTTCTGTTGGTATAGCAATACACTCCCTCTTGTGGAGTAGTTTTTTTGCTTTTTTAATATTTGCAAGATTCATTTTCATGTATTATCTGAGAGTATTATATGAAAGATAAAGATTTACCAAATAATTATGAATCTTCATCCCTTGAGGAATTAACTCTCGAAGCTAATAAAATAATTGAGGATTTAGAAAGTCAAAAAGATTTACAAAATTCAATTGAAAAATATCAAAATTTGATAAAACTCAATAATATTATCGAAAAAAAATTTAAAAAAAAAGTCATCGACATCAATACAACAACTAAAGATAACATATCTAAGATAACTTCAAAAAATAATGCAAAAAAAACTAAATAAAATTGCTAAAGATACAAATATTTTTTTAAAAAGATTTATAAAAAAGCAAAAAAAATCAGAACTGATTGTCCCGATGCAATATGGATTATTTTCGGGTGGCAAAAAAATAAGATCAAAGATACTAGTTGATATTGGTTCAATATTTAATTTAAATTATAAAACTTTATTAGTTATTGGTGCTGCTGTTGAATGTATTCATGCTTATTCACTTATTCATGATGATTTGCCATGTATGGATAATGATTTAATAAGACGAGGTAAGCCTTCTACTCATATCAAATTTGGAGAGTCTACAGCTGTTCTTGCAGGAAACTCACTCTTAACTATGGCATTCGAAATTTTGAGTCATAAAGATTTGAAAATCAATGAAAAAACAAAAATTAGATTAATTAATAAAATTTCTGAAAGTTCTGGACATCTTGGGATTGCCGGTGGTCAATATCTAGATTTGAGTTATGAACGTAAGAAAATTTCAGAAAAAAAAATAATTGAAATGGAAATAAAAAAAACTGGAAAACTTTTTAGTTTTTGTTGTGCAGCTCCATTAATATTAAAGAATAAAAGTAAAAAAGATATTCAAAAGTTTGAAAATATTGGAGCTGATATAGGATTACTATTTCAAGTTGCTGACGATTTAATTGATTATAATGGAAGTCTTTCTGCAGCAGGAAAAAAAACTGGAAAAGATAAGAAAAAAGGTAAAGCAACTCTTATTAGTTTACTGGGAGATAAAAATACTATTAAATATGCAAATAAACTTATTTTAAAAATAAATACTAAGTTAAAAAAGTATGGACCAAAATCTAAAAATTTAACCGAAACTCTAAATTATATTTTAAATAGAAATAAATGAAAAAAAACTACGAATTTTTAGATCAGATTAATTTTCCATCAGACTTAAAAAAAGTTCCTGAAACAAAACTGCAAAAGGTTGCTGATGAATTAAGAGAGGAAATGATCGATGCAGTATCAGTTACAGGAGGACATTTGGGTGCTAGCTTAGGTGTTGTAGAATTAAGCGTTGCATTACATTATATTTTTAACACACCAAGTGATAAATTAATATGGGATGTAGGACACCAATGTTATCCACACAAAATTTTAACAGGAAGAAAAGATAAAATAAGAACACTTCGGCAAGGAGGGGGTCTCTCAGGATTTACGAAGCGTTTAGAAAGTGAATATGATCCTTTCGGAGCTGCGCATAGTTCTACCTCAATTTCATCAGCTTTGGGAATTGCAGAAGCAAATAAATTATCAAAAAAATCAGAGAATGTTATAGCAGTGATTGGTGATGGTGCAATAAGTGCAGGTATGGCTTATGAGGCCATGAATAATGCAGGTGCCTCTAAGACTAAAATGATTGTGATATTGAATGATAACGACATGTCAATTGCAAGGCCGGTTGGAGCAATGGGAACATATTTAGCTAAAATTTTTTCTGGTAAAATTTATTTTAGTTTAAGAGAAACTATAAAATTGATTACATCAGCATTTTCAAAAAGATTTAGTGCTAAAGCGGGTAAAGCTGAAGATTTATTAAGATCAGCTGTAACAGGTGGAACTTTATTTAGTTCATTAGGTTTCTATTATATCGGTCCTATAGATGGCCATGACCTTTCTTCATTAATTCCAATTTTAAGAAATGCAAGGGACTCAAAACACCAAGGTCCTATATTAATTCATATAAAAACAAAAAAAGGCAAAGGCTATTCTTTTGCTGAAGAAGCAAAAGATCATTATCATGGGGTATCCAAATTTAATGTAAAGACAGGAGAACAGGAAAAAAGTTCCAGTAAAGTACCATCATACACTAAAGTTTTTGCTGATACTTTGATTCAACACGCAAAAAAAGATAGTAAAATAGTTGCAATAACAGCAGCTATGCCAGATGGGACTGGATTAAGTAATTTTAGAAGAGAATTTCCAGATAGAACTTATGATGTTGGTATTGCTGAACAACACGCTGTTACGTTTGCAGCTGGTTTGGCGACTGAGAATTATAAACCTTATGCAGCAATTTACTCAACATTTCTCCAGAGAGCATATGACCAAGTCGTTCATGATGTTGCAATACAGAGTTTACCTGTAAGATTTGCAATAGATAGAGCAGGATTAGTTGGAGCTGATGGACCTACACACGCAGGTAGTTTTGACACAACTTATTTAGCTACACTACCAAATTTTATTGTAATGGCTCCAAGTGATGAGGCTGAGTTGGTTAGAATGATAAACACTTCTACAGAAATTAATGATAGACCCTGTGCATTCAGGTATCCAAGAGGGACTGGTATTGGATCAATATTGCCATCAATTAATGAAAAGATAGAGATTGGAAAATCAAGAATTATTCAAGAGGGAAAAAAGTTAGCTTTAATCAACTTTGGTGCGAGATTGAGTGAAAGTTTAAAAGCATCAGAAAATTTAAAAAAAAAAGGTATTAATATTACAATAGTGGATGCAAGATTTGCCAAGCCGTTGGATGAAAATTTGATATGGCAATTAGCAACAACACACGAGGCAATTGTAACTATTGAGGAGGGATCGATTGGTGGATTTGGTTCTCATGTAATTGATTTTTTATCAAAAAAAGGATTAATTGACACAAATTTAAAATTTAGATCAATGAAACTTCCAGATATTTTTATTGATCAAGACAAACCTGAAAACATGTATAAACTCGCAAATTTAGATTGTAATTCTATTGAGGAACAAATTTTAGATGTATTAAATTCAAATATTATCTTACAAAAACAAAAATAAAGTGATTACCCACATTGAGCTTGATTCAATAAATAATGATCAAGTAAAACGCACGATAGCATAGCTTCACCCACTGGAACTGCTCTAATTCCAACACACGGGTCATGTCTCCCCTTAACAGATATACTAGTATTTTTTCCAAATTTATTAATTGTTTTTCTACTCTTTAAAATTGATGATGTAGGCTTTACAGCAAATGAAACAATTATTTGTTGACCAGAAGAGATACCACCAAGAATTCCACCTGCATTATTAGAGTTAAACTTTAATTTATTTTTTCTTTTTGAAATTTCATCTGAATTTTCTTCTCCAGACAATTGAGCAGAATTCATTCCAGATCCAATATTAACACCTTTTACTGCATTAATACTCATCATTGCAGATGCAATATCAGAGTCTAGTTTTGAGTAAATTGGCGCTCCCAGTCCTGCAGGAATACCATTAGCTCTAATTTCAATTATAGCACCACAAGATGAACCTGCCTTTCTAATACTTAAAAGATATTTTTCCCATATTTTAAGCATAGATTTATCAGGACAAAAAAATGGATTTTTATAAATTATTTTATCATCCCACTTGTTTGTATCACATCCAAGAATTCCAAGTTGCGTAACTGCACCAGAAATTTTAAATTTTTTACCTAAATTTCTTTCCAAAACTTTTTTTGCTACAGCTCCTGCTGCAACTCTAGAAGCAGTCTCTCTAGCTGAAGACCTCCCACCACCTCTATAATCTCTAATTCCATACTTTTTAAAGTATGTATAATCAGCATGACCTGGTCTGAATTTATCTTTGATATCATTATAATCTTTTGAGCGCATATCCTCGTTATAAATTATTAAAGAGATTGGAGTTCCAGTTGTTTTACCTTCGAAGACTCCTGAGAGAATCTCTACTTTATCACTCTCTTTTCTTTGAGTAGTAAATTTAGATTGACCAGGTTTTCTTTTGTTGAGTTCTATTTGAATATCTCGTTCATTGAGGTTTATTAGTGGTGGACAACCATCTATTATACAACCAATTGCAGGTCCATGAGATTCTCCCCATGTAGTGAAACGAAAAACCTTTCCAAAAGTATTAAATGACATTATTTATATTGTATAGATTATTTTGTTAAAATTATGAATGAAAAAAACTCACTAGGGCTTAATAAATGCTTTCTAGATTTAGATGATCCATTTAAATTATTTGAAAGTTGGTACGAAGAGGCAAAAAAGAATGAAATTAATGATCCAAATGCTTTAGCTCTTGGAACTGCAACAAAACAAGGTGTTCCATCAGTAAGGATGGTGCTTCTTAAAGGTTACGATAAAAATGGATTTGTCTTTTATACTAATCTTAATAGTCAGAAAGGAAACGAAATAAAAGAAAACCCCAATGCAACAATGTGTTTTCATTGGAAAAGTTTGCTCAGGCAAATTAGAATTGTAGGTACTTTGAGCCAAGTAGAAGAAGAGGTAGCTGATAATTATTTTAATTCTAGAGCTTATGAAAGTAGAATTGGGGCTTGGGCATCAAAACAAAGTAGTGAATTAGTCAATAGGGAAGAATTGATAAAATCACTAGAAAAATTTAAAAATAAATACAAAGATCAAAATAATGTTCCAAGACCAAATCATTGGTCGGGCTGGAATTTAAAACCTACGAGCATAGAATTTTGGTTAGATGGAGATAATAGAATACATGAAAGACTAAAGTATAATTTGACAACAAATAATGATTGGACAAAAAGTCTTTTAAGCCCCTAAAAATTTCTTGATAAACTAAATGACGTTAAATTTTCGAGGATATTTTTTTCTTCAGAGTCTTTAAATACAGACAATGAATTTGATGACAAATTAATATAGTGCTTGGCCTTTTGATAACAACTATTTATAATATCGTATTTTTTTATTAAAGATAAAGTATAATTTAAATCATTTTGATTTCTCTCTTCTTTTGCAAAAGTTTTCTTAAGAGTTTCTTTTTCATCTTTATAAGCTTTTTGAAACAAAAGAATTATTGGTAGTGTAATTTTTCCCTCATAGAAGTCTTGACCGATATTTTTTCCAAATAGTTTTAATTCTGAATTATAATCTAAAGTGTCATCAGCAATTTGAAAAGTTAAACCTAAGTTCCTACCATAAAACTCTAAAGCTTCTTTCTCTTTAGTTTTCATTTCTGATAAAATTGCTCCAACCTTAGTTGCGGCAGCAAATAATTCAGCTGTCTTTGAAGAAATTATTTTTAAATAAGTTTCTTCAAGCATGTCGACTTCACCTTTATGCTGGAGTTGTAAAATTTCACCTTGAGCAATTATTGATGATGTTGATGATAATAGTTTTAAAACTTCAATATTTCCATCTTCTACCATCATTTCAAAACACCTACTAAGAAGGTAATCGCCAGCTAGAACAGACGAGTGGTTACCCCAGATTTTATTTGGCGTTTTTTTACCTCTTCTAATTGAAGCATTATCTATAACATCATCATGCATCAAAGTTGCAGCATGAATTAGTTCCACGCAAGCTGCTAAATTAATATCTCTGGTACCTTTTGTATAACCACATAACTTTGATGAGCCCAAAGTTAATAATGCTCTTAACCTTTTGCCACCAGTATCTAAATGATAATCTGTCATTTTTTGAACTAACTCAACATTACTATCTAATTTGGATTTAATTTTTTCTTCAACTAGCATTAACTTATTCTCAACTGAGTTTTTTAGTTGAAAGTAAGAGTTATTAATTTGTTTTTTAAGTTGTATGACACTTCCCATAATGTGAGCAAACTAGTGTAAAAAGTTTCATTTGATACTTATCAATTGACGCACCTAAATCTTCAATTATAAGGTGTCTTTATATTAATACAAAAATTCTATAAAGACTCATTATGTTCTCAATTTTTAAAAAGAAAAAAATTATTCCTCATATTAAATTAACTGGTGTTATCGGAAACGTAGGTAAATTTAAACAAGGTATAGATTTTTCAGGTCAAGAAGAGATAATTTTAAAGGCTTTTTCTGTAAAAAAAGCACCATGTGTTGCTATCACAATTAATTCTCCTGGTGGATCACCAGTCCAATCACACTTAATTTTTAATATTATAAGACAACAAGCAAAAAAAAATAAAAAAAAGGTAATGATTTTTGCTGAAGATATTGCTGCATCAGGAGGGTATTTGATTGCATGTGCTGGTGACGAAATTTATGCAAACTCTAGTTCAATTATTGGATCTATAGGTGTAATTTATTCATCATTTGGTTTTACAGAGTTAATTAAAAAAATTGGAGTTGAAAGAAGAGTTCATACCGCTGGAAAAAATAAAAGCACTCTTGATCCGTTTCTTGAAGAAAAAAAAGAAGATATAGAAAGATTAAAAAATATACAACTGGATTTGCATAAAGATTTCATCAACGTTGTTGAAAAAAGTAGAGGTGCAAAACTAAACAAATCAGAAGTTGAGTTATTTTCTGGTGAGTTTTGGTCTGGAAGTAAAGCTAAAGAACTTGGTTTAATTGACGAAATAGGTGATGCCAATCAAGTGTTGAGAGAAAGATTTGGAGAAGATGTAATTATTAAAAAATTTGAAAAATCTAAAAGTTGGTTAAGTAAGAAATTATCATCATCTAACGATCACGTTGATCAGGTTGCAAATATATTAGAAGAAAAATCTATTTGGCAAAAATATGGCCTCTAAAAAAAGTAAAAAAAAACCAAAATTTCAAACTTTTCAGGAAACAATTTTAAATCTCCAAAAGTATTGGAGTAAACATGGTTGTATAATTTTACAACCATATGATATGGAGGTTGGAGCAGGAACTTTTCATCCAGCCACAACTCTGAGGTCACTTGGACCAAACCCATGGAAAGCAGCTTATGTGCAACCTTCTAGAAGACCGACTGATGGAAGATATGGGGATAATCCTAATAGACTTCAGCATTATTATCAATTTCAAGTAATAATTAAACCTTCTCCATCAAATATAAAAAAACTTTTTTTAAATAGTTTGTCTACAATTGGTATTGATCATAAAAATCACGATATTAGATTTGTTGAGGATGATTGGGAAAGTCCGACCTTAGGCGCATCAGGTCTTGGTTGGGAAGTTTGGTGTGATGGAATGGAAATTACTCAATTTACATATTTTCAACAAATGGCTGGCTTTGAATGTAAACCTGTTTCAGTAGAAATTACTTATGGTTTAGAAAGAATTTGTATGTTTACACAACAAAAAAATAATGTTTATGATTTAATTTGGAATACTGAAAATGTTGAATATAGAGAAGTTTTTCTCCAAGCAGAGAAAGAATTTTCAGCTTATAACTTTGAACATGCTAATACTTCAAATTTATTTAAAATATTTGATATGTTCGAGAGTGAGGCTAAATCATTAATAAATAAAAAAATATCACTCCCAGCTTATGATCAATGTTTAAAGGCAAGTCATGTATTTAATATACTTGATGCAAGAGGAGCCATTAGTGTTGTTCAGAGAGCGGAATATATTGGACGTATTAGAGAAATTACGAAATCTGTTGCTTCAATTTGGATCGATACACAAACATAAAATGGCAGAATTTTTTTTAGAATTATTTAGTGAAGAAATTCCAGCCGATTTACAACAAAATTTTCGTGAAAAACTTTTAGAGAATTTTAGAAAATATTTTACCAATAAATCTATAAAATCAAAAAAAAGTTTTTCATTATCAACTCCAAACAGAGTAATTATCGTATTTGAGGGTTTACAAAAAAAAATTAAAGTTGGTTCTGAAGAAATCAAAGGACCTAAAACTAGTGCTCCTGTCGAAGCAATTGAAGGTTTTTTGAGATCAAATAAAATTGATAAAAAACAACTTATTAAACGTCATACTGAAAAAGGAGAATTTTATTTTTTTAAAACACCCCCAAAAACATTGAACACCTCAGATTTGTTAAAAGATTTAATTCCTAAATTATTAGGTAGCTACCAATGGAAAAAATCAATGAAATGGGGTGAATTTGATCTTAATTGGGCAAGACCATTAAAGTCTATTTTATCAGTATTTGATGAAAAAATAATAGATTTCAAATTTTACCATCTAATTTCATCAAATAAGACTTTTATTGATAAGGACTTTGAGGAAAAAACAGGAGTATTTAAGAATTTTAGATCTTATGAAAAATTTTTGAAGATACATGGGACGATTATTGATCAAACTAAAAGAAAAAAACTTATTCAAAAGGAATTTACAAAGATATTAGGTAAAAAAAAATTATTTATTTTAGAAAATTCAAAATTATTTGGTGAGGTTGTTAATTTAGTTGAATGCCCACATGTTTTACTTTGTGATTTTGATAAAAAATTTTTGTCAATTCCGAGGGAAATACTTATTTTGACTTTGCAGTCACATCAAAAATATTTTCCTACAATTGATAGAAATAATCAAATTACAAACCAATTTTTGGTTGTTGCAAATAAAAAAGACCAAAAGGGATTAATTAAACTCGGAAATCAAAGAGTTGTTGATGCAAGATTAAGTGATGCAGAATTTTTTTGGAATAAAGATAAAGCACAAAATTTAGTGAAAAAGTTGTCTGAATTAAAAAGGGTTAATTTTTTTAAGGGACTTGGAACTTATTTTGATAAAGTTCAGCGAATGAGAAAATTAGGTGGGATGATATCTGATGAATTGTTAATTAGTAAAGAAAAAGTAGAATTATCAGCATCTATTTGTAAAACAGATTTAACATCTGATTTAGTTAGTGAGTTTCCTGAATTACAAGGAATTATGGGAGGCTATTTTTCTGCACAACAAGGTTTTGATAAAGATATTTGTTTGTCAATAACTGAACAATATTTACCGATTGGATTAGACTCAAATGTACCAAAGAAACCTTTCAGTATTGCTTTATCAGTGACAGATAAAATAGATAATCTTGTTGGTTTTTTTGGGATTGATGAAAAACCTACAAGTTCAAAAGATCCGTTCGCACTAAGAAGAGTAGCGCTCGGAATAATAAGGATAATAATTGAAAATAAAAAAGACTTAAAATTAAATGATTTATTAAATTATTCTATTGGCTTATACCAAGAACAAAATTTTAATCTTGTTAATGAAGAATTAAAAAAAGATTTAAGTAATTTTTTAAAAGACAGATTTAGATATTATCTTAAAGAAAAAGATATTCGATTTGATATCATTGAGGCATCAATTTCAAATTTTTCAACTGATAAATTGTTTTCATCTTTCGAAAAAGCAAGATGTGTAAATAAAATAATAAATAATCAGATTGGTATAGATATAACATCAAGTTATAAAAGGGCTTCCAATATACTTCAAAGTGAAATGGAAAATAAAGAAATTGAAATAACTAATTCAACTGATCCTGGTATTTTTAAAAGCGATTATGAAAAAAATTTGTTTAAAAAGATTACTGATATAAAGAAGTATTATTCAGATATAGGTAATAATGAAAATTTTGAGGAATCTTTATCAGTTTTAGCTGGAGCAAAAAAAGAAGTTTTCGAATTTTTTGATAATGTCAAAGTAAATGAAGATAATGAAGATTTAAGAAAAAATCGTTTGGAACTTATAAATATGTTATGTAAAACCTTTCAAAATTTTATGAATTTTCAATTATTAAAAGCAAATAATGAATAAGTTAATTTTAAATTTTAAATCTAAAGACACTAAAAAAATTAAAAATCCCAAAAATTTTTTAGGCGGCAAAGGCGCTAATTTAGCGGAAATGGGAAGAATGGGTCTTCCAGTTCCGCCTGGATTTACAATTTCAACAAAAGTCTGTGATCTTTTTTATCAAAATAAAAAGAGATTGAATTCTTCATTGATAAATCAAATTAAAAAAGAGTTAAAGATAATTGAGAAAGATGTGAAAAAAAAATTCGGAGATCTAAAAAATCCACTTTTATTATCTGTGAGATCTGGTGCTAGAGTATCTATGCCCGGTATGATGGATACAATACTTAATCTTGGTTTGAATGACAAAACTGTTAAAGCACTAGCCAACAAAACCTCTAATGGAAGATTTGCAAAAGATAGCTATAGAAGATTTATTCAAATGTATGGAAATGTTGTTCTAGGAGTAGAAAGTTACCATTTTGAGGAACTGATGGAAAATTATAAATTAACTAAAGGAGTTTTGTTGGATACAGATCTTGATGAAGATGATTGGGATGGCTTGATTAAAGATTTTAAAAATATTGTTAAAGAAAAAACTAAAAAAGAATTTCCACAAGATGTTTATAAGCAATTATTTGGAGCAATAAGCGCAGTATTTTTATCATGGGAAAGTAATAGGGCTAAAATTTACAGAAAATTAAATCAGATACCATCTGAGTGGGGAACAGCAGTTAATGTACAATCTATGGTTTTTGGAAATATGGGGAATGATTGTGCGACCGGAGTTGTTTTTACAAGAAATCCCTCAGATGGATCAAATGATATTTATGGGGAGTATTTGATTAATGCTCAAGGAGAGGATGTCGTAGCAGGAACAAGAACACCGCAATATATTACAAAAAAAGCTAAACGAGAGGCAAAAGTTGAGGCACTTTCTATGGAAGAGTCTATGCCAAAAGTTTATTTAGAGCTTCATAAAATTTTAAAAAAGTTAGAACTGCATTACAAAGATATGCAAGATGTAGAATTTACAGTTGAGAATGAAAAATTATGGATTCTACAAACTAGGTCAGGGAAAAGAACTGCAAAATCAGCCGTTAAGATTGCTGTAGATATGGTTAAAGAAAAATTAATTTCAAAAAAACAAGCTATTCTTAGAATTGATCCTAATTCATTAGACACCTTGTTACACCCGACTTTAGATGAAAAAAGTTCTTTGGAAATAATTGCTAATGGTTTGCCTGCTTCACCAGGAGCTGCTAGTGGAAAAGTAGTGTTCACATCTGAAGAAGCTGAAAGACTTAACAATATGATGCAAGATGTAATATTAGTTAGAGTAGAAACTTCCCCAGAGGATATTCAGGGTATGCATGCTGCCAAAGGGATATTAACTGCAAGGGGAGGAATGACAAGCCATGCAGCTGTTGTTGCAAGAGGAATGGGAAGACCGTGTGTTTCTGGTTCGAGTGAAATCGATATTGATTATGAGAAAAAAATTTTTAAGACTGCTTCAGTAGAAATTAAAGAGGGCGATGTTATTACAATTGATGGTTCTTCTGGAAGAATTATTTTAGGAAGTGTTCCAACAGTCAAACCTGAAATTTCAGGTGACTTTTCAAAATTAATGAGCTGGGCTGATAATATTAGGAAACTTAAAGTACGAACAAATGCAGAAACTCCATTAGACACAAAAGTTGCAAGAGATTTTGGAGCAGAGGGAATAGGTTTGTGTAGAACGGAGCATATGTTTTTTGATGAAGAAAGAATCATTTCTGTACGAGAGATGATACTTTCTAAAACTAAAGAAGACAGATTAAAAGCACTCAAGAAACTTTTACCTCATCAAAAAAAAGATTTTATGGATATATTCAAGATTATGCATGGGTTACCGGTTACAGTTCGTTTACTAGATCCCCCATTACATGAGTTTCTGCCAAAATCTGAAAAAGAAATTTCAGAGGTTGCAGAAGTTGTTGGTTTAAGTGTGAAAGAGGTAAAATCTAGGATTGATGAGCTTCATGAGCAAAATCCAATGCTTGGGCACAGAGGATGTAGATTGGCTATTTCATTCCCTGAAATTTACGAAATGCAATGTGAGGCAATTTTTAAAGCCTTGTCTGAGCTTAAAAAAAATAATCAAAAATTTGCATTCCCTGAAATAATGATACCACTTGTATCGACTGAGGCAGAAATAAAAATTATGAAAGATCTTGTGATCAAGACTGCAAGCAAAGTACAAAAAGAAAATAAAGTTAAAATCAAATTTTTAGTTGGAACGATGATTGAGTTGCCAAGAGCAGCAATTAAAGCAAGAGGTATTGCAAAACACGCTGAGTTTTTTAGCTTTGGGACAAATGATTTAACGCAAACCACTTTTGGAATTAGCAGAGATGATAGCGGAAAATTTTTAAATGATTATATTGAAAATAAAATTTTTTCAATAGATCCATTTATTTCAATAGATGAAGGTGTAGAAGATTTAGTTGAGATAGCTGTCTCTAAAGGAAAAAAAGAAAACAAAAAAATCAAGTTAGGTATTTGTGGCGAACATGGTGGTGATCCAAAGAGTATTAATTTTTGCTCAAAAATAGGTCTTAATTATGTCTCTTGTTCTCCGTACAGAGTTCCTATAGCGAGATTGGCAGCCGCTCAAGCTCAAATAAATAAATAGAGTTCAGTTAAGTAATATATGATACCAACTTATTTGAAACCTTATCATACCAATTTATCTAATTTAATTAGGCTTGGAAGAAAATCTGATGGTGGGTATGTTATAGATAAACGTGTTATAAATAAAACTAATGCCATTATTACTTGCGGACTTGAAGCTGAATGGAGCTTTGAAAAACAATTTCAAAAATACAATAAAAATTGTAAAATTTTAGCTTTTGATCATACTGTTAATAAAAAATTTTGGGCTGAAAGATTTCTAAAAGATTTTATCGCTTTATTGTTACTAAAGAAAATTAAACCAAAACAAATAATAGATGTTTTTAAATTTTTACAATACTTAGCTTTTTTTAGAGGTAAAAATAAGCATTATTTAAAAAAGATTGTTTCAACAAAAATAAATAATAATAATCAAGCCACAATCACAGAGGCAATCGGACAAAATAAAGATATTGTCTTAAAAATTGATATTGAGGGTGATGAATATAAAGTTTTAAAAGACGTAAATAAAAATTTCAAAAAGCTAAATTTAGTTATTATAGAATTTCATAACATAAAAAAAAATTTAAAAAAAATCAGAAGTTTCATCAATCAAACAAAATTAAGAAATATTCATATCAATGCAAATAATTATGGACAAGTTGATATTAATGGGATTCCACAAGTTATTGAAATGACATTAATTAATCCAAAAAAATTTAAGATTAAAAATTTTAAGACAAAAAGAAATTATCCTATAAAAGGTCTAGATTTTAAAAATCATAAAAGAGGACCCAGTATAAGAATTATTTTTAATAAATAAGTTTACTAATCAATTATTTATTTTATTTAAAACTGCAATTGAACTTGAAGTTTCTAAAAAAATTACAATTAATTTTCTATCTTCAGATATTATTATATCTCTTACTCTTTCATTTAATGAAATATAGTTGTGATTAATTACTTTATTTCTATTATCACTAAGCTTAATGTAATGTAGTCCTAAATCTTGCTCTATTACCTCATTTCCCATAGCTCCAACTAAAAATTCTGTATCCATTTGATCTAATGAAATTACCTGACTGATACCAATTGATGGGTTAAAATACTTGATAGGTTCTTCAAATCCAAATTTTTTGTGAGATTTATTTAATGGTGCTTCTTTTAATATTTTTTTTGAATAATTTTTCTTATAATGTTCACCATAAGATGATATTGGCCACCCAAAATTTTTGATTTTTGATAAGGGTATACTATTAATATTTATCTCATCCCCTCCCTTTGGTCCATGTTCTGTTGAGAAAATAAAATCGAAGTTTTTGCTGTAATACAAACCTTGTGGATTTCTATGACCTAAAGATACAACTTCAGTTTCTTTACTTTGAATGTTTATTTTTAAAATTTTTCCAAAATCACTTTTGATATTTTGTGACAATGGTCTATTTCTAAAATCACCAGTTGTAAATAACAAATTTGAATTATCTAAATTATCAATTCTCCCTCCAGCACCTTGGTGTGCCCAAAAGCCATGATTATTATTTTCATTTACACAGCTTTGAGTTTTATAAAATAAACTAAATTCTAAAAATTCTTCACTTAATTTACTGGTTATAATCTTTAAATCATAACAATTATTTTTTCTTTCTCCAATAAAGGAAACATATATTTTTTCATCATCAATATGAATATCTTTAATACCATATTGCTCATGTAAGTAGAATTTATCATATTTTATTAAGGAATTTATATTTGAATTTATTTTTTTAAAATTTTCTAAATTATTTACATTTGTAAAAGCAAAAATACCATCGTAAGTGGCTATTATTAAATTTTTATCATTATTATAAAAATCAATATAAGCTGTACCAATGGCTTTACGATTTCCAGTAAATAAAATATCATTTGTTGTATATTTTAAAAATGAGTATCTATTTGACCCTATTAAAACTTCATTATTAAAAACATTTTTGAAACTAATCTCATTTTGATTTATTATATCATTTAAGTTTTTACCATCTTCTAATAACTTTTTTTGTATTTTTTCTAATTGAATATTTCTAGTGTTTAATTGTTTCGTTATGTTCGATATCTCATTTTTCTTAGATGCAGAGTTTTTTTTATTTATTTGGTAGCCATAAATTAATAAAAAAGCTAAAAAAATTATTAAAATTAAGTAAATAAAATTGAGTTTAATTCTCATTGTAGCCTTCCTACACCTTTAATTAAAATTTTACTAAATAAATTTCTAAAATCTTAAGCGACAAAAAATACTTTATAGGGGCGTTCTGTTGCCAGGTGCCCCGAACCCCGTTTACTTAATTAACAAAAATTAATTAAGCAGCAATTGCGTAACTTTCGTTAGCATTTATAAATTAGTCCTTTACGGAGGAACAATTCCGAACGAAAGAATAGCCTTTAGTCACCCGTCGAATCTAGTTCACCCCCATAAGTTGTAATTGGTGGAGGTGGTGGGTACTGCCCCCACGTCCGCAATGGTTATTACGAAATTCGTTTATCGTCATAGTTGGAAAACCAACTTTATTAATATAAAAGGAATCGCAAGAGATTCAATAACAATCATGAAATTAACCAAAGAACAATCTGCAGAAATTAAGAATCAGCAGTCTCAAAGTAATAAAACAAAAAGGGTTGTAGTATCAGAGTTGGAAAATATTCTTTATGAGGCAATTCCAGCTTTAGATCATGGTTTTGTAAGGGTAGTTGATTATATGGGTGATGATACATCTATTGTTCAAGCTGCAAGAGTTTCTTATGGAAAAGGAACTAAACAGGTATCAACAGATTCTGGGTTGATAAAATATTTGATGCGTCATTGGCACAGCACACCATTTGAAATGTGTGAAATTAAATATCACATCAAGTTACCGATTTTTATAGCACGCCAATGGATAAGACATAGAACTGCAAATGTTAATGAATATTCTGCAAGATATTCTATTTTAGATAAAGAATTTTACTTACCATCCTCTGAAAATTTAGCAGCTCAATCAACAAGTAATAGACAAGGAAGGGGAGATGTCCTTGAAGGAGGCCAAGCAAAAGAGGTTTTAGAGCTTTTGAAAAATGATGCTGAAAGAACTTACTCCAATTATGAAACCATGCTTAATGAAAGATATGATGGATCTACTATAGATGATAATAAAAAAGGTTTAGCTAGAGAACTTGCTAGAATGAATTTAACGCTAAATACTTATACACAATGGTATTGGAAAACAGATCTTTTAAATTTAATGAATTTTTTAAGACTGAGAGCAGATCATCATGCTCAATATGAAATTAGAGTTTATGCTGACATCATGTTGGATACATTAAAAAGGTGGGTACCAATAACTCATGAAGCTTTTATGGATTATAGAGTAGGTGGTACAGAAGTTTCTGCCAAAGGAAATGTTGTTATTCAAAAATTAATTAGAGGTGAAGACGTGTCTTTAGAAAGTTCTGGTTTGTCCAAAAGGGAATGGAATGAGTTAATGGAGGCTTTTAATTTAAAAGATAAGTTGATTTGATTTTATTGGCAAAATTTATATAAATTTTTGAAATTTCACAATTTGGATCTTCCTCAACTATTGGTTTTCCATTATCACTTGTCTTTCCTATTTCAGGGTTAATTGGTATTTCACCCAAAAACTCTTTATTGAATTCTTTTGAAGTTTTACGAACTCCACCTTCACCGAATATTTTATATTTTTTATTATCATCTCCAATGAAGTAACTCATATTGTCTACAAGTCCTAAAATTTTTACCCCTAGTTTATCAAACATTTTAATTCCTCTTTTTACATCTAATAAAGCCACTTCTTGAGGTGTTGAGACTATTATTGCTCCATCCATTTTAATTTCTTGTGAGAAAGTTAATTGTGTATCTCCTGTTCCAGGAGGCATATCTACAATTATAAAGTCTAAATCTTTCCAATTTACTTTTTGGGTAAATGTTCTTATTGCACTTGTTACCATTGGACCCCTCCAAATCATTGGGGTTTGCTGATCGGTAAGAAAACCAATAGACATACACTGAATATCATATTTAATTATAGGATCTAATTTTTGGCCATCGCTTTTTGGTTTTTCAGTTATCCCAAACATTTTTGGGATTGAAGGTCCATAAATATCTGCATCTAACAAGCCAACTTTGCATCCAATATGCTTTAATGCTATTGCAAGGTTAGTTGCAAAAGTTGATTTTCCAACCCCTCCTTTTGCACTTGAAATAGCAATAGTAAATTTTGTTCCAATAATTGGATTTTTTGTAAATACTTTTCGCCCACTATCTTTGCTCGTTGCGGCACTTAGTTCTGGCTTTTTATCTGGCATTATTTGATCTTAGCTTGTTTTTGTCAAATTAGACACTATATAGATAGTCTATGTCAGATGATTTTCAACAAAGAGGAGGTAGTCCTTGGGGATCACCCCCAGGTGGTGGCGGAAGTGGTAATGGTTCTGGAAGAGGCCCAAGACCACCTGATGTAGATAAAATCATTAAAGAGTTTCAAGAAAAAATTAAAAAATTTTTACCAGGTGGAAGTTCATCTGGAGGAAAACAAGCTATCTTAGTTTTAATTATTTTAGGATTTGTATGGTTAGCAAGTGGTCTTTATAGAGTTCTACCAGATGAGCAAGGAGTAGTTCTAAGATTTGGTAAATTTGTAAAAACAACTCAACCAGGATTAAATTATCATATTCCTTTTCCAGTAGAGTCTGTTTTAACTCCAAAAGTAACAAAAGTTAACAGGATCGATATTGGTTTTAGGTCAGAGAGAGATAGTGGTTTCTCTTCAGCAGCAGGGGGTGTAGCAGATGTTCCTCAAGAAAGTTTAATGCTTACTGGTGATGAAAATATTGTAAATATAGATTTTTCAGTTTTTTGGGTAATTAAAGATGCGGGTAATTTTTTATTTAAGATTCAAGATCCAGAAGGAACAGTTAAAGCTGCAGCCGAAACAGCAATGAGAGAAGTAATCGCAAGATCTGATATTCAGCCTATTCTTACTGAGGGAAGATCTTTAATAGAAACAGATACACAAGAAATAATTCAAAAGATTTTAGATGAATACACATCAGGAATTCAAATCACACAAGTTCAAACGCAAAAAGCTGATCCACCTGATCAAGTAATTGATGCGTTTCGTGATGTGCAAGCTGCGAGGGCTGACATGGAAAGATCAAAAAATGAGGCTGAGGCATACGCTAATGATGTAATCCCAAGAGCGCGGGGGGAAGCAGCAAAGATTTTACAAGCTGCAGAAGCTTATAAAAAAGAAGTGGTGGCTAAAGCAGAGGGTGAAGCAAGTAGGTTCTTAGCTATTTATAATGAGTATAAAAAAGCAAAATCTGTTACTCAAGAAAGAATGTATTTAGAAACGATGGAAAAAGTATTAGCTGATATAGATAAAGTAATTATTGAGAAAAATGCTGGTTCAGGTGTTGTTCCGTATTTACCATTACCAGAATTAAAAAAGAAAGTGACTAATTAAAATGAAAGCAGGAAAAATTATAGCTGGATTAGCTGTTTTTATTGCAGCAACATTATTCTTTTCGATATTTATTGTTAAAGAAGTTAATCAAGCAATTGTACTTCAATTTGGTGATCCAAAAAGAATAATTTTAAAACCTGGTTTGAACTTTAAATTACCATTTATTCAAAACGTTGTATTTCTTGATAAACGAATTTTAAATTTAGACACACCACCTGAGGAGGTGATTGCATCAGATCAAAAACGATTAATTGTTGACGCTTTTGCAAGATTTCAAATTGTAGATCCTCTTAAGTTTTATATCTCAGTTGGAAATGAAAGAGTTGCAAGATCTAGATTAGCAACAATTATCAATTCAAGAATAAGGAACGTATTAGGTCAGCAAGAACTACAAACACTTTTATCAGAGGATAGAACAAAACAAATGGCTTTAATTCAAGAAGGTGTAAACAATGAAGCACAAAACTTTGGTATAGAAATTGTAGATGTAAGAATTAAACGTGCTGATCTTCCTCAAGCAAATAGTGATGCGATCTTTAGAAGAATGCAAACAGAGAGGGAAAGAGAAGCAAAAGAGTTTAGAGCAAAAGGTGCTGAAATGGCGGTCACGATAACATCGACTGCTGATAAAGAAGTAACAGTTATTTTAGCAGATGCACAAAAAAAATCTGAGATCATGAAAGGAGAAGGCGATGGAAAAAGAAATAATATTTTCGCTAACGCTTTTGGCCAAGATCCAGAATTCTTTGCTTTTTACAGAGCTATGCAGGCTTACGAAAAAGCCTTAATTGGTGGAGAGACTTCATTAATATTATCTCCTGATAGTGAGTTCTTTAAATTTTTTGGAAATATAAAACCAAATTCACAATAAACTATTCATGAAAGAATTGATCATTGCCTTTGGTCTATTCTTATTTATTGAGGGAATTTTATATGCCATATTTCCATCAAAAATGAAAAGTATGCTAAAAAAATTAGAGCTTATAAAAGATAGTCAACTCAGATCAGGTGGATTAATCTTTGCAGTATTAGGTTTTATAATTATTTATTATATGAAGAACTAAAATGATTAGAATAAATACATTATTTATAGCGATTATTTTGATTATAGGTCCTCAATTAAAATCGTTTGCTCAAAATCATCCTAGTTCTTTTGCTGATTTAGCAGAAAAGTTGATGCCATCTGTGGTTAATATCTCAACAACTACAATGGTCAAAACGCAAACCAATCCTTTCCCTTTTCAATTTCCTCCAGGTTCACCATTTGAGGATATGTTTAAAGAATTTGGAACACCACAAGAAAGACCATCAGCAGCTTTAGGATCAGGATTTATTATAGATGAAAAAGGGATTGTCGTTACAAACAATCACGTCATTCAAGATGCAGAAAATATTATCATAAGAGTAGGTGAGAAAGAAATTAAAGCCAAAGTTTTGGGTGCTGACCCATTATCAGATATCGCGGTACTTCAACTAGAAACAAATGAAAAATTCAAACCTGTTAAATTTGGTGACTCTGATAAAGCAAGAATAGGTGACTGGGTAATAGCAATTGGTAATCCTTTTGGTTTAGGGGGAACTGTAACCTCAGGAATTATTTCTGCAAGAAATAGATCGATAGGTTTAAGCAGGTACGAAGATTACATTCAGACTGATGCATCAATCAATCAAGGAAACTCTGGCGGGCCTTTATTTGATATGAAAGGAAATGTAATTGGAATTAATACAGCTATCCTTGGAAGGAGTGGATCGATTGGAATCGGTTTTTCAATTCCTTCAAATAGTGCAAAAATAGTTATTGATCAGTTAATAGAGTTTGGAGAAACAAAACGTGGTTGGTTAGGTGTAAGAATTCAAGATGTGACAAAAGAAATTGCTGAAGTTGAGAAATTAGATAAACCTCGTGGGGCATTAGTTGCAAGTGTTGCAGAGAACAGTCCATCTGCTAAAGCAGGAGTAAAAGCTGGTGATATTATTTTAGAATTTAATGGAGAAAAAATTAATCAGATGAAGGAACTTCCTATGATTGTTGCAAGGACCGCAGTTGGGAAAAAAGTGGAAGTAAAAATTTGGAGAGATAAAAAAGAAATTATTAAAATTGTTACACTTGGAAGATTAGAAACTTCAGAGGATTTTAAAGTTTCAGAAAAATCAGAAAGTCCGAAAGAAACAGAGATAAAAGATTTAAAAATAACTGTAAGGCAAATTAATAAAGAAGATATAAAATCAAGAAACTTACCTAATCAAACTACTGGATTAGTTGTTACTAAAATAGCAAATGATAGTCCTTTATTAAGTTCTGTTGAAGTGAATAGTATAATTTTAGAAGCTCAAAAGAAAAAAATTAGAAATGTAAATGATTTAAATCAAATTGTGAAGCAAGTCTTAAATAGTAATCAAAAAACTATTTTATTAGTTATTTACAATAGCCAAAATCAAAGAAGATATATTGGTGTTAAATTAGATTAATTAATGGATTTGAAATCCAAAATTATTTTAATTTATGGTCCAACTGCATCAGGAAAATCTAATTTTGCAATTAAACTTGCCAAAAAAATTAGAGGTGAGATTGTTAATGCTGATAGCATGCAGGTGTATAAAGAATTAAAAATTTTATCTGCAAGACCTTTTCCAAAAAATTACAAGAATATTAAGCATCATTTATATGGATTTAAAAGCGTAAAAAAAAACTTTTCTTCAGGAGATTGGTTAAAATTAGTTAATAAAAAGATTTTAGATATAAAAAAAAGAAAAAAGATACCTATTCTTGTGGGTGGCACCGGATTATACTTTAAAGCAATTACAGAGGGTTTAGTAAATATCCCAAATATTCCAATTCGATTAAGATCAAAAATAAGGTTGTTACATAAAAAAATTGGAACAAAAAAGTTTTTTTTAGAACTAATTAAGCTAGATCCCAAGTCAAAAAACTTTGTTAAACCTTCAGACACTCAGAGAGTAATAAGAGCTTATGAAGTTAAATCATTTACAAAAAGATCAATTTACGATTGGTTTAAAAGTACACGATCAGATTATGAAAATGATGATTTTTTTAAAATTTATATTGATTTTCCAAGAGCTGAGTTAATTAAGAGAATTGAGGATCGAACACAAGATATGATTAAAAATGGAGCAATTTCAGAGGTTAAAAAATTTATAAAATTAAAGGTTCCAAAAGTTAAAACTGCCTCTAAGGCTATCGGAATTGCAGAAATTAGAGAATATCTTAAGAAAAAAATTGAAATATCAGAGGTAATTCAAAAAATATCAATAAAGACTAGGCAATATGCGAAGAGACAATCTACTTGGGGCAGAGGCAATATGATGGATTGGAACAAAATAAAGTCTGAGGACCTAAATAAATTTTTAAAAAAAATTTAGATATCACGTAGTTATTCTTGACCAATAAGCACAACTTCAGCTAGATTGGATGAATGTCTAAATTATATACAGGTGCTGAAATTGTATTCAAATGTCTAGAAGATCAACACGTTGAATTTATTTTTGGTTATCCGGGTGGTGCAGTATTACCAATTTATGATGAGTTAAAAAATCATAATACAATTAAGCATATTTTGGTAAGACATGAACAAGGTGCAGGTCATGCCGCAGAAGGTTATGCAAGATCATCTGGCAAACCAGGTGTTGTGCTTGTAACTTCTGGACCTGGCGCTACCAATGTTGTTACCGCATTAACAGATGCATATATGGACTCGGTTCCACTAGTTTGTATATCAGGACAAGTGCCAACACATTTAATTGGCACTGATGCATTTCAGGAATGTGATACAACTGGAATTACGAGACCATGTACAAAACATAACTGGTTAGTCAAAGATATTAGAGATTTATCAAAAACTCTTCATGAGGCTTTTAGAGTTGCAACAACAGGAAGACCCGGGCCAGTTTTAGTTGATATACCTAAAGATATCCAGTTTGCTAAAATAGGTTATTCAAAACCTAAAGTTGAAAAACAACTAAATGGAAAATCGTTAAATCATTTTTCACAAAAGGATATTGATACTTTAATCGGTTTAATGAATAAATCTAAAAAACCTATCATTTATTCTGGTGGTGGAGTTATAAATTCTGGACCAGAGGCGAGCAATGTTTTAAGAGAACTTGTAGAGCTTACAGGTTTTCCAATCACTTCCACGCTGCAAGGTTTAGGTGCGTATCCAGGAGATGATAATCAATTTTTAGGCATGCTTGGTATGCACGGAACTTATGAAGCTAATAACGCGATGCATGATTGTGACTTATTAATAAATATTGGCGCAAGATTTGATGATAGAATAACTGGTAAAATTGATGAGTTCTCTCCAAAATCAAAAAAAGTTCATATTGATATTGATCCTTCATCAATAAATAAAATCATTAAAGTTGATTTAGCGTTAGTTGGTGATGTTAAAGAGGTTTTAAAAGGGATTACCAAAACCCTGAAGAAAAAAAACCTAGATTTGAAAAAATCAAATAAACAAAAAATTGCTAAGTGGTGGGAACAAATACAAAAATGGCGAACCAAAAATTCTCTTCATTTTAAAAATAGTGATGAAGCAATAAAACCTCAACATGCAGTTCAAAGATTGTATGAACTCACCAAACATAAGGATACTTATGTTACGACTGAGGTAGGTCAGCATCAAATGTGGGCAGCTCAACATTATAAATTTAACAAACCAAATCGTTGGATGACCTCTGGAGGACTTGGAACAATGGGATATGGACTACCTGCTGCTGTGGGTGTTCAAATAGCTCATCCAAAAAAATTAGTAATTGATATTGCTGGTGAAGCTTCAGTTTTAATGACAATGCAAGAGATGTCTACAGCAGTTCAATATAATCTACCTATTAAAATTTTTATTTTGAACAATCAATACATGGGAATGGTAAGGCAATGGCAAGAGCTATTACATGAAAAAAATTATTCTGAGAGTTATACTGAGGCATTGCCTGATTTTATAAAGATGGCAGAAGCCTATGGTTGCAAAGGTATAAAAGCTGAAAAACCAGAGGAATTAGATGAAAAAATTAAAGAGATGGTTGAGTTTGATGGACCTGTAATTTTTGATTGTCGAGTAGATCCAAATGAAAATTGTTTTCCAATGATCCCCTCAGGAAAACCTCATAACCAAATGATATTAGGACCAAGTGAGAAAGAAGAAAATAAAATCACCGGTAAAGGTAAAGCTTTAGTTTAGTTATGGCAAATCCAAAATCTGCATATAGCGTCTCTTCAAAAAAAGAAAAATCAGATACACATATTATTGTGGTTTGGGTAGACAATGAAACTGGCGTTTTGGCAAGGGTGGTTGGATTATTTTCTGGACGAGGTTATAATATCGAGTCACTTGCGGTAGCTGAAGTGGATGCAAAAAAAAGTATATCAAGAATTACAATAGTTACGACTGGGACACCTCAAGTAATAGATCAAATTAAATTACAATTAAAAAAACTAGTTCCGGTTCATAAAGTAGCGGATTTTAAAAGAAATGATAAAGGAGTAATATTTAAAGAAATGGCTTTATTTAAAGTTGTTGGTAACAATATAAAAATCAAAAAGGCTATTAATGCTTGTAAAAAGTATGACGCTGTAATATTGGATAAAACAAAAAAATCAAATGTTATTCAAATTACTGCGTTAAGAAGAGAAATTGATAAGATGGCAAAAAATTTGAGAAAATTTGGGTTAGTAAGTGTTTCTAGAACGGGAGCTGTTGCTATGACAAGGGGTGATAAAGTTTTTAATTAATCATTAAGGAGAAAATTATGAAAATGTTTTATGAAAAAGATACTAATGTAAATTTAATCAAAGATAAAAAAATTGCGATATTTGGCTATGGTAGTCAAGGACATGCTCACGCTTTAAATTTAAAAGATAGTGGTGTAAAAGAAGTTGTAGTTGCATTGAGAGAGGGATCCTCAAGTATACCTAAAGCAGAGTCAAAAGGATTGAAAGTTATGAATTTATCTGATGCTGCTGAGTGGGCTGATGTTGTAATGATTTTAACACCAGATGAATTACAAGCCTCAATTTATAAAAACCATATAGAGCAAAGAGTTAAAGAGGGAAAATCAATAGCATTCGCTCACGGATTAAATGTTCATTATGATCTAATTAAAGCTAGAAAAGATTTAGATGTTTTTATGGTTGCTCCTAAAGGACCAGGTCATTTGGTAAGAAGTGAGTATGAAAAAGGTGGGGGAGTACCATGTTTATTTGCAGTACATCAAAATGGTTCTGGTAAAGCAAGAGATCTTGCTATGTCTTATGCATCAGCAGTAGGCGGTGGAAGATCAGGTATTATTGAAACAACATTTAAAGATGAGGTTGAAACAGATTTGTTTGGTGAACAGACTGTTCTTTGTGGGGGTTTAGTTGAACTAATAAAAAATGGCTATGAAACTTTAGTAGAAGCCGGATATGAACCGGAGATGGCATATTTTGAGACTGTTCATGAAGTAAAACTTATTGTTGATCTTATTTATGAAGGTGGGATTGCAAATATGAATTACTCTATTTCAAATACTGCAGAATATGGAGAATATCAATC
>CABYFA010000012.1 GCA_902518155.1 uncultured Pelagibacteraceae bacterium
ACCACTTTTACGCATTCGGATTAGTAACTATTTTAGGATATTTTACTTTTTTAAATTCAGAAAAATTAAAACTAGTTTTATATTATCTGTTAGTAATTTCAGTTCTATTAGAAGTGTTTCATATAGTAATTCCTGAAAGGAGTTTTCAGTGGTCAGATCTGTTTGGAAATTTATTAGGGGTGATAGTTGTAATTTTTGTTAAGAATCTTATAAATAAATATGGAATCACTAAAAAATAAATTTGTTATACTTTTTATTTTTTTCTTAGCAGGATGCTCATCAGTTCCATCAAATACTGCAAATAGTTGTTCAATATTTAATGAGCGTTATCTCTGGTATAAGTATGCAAAAAAAACAGAGCAAAAATGGGGTACTCCTATTTATATTCAATTGGCTATAATAAAAATGGAGTCAGATTTTGACTGGTTAGCTAAGCCAGCTAGACAAAAAATATTTAAAGTAATCCCTTATAAACGCCCATCAAGTTCATTTGGATATTCCCAGGCAGTAAAAGGGACTTGGGAACAATATAAAAAAGAAACAGGAAATAAGTTAGCAACAAGAGCTAGATTTAAAGATAGTGTTGATTTCATTGGTTGGTATACTAATAAATCAGAAACAATTTTAAAAATTTCCAAACAAGACGCTTTTAAACAATATTTGGCCTATCATGAGGGCTGGGGAAATTTTAAGCATTATAAAAAAAATAAAAAAGTTATTGGATTAGCTAAAAAAGTTGAGAAACAATCTAATATTTATAAAAAACAATTATTGAGTTGCAGCAATTCTTTAAATAAAAATAAATATATTATTTTTTAGAGAGTTCTTTTTTTAACTCCAGGTCTATTACATCAATCCTTTTGGTGTTTTTTGCTAAAGCTAAGTACATAGATGGAGTGACGTATAATGTGAAAAAAGTTGAAATGAGTAAAAAAATTGGCGAGGATAAAATTTATGAGTTTAGAAGATCATGGGATCTAAGACCAGATCCACTAAAAAAGGAAAGTCCATATCATCCACTTAATATTGACGCTTATAAACAAATTCCAAGGGAATTATTACCTAACACTGAGTCTTTAAAAGACACTTATGAAAGAGTTATAAATTTTTTTGAAAAACATGTAAAAGAAAATTTAAAAAATAATAATGTTTTGATATCTGCACATGGAAACTCTATTAGGGCTCTATGTAAGAATTTATTTAATTTAGATAATAAACAAATTTCTAATTTAGAAATACCCACTGGAAACCCAATGCTGATAGAATTTAAAGAAAATTTTGCAATAGCGAAATGTGAATATCTTGATAAGGAAAGAGCTAAAGATCTTTTAGTTTTTTAAAGACATCTAAATTTGTTAAATGATAAAATTTTTTTTTACTTTGAAAACCATTTAATTTATTTTCTTTTAGTAAATTGTTCCATATTTTTGTAATAGAAAAATTTGAGACACTATATTCTTTAAATAAATCTTTGTTCAGAATTTGACAACCAATATATATCAAATCGTTTTTTTCATTTTTTTTTATCAAATTATTTTCTAATGTGAAATCACCTAAAAAATTTTTATCGAAACTCAATTCTTTATTTGATAGCAGAAGAATATTATCTAATTTATTAGAAAAATAAAAATTCTGCATTTGAGTGATTTCATTAAGATAATCTTTGTGCCATAAAGTATCGGGGTTAAAAATTATGAAATCGTTGTCATCCGAATAATTGATCAAATTTAATATTCCTCCACCTGTATCAAGTATCTCATTTTCCTCTTTGATTATTTGAATATTTATTGAAAACTTTTTATTTTCAATAAATTTTGAGATTTGATCACCTAAATGAAATGTGTTGATAAAAATTTTTTGAACACCCAGTTTCATAGTTAGATTTATGCAAACCTCTAACATTGTTTTATCATTTAATTTCAAAAGAGGCTTGGGTGTCTTTAAAGTAAGGGGATTTAACCTCGTTCCGAGGCCAGCACATAATATCAAAGCTGTTTTAATTCTCATTTAATCTTTTTAAAATTTTGGTTTAATAAATTTTTTAAATCAACGAATATTTGGTTTTGATCAATACGCATATTAATCAGTTGCCAAGTGTAGGGAATTAATTTTAGGTAATTTTTTTTTCTATCCCTGAGTGATAGACGGGTAAATATTCCAATAATTTTTAGATTTCTTAAAACTGATAATATTTCAAAATCATTCTTGAATTTTTTAATATCCAATTTTTTTTGTTTTTTTATATAAAGTTTAAAGATTTTATCTTTAAATGAGTTAGAAGTTTTTAGTCTTACATCATCTATCAAAGAAGCTAAATCATAAGCTTTATTACCAATTAAAGCGTCCTGACTATCAATAAGACCTATTTGATTTTTAACTGACATTAAATTTGAAACATGAAAATCTCTGTGGACGAAAATATTATCTTTTAATTTTAATTTCAAAGTTAAATTTTTAATAATCTTTTTAAAATTTTTACAAAATTTTTTTTTCCTTAATTTTGATAGATTATTCTTTACATACCAATCACAAAATAAATTTGCCTCATTTATTAAGATCTTTTTATCGTATTTTGGAATCGTATAATTTTGATTTCTAAAATTTTTTACTTTTCTATTTTTTATTGACTGCATTTGTATTAATAATTTAATTATTTGATTAAAATAGCTTAGTTTATTTTTATCCTTTTTTTTTAATATTTTGAAAACAGTTTCATTTCCGAAATCTTCTATTTCAATGAAATTTTTATCATATCTTTGAGTATATAATCTTGGTGCTAAAATATTATTCTTGCTTAAAATTTTATTTACCGCATCGTATACAAGTAAATTTTTAAATTTTTCTTTTTTGGCATAAATAACAACAGAGGATTTACCATTTACTTTCTTTCTAAAAAAACTTCTAAAAGATGCATCCCCCTTTATTTTTATTAACTTTGGCATTCAGCAATAGAAGCTATGAACCTTTAATTTGCACAGATCTAGTTTTGTGATCTTTTCCATACTCGAAAACTAATTCTATCAAATTTTTTGGTTTTTCTTTAATTATTTGTGGCCATTCTACTAAAGTAATTATGTTTTTATTATCCCCAAATAAATCTAAATTTTTAATTTCCTTAGTAGATTTTAATCTAAATAGATCATAATGATTTATCTTGAAATTATTTATTGGATACTCATTTAACAAATTAAAAGTGGGACTTGTAACTTCTGTTATCTCCAATTTATTAAGTTTTTGAAATCGATTAATAAGGTATCTAATAAAAGTAGTTTTTCCTACTCCGATTTCACCATATAAAAAAATAAAACTTCCAGGCTTAATTTTTTTTATTAATGTACCAGCAAGTTCCTCTGTTTCTTTTTCTGAAGATAAATCTATTTTATCACTTTTAATAGCGGTAGGCATTAGGTTTAAAAGGACCTTCGACACCGACACTTATATAGTCCGCCTGTTCTTTTGATAATTTGGTTAATTTTGCTCCAACTTTCTTAAGATGAAGTGTGGCGACCTTCTCATCTAAATGTTTTGGTAAAACATAAACTTTGTTCTCATAGTTTTTATGATTATTCCAAAGCTCTATCTGGGCAATCACTTGGTTAGTAAACGATGCGCTCATTACAAAACTTGGATGACCTGTAGCACAACCTAAATTAACTAATCTACCTTCTGCTAATAAAATAATCCTTTTTTTACTTGGTAATTCTATCTCGTGAACTTGAGGTTTTACTTCAGACCATTTATAATTTTTCAAAGCTTCAACTTGAATTTCGTTATCAAAGTGTCCTATGTTACACAAAATTGCTCTATCTTTCATTTCTCTCATATGATCAGCTGTAACAATATCTTTGTTACCAGTTGCTGTTACAACGATGTCAGCTTTGCTAATTGCCTCTTCCATCAAAACTACTTCGTAACCCTCCATTGCTGCTTGTAATGCACAAATAGGATCAGCTTCTGTGACTAATACTCTAGCACCACTTTGTCTTAAAGATGCAGCACTTCCTTTACCAACATCTCCAAATCCAGCGACTATAGCAATTTTTCCAGACATCATAACATCTGTAGCTCTTCTTATGCCATCAACTAAACTCTCTCTACATCCATAGAGATTGTCAAATTTAGATTTGGTGACAGAGTCATTTACATTTATTGCAGGCACTAACAAAGTTTTATCTTTTTCCATTTTATTAAGAGCTTTAATGCCTGTTGTCGTCTCCTCTGAAACACCTTTCACATTTTTAAGTAATTCTTTATACTCTTGATGCATCATTGCAGTTAGGTCTCCTCCATCATCTAAAAGCATGTTAGGCGCCCAATCTTTTTTACCCTCAATAGTTTGTTTAATACACCAAATATATTCCTCTTCAGTTTCTCCCTTCCAAGCATATACTGAGATCCCAGCTTTGGCGATCGCAGCAGCTGCATGATCTTGAGTTGAAAAAATGTTACATGATGACCATCTTACCTCCGCGCCTAAAGCAACAAGTGTTTCAATTAAAACAGCTGTTTGAATAGTCATGTGCAGACATCCAATAATTTTTGCTCCTTTTAACGGTGACTTTCCAGAGTATTCTTCTCTTAAAGCCATTAAGCCAGGCATTTCACTCTCTGCTATTGAAATTTCTTTTCTTCCAAACTCAGCTTGGTTCAAATCTTTAACTTTGAAATCTTCCATGGTGCGTCTTCTAACAATAAAGAATTAATTAATCAATAGAACTCTTTAAGCATTTGGAAATATAATTTCCATACTTGCTCCTTTTCTGTCTAATCTGTTAGATGCTTTTATTGTAGCATTATGTAAATCGACTAAATTTTTAACTATATTTAAACCAAGTCCTGAATGTTGTCCAAATTTATCAGGTCTATTACTATAAAATCTTTTAAATATTTTATTGGTATCTTTTTCTTTAAATCCTTGTCCTTCATCTAAAATATTGATTGAAACTTTGTCATTTTCTAATTTTGAAACCTTAACAATTACATCTTTATTATCACCACTGAAAGATATTGCGTTATCCAAAAGATTAGCAATTATTTGTTCAATCCTATTTTCTATTCCATTTATCAAATATTTATTTTTTCCATCGTTCGAATAAGAAATATTTATTCCTCTTTTTAATTTATAAATATTATTAAAATCATCTACTACTGATTTAATAATTGGCTCGATATCAAGTTTTTTAATTTTTTCTTTACTTAACGCAACTTCATCTTTTAGCATTTGTGAATAATCTGTAATTAATCTTTCAATTCTTTGAACATCATGACTCAAAATATCAATTAATTTAATCCTTTGCTCAACATCAGTCGTATCATGTAAAATTTCAGATGCACTCTTTAGAGAAGCTAGTGGATTTCTTATTTCATGAACTAAATCTGTTGAAAAATTTTCAGCATGTGAAATTCTTTTAGTTAATTCATTTGTCATATCATCTAGTGATTTTGAGAGTAATCCTAGTTCATCATTTCTTTTTTTTAAAATATCAAGATTAGTAACCTTTGGATCTTTATTTCTGATTGTTTCAGTGTACGTCACTAAATTTTTAATTGGTTTTAAGAAATATCTATTTAAAACAAAGGAGAAAATTAATATTACTAAACCAATAGCTAAAGCTGTTCTAATTACAAAAGTCTTTCTTTCATCTATAGCTGCTTTAACATCATTTGCATTTTCTGTAATAGCTAAATAACCAATGTTTTCACCTTTTTGCATTACATTTTTAATTGTTGTCAGCTTAAATTTATTGAACTCTTCTTGGGTAAAAGTAAAAGGTGTTCCAAAATTTTTAGAGGATGCGTAATTTAAAAGTACATCATTAAGAGAAACAACGTTATTATTTCCAACATCAATATTTTTTTTCTCAGTGATTTCTTTAGTTTTTTTTTCAGTTAACACTTCAAATTCAACAATATCTAGTCTTTGTGAAAATGATCTTGGATCAAGATCTAAGGTATCTGTATCACCAATTAAGTTTAGTTGATTATCAAAAAATATCACTCTATCTAAATTTTGAAAAAGAAATCTTGTGGAAAAAAGAAATTTCCTGATGTCATCTTCTACAAATTCGACATTTAATCTTGTCAAATTATCAATTGTATTATTAATCACTTCAATGTGATTAGACGATTTTTTTTTTATCAAATTTGGTTGAACATTTTTTAAGTAAATAAAAAGAAAAATTCCAATGATTGTAAAAAAAATAAAATTAATAAATAAAAATTTTTTTAATATAGATAAGTTTTTAAGAAGGTTGCTCAACATCAGCTAACATTCCACCTATATCCACTTCCATATCTAGTTTCTATAGCTGAAAATTCGGGGTCAACCTTTTTGAATTTTTTTCTTATTCTTTTTACATGACTATCTATTGTTCTGTCCTCTATATCGGTATCTTCTCTATAGGCTATATCCATCAACTGAGCTCTTTCTTTGATTATACCTGGTCTTTTTGCTAATTCCTTAACTAATAAAAATTCAGTCGTAGTAAGTTTATCTGGCAATTGTTTACCATTCCATTCACACTCTAATTGTGAAGGATCTAGTTTTAACTTACCATGAGATATTATACTTTTGTTCTCCTCTATAATTTCTTTTGAATCTTTCTTTCTAAGTTGCACTCTTATTCTCTCAATCAACACTTTTATTGAAAATCCTCCAGATTTTTTTATGAAATCATCTGCTCCTAATTTCAACCCAAGCAATTCATCAATTTCATCATCTTTAGAGGTCAAAAAAATAACTGGTAATGAAGTTTTTTTTCTTAGCTTTTTAAGTAGTTCTTCTCCATCCATTTTTGGCATTTTAATATCAACGATTGCTAGATCCGGCGGGGTTCTAGTTAAGCCAATTAAAGCGCTTTCACCATCAATATATGTTTGAACTTTAAATCCCTCTTTCTCTAAAGCTATACTCAGACTTGTTAAAATATTTCTATCATCATCGACAAGGGCAATTGTTTGTTTCTGCATACTCGAATATAAAAATACTAAATTGTTCTAATTTGGGCAATTAAATTAATGAAGTGTACCCCAATTTTCTCCGGTATTTAGATCAACTGTTAAAGGTATGGAAAAAGAATGCTGTTCACTCTTAACAACACTAGACATTTCATCAATTATAATTTTACTGATTCTTTTTGCTTCTTCTTTGGGAGTTTCAAAAATTAACTCATCATGGATTTGCAATAACATTTTTGTTTTCTGATTTTTTTGATCACTTAATTTTTTGTTAAGTCTTATCATGGCTAATCTCATTATTTCTGCCGCGGAACCTTGAATTGGAGCATTAATTGCTGCGCGCTCTTGGAAATTTCTAATGTTATAGTTTTTATCGTTGATATTAATAAAATGTGATCGTCTTCCAAAAATATTATTCACAAATCCACTTTTTCTACAAAACTTTATTGTTCGGTCCATATAAATTTTTATTTCAGGAAATTTCGAAAAATAAGCATTAAGGAATTCCTCAGCTTCATGATTTGTGACATTAATTTGTTTTGCCAATCCATATTGTGAAATTCCATAAATAATTCCAAAATTTATAGCTTTAGCTTTCCTTCTCTGATCTTGATTTACTTTTTTTATATCGACATTAAAAATTTGACTAGCTGTGAGTGAATGAATATCTTCGTTGTTTTTAAAAGCTTTTTTTAATCCTTTCACGTCAGCCAAATCAGCTAAAATTCTCATCTCAATTTGGTTATAATCTGCAGAAATTAAAACATGATCTTTTTTAGCTATAAATGCTTTACGGATATCTTTACCATCCTCAGATTTAATCGGAATATTTTGTAAGTTTGGATCGCTTGACGCTAATCTGCCAGTTGTAGTAGCTGCTAATAAAAAAGAAGTATGTACTCTTTGTGTGTTGGGATTGATATGTTCCGGCAAAGAGTCTGAGTAGGTATTTTTCAATTTAGATACCTGTCTCCAATCCAATACTAATTGGGGAAACTTATGACCTTTAAATGCTAAATCTTCTAAAACCGAAGCGCTTGTTGCAAAACTCCCTTTTTTTGTTTTTTTTAAATCTGCAATTTTAAGATCATTATATAATACTTCCCCAAGTTGTTTTGGTGATGCAATATTAAATTCTTTTTTAGATATTTTAAAAACTTCATTTTGAATTTTAGCAATCTTTTTTTCAAATTTAGTGGATAATGATTCTAAAAATTTATTATCTATTTTAACTCCCTCAATTTCCATAAAAGCAAGAATTTTTAATAAAGGCTTTTCAAATATCTCGTAGATATTTATCATTTTTTCATCCTTCAAACTTTTTTGAAATTTTTTGTATAATCTAAATGTAATATCAGCATCTTCGGCTGCGTAATCTTTGGCTTTTTCAACATCTACTTCACTGAAATTAATCTCCTTTTTTCCTGTACCAACTAAATCTTTAAAAGATATTGTTTTATGGTTTAAATGAATTTCTGACAATGTATCCATATTATGTCTGTTTTTTCCTGCATCAAGAACATAGGACATCAGCATAGTATCTTCCATTGAAGTCATATTGATTCCGTGTTTGAAAAAAACTATAAAATCAAATTTTATATTTTGACCTATTTTTTTGATACTAGGATCCTCAAGTAAAGGTTTTAACTTTTTTAGAACTAAATCTTTTTCGATACATTTGTTAGATTTATGACCGATAGGAATATAACAAGCTTTTCCAATTTTTGAGCTTAATGAAACACCGACTAGATCTGCCTGATGAGGGTCTAATGAATTTGTTTCGGTATCTACTGCAACTTCACCTAACTCCTCAGCTTCAGTTATCCAGTTGTCGATTTGTTCCAAATTTTCAATTAGATAATATTCTTTTTTATTGATTGCTTTTTGATTTTTTTCAATTTTAACCTCGTTTTTGATACTTGTTAAATTTGGTTCTCCATATGCAGAGATAGCTGAACTCAACAATCTATTAAATTCCATCTCCCTCAAAAATTTATAGAGTTTATCTTTATCAATACTTTTTAATTCAAGATCAGTTAGATTTTTATTTACTGGAGCATCACTTTTTAATGTAACTAGTCTTTTACTTATTAAAGCCTTATCTTTATTCTCAATGAGTGCTTCTCTTCTCTTGTTTTGTTTAATTTCATGAGCAGATTTTAAAAGTTTTTCAAGGTCTCCATATTTATTAATTAATTCTGCAGCTGTTTTAACACCAATTCCAGGAACTCCTGGTACATTATCGCTGCTATCACCAGCTAAAGCCTGGACATCAATTACCTTACTTGCAACTACACCAAATTTATTTTTAATATCTTCCTCTGAAATAAACTTATTTTTCATTGGATCATAAATTCGAACGTTTTTTTTATATAATTGCATTAAATCCTTATCTGAGGACACTATTGTTACTTTTGCACCTTCTTTTAAAATCATTTCAACATACGTTGCAATTAAGTCATCAGCTTCATAATTTATCAATTCCAATGAAGGTAAATTAAAAGCTAATACTGATTTTCTGATGTAATCAAATTGAGGAGCTAAATCATCAGGTGCTTCAGCTCTATTAGCTTTGTAATCACTATAAATTTCGTTTCTGAAAGTTTTTCTAGCAGAATCAAATATAACTGCAAAATGTGTTGGTTTTTGTAAATTTTGATTTGACTTTGAGTCCTCTAGAAGTTTAAAAAGCATACTGCAAAAACCACTCACTGCACCCGTCGGTAATCCATCACTTTTACGCGTTAATGGTGGTAACGCATAATACGCTCTAAAAATGTAACCTGATCCATCAATTAAATAAAAATGATCTGTTTTTTTAATTTTTCCCATTAGAAATTAATATAGATTAAAGACAGAAATAAGAGTATTATTTTTTATGGAACTTATAAAGCAAAATACACAAGCCCAAATAATTAAATCAATACTTGTAATTTTTTTAGGTTCTGTGTTACTTGCTGTCTCGGCAAAAATTAAAATTCCTTTCTATCCAGTTCCAATGACAATGCAAACTTTTGTAGTTCTTTTTATTGGAATAAGCTTTGGATATAAAATAGGCCTTGCGACAATTAGTTTATATTTGATTGAAGGAATTGCAGGTCTTCCTGTGTTTTCAAATTCCCCAGAAAGAGGAATAGGTTTATCTTATTTTACAGGTCCAACAATGGGATATCTAATTGGATTTCTTTCAGCTTGTTTTTTAGCTTCTTTTGTAAAATTAAAAGATAATTATTTAATCATTTTCTCAAAACTTATACTTGCAGTATCATCAATCTATATTTTTGGTATTTTGTGGTTAGGGACACTAATTGGATGGGACAAACCTATATTCGATTTAGGTGTTAAGCCTTTTCTATTAGCTGAAATATTTAAGATAGTTTTACTTGTGCTTATTGCTAAGAAAATTTTTAAATTTAGAAAACTTATTTAGGTGATCTTTTAGATAAAATTCTTTGTAGAGTTCTTCGGTGCATTTTTAGTCTTCTTGCTGTCTCTGAAACATTTCTGTTACACAATTCAAAAACTCTGTGTATATGTTCCCATTTTACTCTATCTGCTGACATTGGATTTTCAGGTGGAGCCGCTTTTTTAGCAGGATCAGCTAAAAGAGCTTTTTCAACATCATCTGCATCTGCAGGTTTAGCCAAATAATCTATTGCACCCTCTTTTATTGCTGCAACAGCAGTTGGAATATTTCCATATCCTGTTAACATTATTATTCTACTTTCAGGATTAGAGGTCTGTATTTGTTTTACAACTTCTAAACCATTGCCATCGCCCAACCTCAAATCAACAACAGCGAATCCTGGTTTTTTTGCTTTGACTGTATCAATTCCTTTTTGCACACCTTCAGCTTGAATAACTTCAAAACCCTTTTTTTCCATAGCCCTAGCTAATCTTTCTCTAAATGGATTGTCATCATCAACAATTAATAGTGATTTATTGTTGAAATCAGCTAAATTTTGTAATGCGCCTTCGTTTTTCATAGGTTCAATATGGGAGTTTTTTTCCACAATTCAATAGGTCATTATTTGCTTTACATTAGGTAAGTATTGAATTAATTGCTCGATTCATTAAAGTTTTTTTAAATAAAAAGGCTTTTTTTTGTTAAATTTTTTTTGGGGGCATGAAAAATGCAAAAATTTAAGTCGGTTGAAGAACTAGTTAATCAACTGAGACCAGACAAACCGGTTTATTGTATTAGAAAGAAATCAATTCTTTCAGCTTCCAAATTTTTTCAAAAAAACTTTCCAGGTAAAATTCTATATGCTGTCAAAACAAATCCTCATCCTGAGGTAATTAAAACTTTATTAAAAAGCGGTATTAATCAATTTGATGTTGCCTCAGTGGAGGAGATAAAAGCAGTCAGAAAATTTGATCAAGTATCTAAGTGTTCTTTCATGCACACAATTAAAAGTAGAGAAGATATAAGCGAAGCATACTTCAAATATGGAGTCAAAACATTTGCACTTGATACTAAAGATGAATTGATAAAAATTATTGAGAGCACCAGCAATGCAAAAGATTTAGAATTATTTGTAAGAGTGGCTGTATCAAATGAACATGCTGAAATTGACTTATCAAAAAAATTCGGTGCTATAAATTCAGAGGCGGCAGGACTTTTAAGATTAGTAAAACAACATTCAAAAAAGATTGGATTAAGTTTTCATGTAGGATCGCAATGTATGCATCCAATTTCATACTCAAAAGGGATTTCCGAAATTGCAAATATAATTAAGAAAACGAAAGTTGTTCCTGATTATTTAAATATAGGAGGCGGCTTTCCAACTATCTATCCAGATTTAATTCCACCCTCTTTAGAGAGTTATTTTGATGAAATTAAGAAAGGTTTAGAAAATTTAAAGATTGAAAAATTACCAGAAATAATTTGTGAACCAGGTAGAGCCTTAGTTGCTGAAAGTGGTTCAACTATAGTTCGGGTTAACTTAAGAAAAAAACAAAAACTTTATATAAATGATGGAACTTATGGAACACTTTTTGATGCAGGAACACCAAATATTGTGTTTCCATCTAAAATGATAAAAGATAATTCAAACAAAATTATTTCAAAAAAATTAACTGCATTTGATTTTTATGGACCAACATGCGACAGCATGGATTACATGAAAGGTCCTTTCCTTTTACCTAATAATATTAAAGAAAATGATTATATAGAACTTGGTCAATTAGGTTCATACGGCCTTACCTTTAGAACACAGTTTAATGGTTTCTATTCTGATAAAATTTATGAAGTTGAAGATAATGCTATAATGAGCCTCTATAACAAAGACAGCAACAAAGATACTTTAGTTGCTTAATGTCAAAAAACAAAAATCTAGGACATAATAGTAAAAAAGACTTTCTTAAAAATCCAGTTGAACATATAGATATTACATCTTTTGATTCTAGAAAAATTATTTCATCGATGGAGAAAATGTCATTTGTATCAAGAGAAACTGCAAATGCAGCAAACATCTATAATGAAATGTTAAAAGATAAAGATTGTACAATTTTTCTAACTTTAGCTGGTTCGACCTCAGCAGCTGGTTGTATGAATATTTACAAAGATTTAGTCAAATACAATATGGTAGATGCAATTGTTGCAACTGGTGCTTCGATAATTGATATGGATTTTTTTGAGGCATTAGGATTTAAGCATTATCAAGGCTCACAATTTCAAGATGATACTGAACTTAGAAAAAATTATATTGATAGAATATATGATACGTACATTGACGAAGATGAATTACAAATTTGTGATAAGAAAATTTGTGAAATAGCTGATAACTTGGAGCCTAGAAGCTATACCTCTAGAGAATTTATTCACGAAATGGGAAAATATCTTAAAAAAAACTCAGTAAAGAAAGACTCTTTAATTGAAACTGCCTATGATCACAATGTGCCAATATTCTGTCCTGCTTTTACAGACTCTAGCGCTGGTTTTGGTTTGGTAATTCATCAAGAAAATAACCCGAAATCTCATATTACAATAGACTCTATAAGAGAATTTCGAGAATTAACTGAAATAAAAATTAAATCAAAAGGTTCTGGATTATTTATGATAGGTGGCGGAGTGCCAAAAAATTTTATTCAGGACACAGTCATATGTGCTGAACTTTTAGGTAAAGATGTTGAAATGCATAAATATGCTGTGCAAATTACTGTAGCAGACTCAAGAGATGGTGCATGTAGTAGTTCAACTTTAAAAGAGGCAAGTTCATGGGGTAAAGTTGATGTCACGAAAGAACAAATGGTTTTTGCTGAGGCAACAAGTGTATTACCTTTGATTGCAAGTGATGCATATCATAAAGGTGAATGGAAAAATAGAGATAGAAAAAACTTTACAAAAATTTTTGGATAAAACATTGCAATATCTTTCAAATAAAAAAGGGTTTCTTGGAATAGATAATAAATTCAATTTTAAAGAAAAAGTTGTAATTGTTCCTTTTGGTCTGGAAAAAACTGTGAGTTATGGTGGTGGGACTAAAAATGGCCCAAAAGAGATAATTAAAGCTTCACATCAAGTTGAATTATATGATGAGGAATTAAATTGTGAACCTTACAAAAAAATAGGAATTAAAACTTTAAAACCTTTTAAGATTGATAAAAACATTAAAAAAGCTTTAAAAAAGATAGCTAACATAAATAAAAAAATTCTTAATAATAAACTTTTTCCAATGACTTTTGGTGGTGAACATTCAATCACACCAGGATGTATTGTTCCATTTGTTAAAAAACATAAAAATATCTGCCTCTTACATTTCGATGCTCATGCAGATTTAAGAGAAAGTTATAATGGTGAAAAATTTTCGCACGCGTCTGCTATCAGAAGATGTTTAGATTATAAAAACGTTTCAATTATCTCATTTGGAATTAGAAATATTTCTAAAGAGGAGATACCTTTTTTAAAAAAAAATAAATCTAGAATTAGTATTTTTTGGGCGAAAGATAAGGCAAAATGGAATTTAAAAAAATTTAAAAAACTTATTAAAAATAAGACTGTTTATCTGACTTTTGATGTAGATGGATTAGACTCGAGTATAATGCCTGCAACTGGAACACCTGAACCTGGAGGTTTATTATGGGATGAAGTTTTAGATATAATTAAGATTGCAGCCAAAAACTCAAACATCGTTGGCGCGGACATAAATGAGCTCGCACCAATCAAAGGATTTAATTCCTATAATTTTCTAGTAGCAAAGTTGGCTTATAAAATATTATCTTATAAATATTTATATTAAATCTAAACTGGTTTAAGTGTTTTCAGCAGTAGTCTGAAAGGGATTAACATCATCAAAGCAACGAAAATTTTTACACTTAAATCTCCCAAAGACAATGTGATCCAAGGAATGCCTGTTCCATAAAAAGATATTGAAAAAAATATAAACGTATCAATTGTTGAACCTATCAAAGATGACGTTAAAGGTGCAACAAACCATTCTTTTTTTCTCAATTTATCAAAAATTTGAACATCTAAGAGTTGGGCAACTAAAAAGGCAGTACCCGATCCAATTGCAATTCTTATAGAAATCAAGTCTGTAAAGTTTGTTGAGAATAAAAGCGTAAAGCTAATACCTATAGCAAAACCAATATAAACAATTTTTCTGGCAACTATCTTGCCAAAAGATCTGTTGGCTAAATCTGTGATCAAGAAAGCAATCGGATAGCTAAAAGCTCCATAAGTTAATATTTCTTCTAAACCATAATGTTTTATAGGGAACTGAACTAAATAATTAGATGCCAGAACAACTGCTCCCATTAAAAATGAGAGTATAAAAAAAATTTTATTCATTAAGCTGTCTTAGATTGAACTTGTTTTTTTTGAAATGGAGACTTAATTAATAAACTTTTCTTCATCTTCTTTAATCTTGGAGATAAATTTTTATTTTTTACGGTCTTTAAAAACTCGTCAAAACCTCCCTTTTTATCTACAGATCTTACACCAGCATTACTTACAGTGAGTTTCATGCTTCTCTTTAAAAGTTCACTGGTAAATTTTACTTTTTTTAAATTAGGTAAAAATCTTCTCTTTGTCTTATTATTAGCGTGACTAACATTATGACCTTTAAGGGGAATTTTGCCGGTAAGTTCACATTTTTTAGACATAATATTTTCGACTATATAAAGTGAGTTAATGATTGCGTCAAGTTTATAAAATTTAAGAAGTTGTTTTTTTTCCTATGATTTCACTATAATGTTTAACCCCATCTCTTATCAATAATTCCTTAAGCTCTTTTTTAATAAGGTTTACAATATTTGGTCCTCTGTATACCATACCTGTATAAAGTTGAACATAACTCGCTCCAGCTAAAAACTTATTGTATGCACTTATTCCAGAGTCTACTCCACCAACTCCAATAATTTTAATCTTATTACCAAGAGTTTTATAAAATTTATTAATCAGTTTTGTAGATTTTTCCTCTATTGGTTTACCTGATAAACCTCCTTTTTGATGTTTTTGAATGTCACTTAATTTATCTCGAGTAGAATCAGAGGTGTTTGATAAAATAACTGCTTTTATATTATTGCTTAAAAGAACATCAGAAATTTTAGGTATTTCCTGATCTTTAATATCTGGTGAAACTTTTACTACAATTGGAATTTTTGAATTTAGTTTTGTTTTTTCACTATTGATTATATTTAATAAACTATTCAATTTTTCCTGATCATGAAAATTTCTCAACTCTTCAGTGTTGGGAGATGAAATATTAATCGCAATATAGTTAGCAAATTCATGGAAGGTTTTTAAACATTCAACATAATCCCTCAATCTATCATTTGTATCTTTATTTGGACCTATGTTAATTCCAAGTAAACCAATTTGTTTATTACTTGAAATCCTATCAACAACGTTTTTTGCACCTAAGTTATTAAAACCCAATCTATTAATTAATGCCTCATCTTCAACTAATCTAAAAACTCTTGGCTTGGGGTTACCATATTGTTTAAGAGGTGTAACTGTGCCTACCTCAACAAAACCAAATCCCAATTTAAATAAAGAATTATAAACCTCAGCATTTTTGTCAAATCCTGCTGCCATTCCAATTGGATTTTCTATTTCTTTTTCAAATAATTTAGTTTTAAATAAATGGCTGTTTTTATTTTTATCCAAAACATTTGGCACAAAATTAAATTTTAATGACTTTATTGCCAAACCATGGGCTGTCTCTGGATCAAGTTTAAAAATTAGAGATCTTAAATTTGAAAACATTATTTAATTTTACTTATTATAAGATCTTTAGTTTCTTTAACACCAAAAAAACTTATAAAAAAACCCATTCTGGGACCATTTTCTACTCCAAATACAACTTCATAAATTAATTTAAACCACTCTCTCAAATTTTCTGAATACCCATTTTCTTTTCCTGTTGAATAAATTAAAGTTTGAATTTCCTCAGGAGACATCTTGTCATTACATTTATCTAAAGTTGATATTAGAGCCTCTAGTGCTTTTTTTTCTATTTGATCAGGTATTTTATATTTTTTTTTAGCTTTTATTACATCGTTAAAATATTTAATAGCATAACCAACTAAATTATCAAAAATGGGGTAATCTTTTTCAGAAATATTTTCCTTATATTTTTTTACGAACTTCCATAATAATTCTTTGTTTTCGGCATTACTTGTTTCTACAAGATTTAATAACATAGAAAATGACATAATCATTTTTTCTTTTGGAACACTACCATTATGAACATGCCATACTGGATTCATCAGTAACTGAAGCTCATCTTGAGTTTTGGCTTTTTCAATAAATTCCAAATATTCATCTACCGCTTTTGGAACTATCTCATTATAAAGTTTTTTAGCTCTTTTTGGATTTTGATACATATATAATGATAAGCTTTCTGGTGAGGCGTACTCCAACCATTGCTCGATTGTTATTCCATTCCCTTTTGATTTAGAAATCTTTTCCCCTTTCTCATCCAAAAAGAGTTCATAAGCAAAACCAGATGGGTTTTTTTTTCCAATTAGTTTAATAATTTTAGTGGATAATATTGCACTTTCTATCAAATCTTTTCCATACATTTCAAAGTCAACGTCTAACGCATACCATCTCATGGCCCAATCTACTTTCCACTGAAGTTTACAATGACCATCTAATATGCTTGTTTCTAAATCTTTACCTTTATTATCAAACACAATTTTAGAATTAGAATTATCAATTTCTTTAACTGGAATTTCCAAAACATGTCCTGTTTCTGGACAAATAGGAAGAAATGGACAATAAGTTTTTTGACGTTCTTTTCCTAAAGTGGGCATAATGATATTCATTATTCCATCATAATTATCTAAAATAATTTGAAGTGTTGGATTAAAAAAACCTGATTTATACAATTGAGTAGAGCTTTTGAAATTATATTCAAAATTAAAATTATTTAAAAACTTTTTTAATTTCTCATTATTATGTTCACCAAAACTATTATATTTTTCAAAGGGATCTGGTACGTCTGTCAAAGGTTTATGAAGGTTTTTTTCTAACAATTCTTTATTGGGTACATTATCTGGTGCTTTTCTAAGACCATCCATGTCATCAGAAAAAGTGATAATTTCTGTTGGAAGATCAGTTAATTGTTTTAACGCATTAACCATCATAGAAGTTCGAGCAACTTCTCCAAATGTTCCTATGTGAGGAAGTCCACTTGGGCCATATCCAGTCTGTAGTGTAATTTTACCTTTTTTTTCTAAAAAAGATTTTCTTTCTCTAAGCATTTTTTTTGCTTCAACGATTGGCCAAGAGCTAGTTTTTTCTAAGTTTTCTTTTTTTATCATGAATAATTCAACAAAATCTTTAATTAACGAACTACTTAATTCTTATAGAGTTGAAATTTATTTACCATAAAATAATGTTCTTTCAAAATGTCTAATTATAAAACAGTTTTTTTCACTCTTGGAATTCTTCAAATAATTCTTGGTATTTTTATGCTTGTTCCAATAATTGTGCAATTTATTTATGGTCAAATAGATTCTTCTTTTTTTGGTGCAGCGATTGTTACAATCATTTTTGGAACCTTATTTTTTCTTTCCAATCTAGATCATGAAAAAAAACTTAATTTGCAACAAGCATTCCTTCTAACTGCGTTAGCATGGTTAAGTATTGCTATATTTGGATCATTACCCTTTATATTCTCTAATTTAGAATTTTCAGTCACTAATGCCTTTTTTGAGAGCATGTCAGGTATTACGACTACTGGTTCAACAATTATATCAAACTTAGAAAATATGCCTAAAGGGATATTATTTTGGAGAGCAATACTTCAATGGTTGGGGGGTATTGGTGTCATAGTCATGGCGATTACATTAATGCCCATAATGAATGTTGGGGGAATGCAATTATTTAAAATTTCAAATAATGATTCATCTGAAAAAATTCTTCCAAAATCTAAAGAGGTCGCTTTAAGATTGATTTATATTTACTCTGGATTAACAGCGCTATGTGCAATCACTTACTACATTTTTGGAATGAATATTTTTGATAGTATTACACATTCGATGACGACTATAGCAACTGGTGGATTCTCTAATTATAATCAATCCATTGGTTTTTTTAATAGCTTAGCAATAGAAACTACGGCTATGGTATTTATTATTTTAGGAAGTATTCCATTTATCGTGTACATTAAATTTTTGAATGGCAATAGGTCTATTTTTACATCAGATTCTCAAATCAAATCTTTTATTAAGATAATATTTATATCAATTTTCATTTTATCAATTTATCTTACTTTAAACACTTCAAGTTCATTTGATTTAAGATCAATTTTCTTTAACGTTATTTCTATTCTAACTGGAACCGGTTATGTAAATGCTCAATTTGATAATTGGGGCAGCTTTCCTCTAGTATTATTTTTAGCTTTGATGTTCATAGGTGGCTGTGCTGGTTCAACAACATGTGGCATAAAAATATTTCGTTTTCAAATTCTTTATTCATTTGTCATCAATCAACTAAAAAAAATTATTTACCCTAAAGGTGTTTTTGTTTTGAAATATGATAAAAATCCAATCGATGATAAATTCATAGCATCGATCATTTCTTTTATTTATATGTATTTAATAATATTTTTTTTATTGTCTGCGTTATTATCTTTAAATGGACTTGATTTTATTACTGCAATTTCAGGAGCAGCTACCTCTATCTCAAACGTTGGTCCAGGTTTAGGATCAACAATTGGCCCTAATGGAAACTTTTCCTCATTACCAGATTTTTCAAAATGGATTTTAACAATCGGCATGATTTTAGGAAGACTAGAACTATTTGCGATATTAGTGCTATTTTTACCTTCTTTTTGGAGAAATTAAGTAATGAAAAAAATTAGTATTTTTTTTGAAAAAAAACCACTGAAAATGATCTGTTTAGGATTTTCTTCAGGTCTTCCAATATTGTTAGTTTTTTCAACACTTTCAGTTTGGCTTGTAAAAGCGGGAATAAGTCGAAGCACTGTAACATTGTTTAGTTGGGCGGGTTTTGCATATGCATTCAAATATTTATGGTCGCCACTTGTAGATAATTACAAATTACCAATTCTTAGAAAATTTGGTCATAGAAGGAGTTGGCTTTTATTGTCTCAAATTTTTATTATTTTAGCATTAATATTAACAGCATTTACAGATCCAAAACAAAGTTTATTTTTTACTGCTTTATTTATTACAATTTTGGCCTTTTTTAGTGCGACACAAGATATTTTAATTGATGCTTTTAGGATTGAGTCAGCTCCACAATCTTTGCAAGGTCCTTTATCGTCAATGTATATTGCTGGATATAGGATCGCAATGCTAATCGCTGGTGCTGGAAGTTTATGGCTTGCTTCATTTTTTGGCACAGAAATTTACGACCAAAATGTTTGGAAAAAGGTATATCTCATAATGTCTATGTTTATGTTAATTGGTGTTTTTGCGACAATTATTTCAGATGAGCCCAAATTAAAAAGAAATTTTAATTCTGATAATCATATAAAATTTTTAGTTACTATTTTAATTGCAGTAATAGGTTTTATTTTTTTATATTCAATAATCGACAATCCTTTCCAAAAAAAAGAGATTTTATCTAGCTTTCTCTTTTCAACAGCAAGATTAATAATCTGTTTTGTTTTTTCCTACTTAATAATTTCCTTATTGATATTAATTGAATTTGCTCCAAAAAATAAGATCTCAAAAAGTTATATGGGTCCTATTTTAAATTTTATAAAACGATATGGAAAATTTGCTTTTTTAATACTTCTTCTTATTTCTCTTTATAGAATTGCTGATATCGTAATGGGGGTAATGGCAAATATATTTTATTTAGAAAAAGGATATAAAATTTCTGAAATAGCAACTTATTCAAAATTTTTTGGTGTTTTTGCAACAATATTCGGTGGTTTTGTTGGTGGCTTTTGCTCCTACAAATTTGGCACAATGAAATCTTTATTTTTTGGTGCTTTAATTGCAGCTACAAGCAACTTACTATTCGCTTGGTTAGCTGTATCACAAATAAGTACTAATTTTTTAATTACTGTAATAACCGCAGATAACATATCAAGTGGATTTGCAGGTGCTGCGTTTGTAATTTATTTATCTGGACTAACCTCAATAAAATTTACAGCAACACAATATGCTTTATTTAGTTCAATTATGCTTTTTATTCCAAAATTAATAGCAGGGTATGCTGGTGGTTGGGTGGATTTTATGGGATATCCATACTTTTTTTCTCTAACAGCTTTTTTAGGTTTACCAGTCCTCTTTTTAATAATTTGGATTAGCAAAGTAGCTCCAGTTAGAAATTAAATGGGAAATAATTTTTTAAATATTGCTTTAAGTAACATTTATACTAAGCCTAATACTAAATCGGAAGTAAGTAGCCAAATTTTATATGGAGAAAAATTTAAAATATTAAGTGAAAAAAAGGGTTGGTTAAAAATTAAAACTTATTTTGATAATTATATTGGCTACATTAAGAAACAAAAATATAAAAATCAATTTAAACCACAATTTAAAGTTTTTAAGTCAAAATCTAGAATTTTTATTAAAAAAAGAAATAAATTTTTTTCTTCAAAAAATTTCCTTTATTTTGGTTCAGGTATATCGGTATTAGATAGAAATAAAGAATATTTAGAATTTGAAAAAAATAAATGGATTAAAAAGAGTGATACAAAAAATATTCATCATTATGAAAAGAACTATTTAAAAATAATCAAATTGTTTTTAAATAGTAAATACATGTGGGGTGGCAAGACTCTAAATGGTATTGACTGTTCGGCTTTAATTCAAATATATTTTTACTATAATAGAATTTTTTTTCCAAGAGATTCCAAAGATCAAATTAGATATTGTAAAAGTAAAAAAAATAAGAAATTTGTCAAAGGTGATATAATTTTTTGGAAAGGTCATGTTGGCATATGTTTAAACAAATCTCAATTTATTCACGCTTATGGACCAAAAAAAAAGGTGCTGGTAATGCCTACTAATTCAACAATAGAATTAATCAAAAAAACAGCTAATTTAAAAATTAAAAAAGTAAGTAATATAAAAAAATATTAATTTCTCCCAAAATCAGGTTTATTCGTATCCTGTTTTAATTTGATGATTTTAGATCTTACTTTTTTAGTTTGAATTAATTTTTTTAAAATTGATTTATTATTTTTTGAATTAATATCTCTTTTAAAAGCATTTAAGTTTTTAATAAATATATCAATTGCTCTTGAAACATTTTTTCTATTATCAAAAAAAATGTCTCTCCACATAATTTCATTCGATGCAGCGATCCTTGAAAAATCTCTTAATCCACCTGCACTATATTTAATTAAGTCATATTTTTCCTTTTTCTCAAAATCTTGAGCTGATTTAACCAAATTGTAAGCTATTAAATGGGGTAAATGGCTTGTAATTGAAAATATTTTATCGTGTCTTTCCGCATTCATAATTACAGTTTTTGAACCCATTTTTTTCCAAAAAGAATTTAAAAATTTTAAATGTTTCATATTTATTTTCTTATTTTTAATCAACACACACCACTTATTTTCAAACAGATTTTCCTTACCATGCTCAGGCCCACTTACTTCTGATCCAGCTATAGGATGACTTTGAATCCAGGATATTTTTTTTTTTAAATTTCTTTTAATTATTTCTGAAGACTCTATTTTTGATGAGCCAACATCAGTAATAATTTGTTTTGAATTAAAATTATTGTTTAATATTAATATCATCTTTTTGTATTCACTCATTGGCGTACAAAAAATAATTAGATTTGATTTTGCAACTACCTCTTGTAGTTTATTTACGAGAGTTCCTGGCAACTTTAGTCTTTTGATCTTTGAAATATTTTTTTTAGATTTTTCAAAAATGAAAATTTTTTTTGCCAATTTTTTTTTTGCAATTCTTTTTACTAAAGAAGATCCTAACAAGCCACAGCCGATGATGAGCACATTTTTCATTAATTAAACATTCCTTTTACTGCTCGCATAAATTTTAAATTATCTGTTTTTGATCCAATGGTTAATCGTAACATATTTTTTATATTGTAGCCATTTTCTGTTGATCTTAAAATAATTCCTTTCATCTTTAATTTTTCATAAAAATATTTCGCTTTAAATTTACATTTCTCAAAATTTAATAATAAAAAATTGGCCGATATATTATTTGAAATAATTCCATATTGGTTAAGAAAATTTTTCAATTTTTTTGCATAAATAATATTGTGTTTAACTGAACGAGTTATAAACTTAGTATCCTTAAGAGACTCAATGGCAGCTTTTTGTGCTACCTCATTAACATTAAAAGGTGGCTTAATAACATTAAGTGCTTTAATAATTTTTTTTGAACCATATCCCCACCCTACTCTTAGAGAGGATAAACCGTATATTTTAGAAAATGTTCTTAAAATAAAGACATTTTGTTTATTTTTAAATAATTTTAATCCACTTTTATAATCATTATTTTTCATATATTCTGCATATGCATCATCCACTACTAGCAGAATATTTTTTCTCAATTTTTTTCTAAGTTCTAAAAGCTCAGAACTTGTTAGGTATGTTCCAGTTGGATTATTAGGATTTGCTAAAAAAACAATTTTTGTTTTTTTTGAAACATTTTTAATAATTTCTGGAATTGATACTTTGAAATTATTTTCTTTAGCAAAAATAACTTTTGCACCAACTATTTTAGCATATATCCTGTACATTAAAAAACTATACTGAGGAAGAATAACTTCATCCTTGGGACTCAAAAATAATTGACATAGCATTTGAATAACCTCATCAGATCCAGCGCCACAAATAATTCTATCTTCATTGCATTTAAACTTTTTAGATATTTGTCTTCTTAAGGCATTAGACTTGCCATCTGGGTACCTAAAAAAACTTAAATTTTTATTAGACAAAATCTTTTTAGCCTTTGAGCTGACACCTAAGGCTGACTCATTTGCAGATAGCTTTATAACTTGATGAAATCTCTTAAGACTGGATTTACCAGGCTCATAGGTTTCAATATTTAATTTCTTAAATCTCATGGTAGCCAACTTTTATAAATTTTATGCTCTTTATAAATAAAAAAACATTTTTTTATATAGTTTAAGTGTAATTATTTTTAAAAATTGACATACTAAATAACTTCTAGTACAAAATTTATGCGCTGATTTACCTGAATTGCGAGCGCTTTAAAAAAACCGCTAAAAAAGTTTTTTTTCTCACAATTCAACTTTCAGCTTTTATTATGAATATAAAACAAAATATAAAAACGTTGATTGTTGAAAAACCACTCAAATTAGATTGTGGTCAGACTATTAATAATTTTCCTTTAGCGTATGAAACTTATGGCTCACTCAATAATGAAAAAGATAACGCAATTTTAGTATTTCATGCTTTAACAGGTGATCAATTTGTAACAGGTATAAATCCAGTGACCAAAAAGGATGGTTGGTGGTCTTATGCGGTAGGCTCTGGCAAGTCGATAGATACAGATAAGTATTTTGTAATCTGTGCAAATGTAATAGGTGGGTGTATGGGATCTTTTGGGCCTAGCCATGAAAATCCCAAGACAAAAAAAATTTACGGAACAGATTTTCCAGTCATCACAATTAATGACATGGTGAATGCACAAATTAATTTGTTGGATTTTTTTGGAATAAAAAAACTTTTTTCAGTTGTAGGTGGTTCAATGGGTGGAATGCAAGTACTACAATTTATTAGTAATTATCCTGATAAAGCTAAAACAGCAATACCAATTGCTTGTACTTCAAGCCATTCTGCGCAAAATATTGCTTTTAATGAACTTGGCAGACAAGCCATTGCGGCAGATCATAATTGGTCTGATGGAGATTATAATTCAAAAAATATTGTACCCGATAAAGGATTAGCTGTAGCTAGAATGGCAGCACATATTACTTATCTCTCAAAAAAAGGGCTTCAAGAAAAATTTGGTAGAAAACTCCAAGAAAGAGATGATTTAAAATTTGGTTTTGATGCTGACTTTCAAATTGAAAGTTATCTTAGATACCAAGGTTCGGTATTTGTAGATCGGTTCGATGCGAATAGCTATTTGTATATTACTAGAGCAATGGATTATTTTGATTTAGTAAAACAATTTAATGGAAATTTATCTGATGCTTTTAAAAATACAAAAGCGAAATTTTTTATAATATCTTTTACCTCAGATTGGCTTTATCCAACACAGGAAAATAAAGACATTGTAATTGCCTTAAACGCAGTTGGTGCAAATGTTGGTTTTGTTGAAATTGAGTCTGATAAAGGCCACGATTCTTTTTTGCTTAATGTCCCTGATTTCTTAAAAGCTCTAAAAAATTTTTTAGATAAATCTTATGCAGAAAAAAATTCATGAAACCAGAATATAAAATTATTTCAGATTTGATTGAGAAAGATGCAAAAGTTCTTGATGTAGGATGTGATGATGGAACTTTAATGGAATTTTTAAAGACAAATAAAAACGCTAATATCAGAGGAATTGAGATTTCAAAAGAAAAAGTGCAAATTTGTATTGCTAAAGGGCTGACTGTTATTGAGGGGAATGCAGAATTTGATTTAAAGCAATTTCCAAATGACTCTTTTGAGTATGTTGTTCTTGGACAAACTTTACAAGCTTTTATAAATCCTGAGACTGTAATTAGAGAGCTTTTACGAGTTGGTAACAAAGCTATAGTAACTATTCCAAATTTTGGGCATTGGAAAGTAAGATTAAATTTATTATTCAAAGGAACAATGCCAATTACAAACTCTTTACCTCATGATTGGTATAACACACCAAACATTCATATGTGCACGATAAAAGATTTTGTCAGATTTTCTAAGATTATTAACTTTAAAATTTTTAAATCTTTAGCATTAATTAATGAAAATGTTTCTGATATTAACAACTCAAATCTTATTTTTAAAAATTTATTTGGAGAACTTGGTATATTTTTAATAGAAAAATAAATGAAAATTGAAATTATTAAATGTCTACAGGATAATTATAGCTACTTAATTATTGATGAAGAAAATCAAACTGCTTGTGTTATTGACCCTAGCGAGTCTGCACCAATAATTAATTATCTTGATAACTCAAAAATAAATTTAAAATTCATACTTAATACACACCATCATTACGATCATGTGGGTGGAAATATTGGATTAAAAAAAAAATATAATTCTAAGGTGGTTGGATTTATTGGAGATAAAAATCGCATACCTGAGATTGATATATCTCTAGAAGACAACCAAATATGGAAACAAGACAATTTTGAGGCAAAAATTTATCATGTTCCAGGTCATACATCTGGTCATATCGCTTTTCATTTTTTCAAAGAAAAAAAAATTTTCACAGGTGATACTCTATTCTCTTTAGGATGTGGCAGAATTTTTGAAGGCACCTACGAACAAATGTATAATTCACTCAAAAAAATTAAATCATTACCAAAAGATACAGAAATATATTGTGGCCATGAATACACTTTACAAAACTCAAATTTTTGTATCGCCAATGACTCTGGTAATTTAAAATTAAAAAATAAAATACTAGAGATTAACAAGAAACTTAAAAATGCATTACCAACAATACCAAGTACTTTAGCTGATGAATTAGAATGTAATATATTTCTTAAAGCAAAAGATTTAGAAAGTTTTTCAAAATTGAGAGATTTAAAGGATAATTTTTAGTTAATAAGCTTGACTAAAGAAATGCCCTGACTATATTGCCTGATAAAAAATCTATATTATGTCATACGCAGTTATACAATCGGGTGGTAAACAATATAAAGTGAAGTCTGGTGAAATTTTAAAAATTGAAAAATTACCAAATTCAAAATCCGACACTAAAATTGAGTTTAAGGATATATTGGCATATGGTGATAATAAAGTAATAGAAATTGGTTCGCCAACAATTCAAGGTGCCAAAGTTGAAGCAAACCTAATAAAAAACAGCAAAAATAGAACTGTACTTATTTTTAAAAAGAGAAGAAGACAAAACTCAAGAAGAAAAAACGGTCATAGACAAGAATATTCTATGATTAGAATAAATAAAATTTTTTCAAAAGATGGTAAGATTTTATCTGAAGCTGAGAAGATTTCTAAACCAACAAAAAAAGATTCTGAAAAAAAGGAATTAAGTAAATAAAGGAATAAAATATGGCTACGAAAAAAGCTGGTGGATCATCAAGGAACGGTAGAGATAGTGCCGGCAGAAGACTTGGTGTAAAAAAATATGGTGGTCAAAATGTTATTCCTGGCAACATAATTGTTAGACAAAGAGGTACTAAGATATTTCCAGGAGAAAATGTGGGTATGGGTAAAGATCACTCAATTTTTTCAGTAATAAAAGGTAAAGTTGTTTTTAAAAAAACAAAATCCGATAGAACTTTTGTTTCAGTAAAACCCAATTAATATTACAACTCAAAATAGCGTTGTATTATGAAATTCTTAGATCAAGTAAAAATTTATATTAAAGCTGGCAATGGGGGTGATGGCTCTCCAAGTTTTAGAAGAGAAAAATTTATCGAGTATGGCGGACCAGACGGTGGTGATGGTGGTAAAGGTGGTTCGGTAATTTTAAAAGCTGAGAGAAATTTAAATACTTTAATCGATTTTAGATATCAACAACACCATAAAGCAAAAAGAGGCAACAATGGTGCTGGACAAAACCGGACTGGTAAAAGTGGAGATGATCTCATTCTCAAAGTTCCGTTAGGTACTCAGGTTTTTGAAGAAGATAATAAAACCTTAATTTTTGACTTTATAAAAATTGGAGAGGAATTTGTGGCTGCTGCAGGTGGTAAAGGTGGTTTAGGCAATACTAGATTCAAAAGTTCAACAAATAGAGCTCCAAGAAAATTTACTAAAGGTACTCGAGGTGAAGAATTTACCATATGGCTTCAATTAAAAACAATTGCAGATGTTGGAATAATAGGATTACCTAATGCTGGTAAATCAAGCTTACTAGCAGCTATTACTAATGCTAATCCTAAAATTGCAAATTATGAATTTACAACACTAAATCCTAATCTTGGTGTGGCAAGCTATGATGATAAAGAAGTTACAATTGCAGACATTCCTGGATTAGTAGAAGGAGCACATAAAGGAACTGGTTTAGGAATACAATTTTTAAAACACATAGAGAGGTGTAAATCTCTTTTACACATGATCGATATCACAAACGATGATATAAAAAAAAGTTACAATCAGGTAAAAAAAGAATTAAAGAGCTATAGTTCCAAACTTGCAAAAAAAAGAGAGCTTATTGTTTTAAATAAAACTGATTTAATTGACGATAAAGAAATGAAAAAAATTGAGAAAAATTTAAAAAAAATCACTAAATCAGAAATTATTACAATTTCCATAATAAAGAAAAAATATATTTCCAAAATTAAAGCAAAATTAGTTGGTTATGCATCTTAAAAATTCGAAAATTATAGTAATAAAAATTGGATCATCACTGATTGTAGATAATAAAAAAAAGATAAGAAAAAAATGGCTTTCTTCTTTTGCTAAAGATATTCAAAAACTAAAATCTAAAAATAAAAAGATTATCATTGTAAGTTCTGGAGCAATTGCACTTGGATGTAAAAAAATGAATTACAATAAATCAAATTTAAAGCTTGATAAAAGTCAAGCGATAGCCTCTGTAGGTCAAATCGAACTTATGAATTTATTTTCTCAAACTTTTTCAAAATTAAAGATTAATATTTCACAAATTTTGCTAACTTTGGATGATACCGAGGAGAGAAGAAGATCAATAAATGCTAAAAGGACATTTGAGAACTTATTTAAGTTAGATTACATACCCATCGTTAATGAAAATGATACAATTGCAACGTCAGAAATAAAATATGGTGATAATGATAGACTTGCCTCTCGTGTTGCACAGATAACTAATGCCGATACTTTAATATTATTATCTGATGTAGATGGTCTTTTCACAAAAAATCCAAAATTATTTAAAGACGCGAAATTAATAAAAAAGGTGAATAATCTAGACAAAGAAATAAAAAAAATTTACATAAAAGGGGTAACAGAGTTTGGTAAGGGTGGAATGAATACCAAAATTGAAGCTGCTAAGATTTGTAATTTGGCAGGTTGCAATATGATTATTGCAAACGGATTATATTTAAATCCAATACAACAAATTGAAAAAAAGAATATTTGTACTTTATTTGAGTCAAGAATATCTAAATTACATGCACGAAAAAAATGGATAATAAGTTCTATTTCACCAAAGGGGACTCTTGTCATAGATGATGGTGCTAAAAAAGCACTAGTTGGTGGTAAAAGTTTATTGGCAGCAGGGATTATTAATTTATCAGGGAAATTTAACAAAGGTGATCATATAAAGATTCTAGATACTAAAAATAAAGAATTTGCGAGAGGTCTAAGCTCTTTTTCTTCTGAAGAAATAAATAAGATAATGGGTTGTCACTCAAATGAGATTGAAAAAAAACTAGGATATATAACAAAATCTGAAGTTGTTCATAAAGATGATATGGTCGAGGTTTAATGCAAAAGCTACTAACTGATATCGGAAAAAAATCAAAAAAAGCTATTAATAAAAAGTTAAGTACAAAAAAAAAGGACGAAGTTCTAAAAGATTATCGTCTTCTAATCTTAAAAAACAAAAAATTAATAATTAATGAAAATAAAAAAGATATTAAGAATGCCTACAAAAAAGGTATTAAAAATAATTTAATCCAAAGATTAATATTAAATGACAAAAAAATAATTGCGATAACCAATTCTATAAAAAAAATTATTAGTTTAAGGGATCCTACAAATATCATTTTGGAAAAATGGAAAAGGCCAAATGGTTTGGTAATATCAAAAGTATCTATACCTATTGGTGTAATTGGCGTTATTTACGAAAGTAGACCCAATGTTACAACAGATGTTGCATCGTTATGTTTTAAGTCTGGGAATGCTGTCATTTTAAAAGGTGGATCTGAAGCTTATTATTCTAATCTTATTCTCACAAAATTCTTTAGAGAATCACTAAAGAAAAATAATGTTGATGAAAATTTTGTTCAGTTTTTAAAACTTAAAAAAAGAAGTGTTGTTGATTTTCTTCTACAAAAAATGAATAAATTTATTGACGTAATAATTCCAAGAGGTGGAAAAAGTTTAGTTAAAAAAGTACAGGATTTGTCATCTGTTCCAACAATTGGTCATTTGGAAGGTGTTTGTCATTCTTATGTAGATAAAAATGCAAATCCTAAGATTGCGAATAAAGTAATTCAAAATGCCAAAATGAGGAATACCGCAATATGTGGAGCAACCGAAACGATTCTTTTACACGAAAAAATAATCAAGAAATTTGGAAATAAAATCTTAAAAAATTTAGAGGAAAATGGATGTAAAATTATTGGTGATAATAAGATAAGAAAACTTTATAATAAAAAAATTCAGAAAGCTTCGATAAAAGATTGGTCAAAAGAATATTTGTCACCTGTTGTATCTGTGAAATCAGTAAAAAATATAGATGAGGCTATAGCGCATATTAACAAATACGGAACCATGCATACCGATTGTATTATTACTCAAAACAAAAAAGCAGCAAAAAAATTTTTAAATGAGGTAAAAAGTTCAATAGCTATGCACAATACTTCAACACAATTTGCAGATGGAGGTGAATTTGGGTTTGGTGGCGAAGTGGGGATCTCAACCAACACACTTCCACCTAGAGGTCCCGTAGGACTTAATCAACTTATTTCCTATAAATATCAAGTCACCAGCAAAGGCCAAGTAAGGAAGTAATTTGAATTTGAAAAAAAAAAAAATTGGAATTTTAGGTGGTTCGTTTGATCCTGCTCACAATGGTCATCTAGCTATATCCAAAGAAGCAGTAAAAAGATTTAAACTTGAAAAGATTATATGGGCCATAACAAAAAAAAATCCTTTTAAAATTAAAAGTTCTTTAAGCCTGCAATCTAGAATTAAAGGATGTAAAAAGATTATAAAAAAAAATAAATTTATTGAGGTCAAATTTTATGAAAATAAAATTAAATCAAATAAAACAATAAATCTTATAAATTACTTCAACAAAAATAAAAAGAATGAAATTTTCTTCTTAATGGGTGCAGATAATTTAGTTAATTTCCATAAATGGCATAAATGGAAACAAATTTCAGAAAAATGTAATATCTTAGTTTTTGATAGATATGGATATAAGAAAAAATCATTAAATTCAAAGACATATAAAACCCTTAATAGTGAGAAATTAAAATTTGTTTATTTTAATAAAGTCAATATTTCGTCTTCTCAATTA
>CABYFA010000013.1 GCA_902518155.1 uncultured Pelagibacteraceae bacterium
ACTCAATTTTTACCCTTCAAATGAATATGATTAATTTAAAATCACGATTTAATTAGCACATGCCTTTATAGTCTTCAAGTAACACATTAGCTAAAAATTAGTTTTTTTGAGCATTAATTAAAGCTAATTGGATCAACATCAACTGAAAGTTTTATTCCTGAGGAAAATTTATATTTTGGAATTATTGATGCTAAACTATTTTGTAATTGAAGAGTTTTAGCACCTCTTATAAGTAATCGCACACGATATTTGCTCTTTAATTTAAAGATAGGAGCGCTTACTGGACCTAAAATTTTTCCATTAATATTATTAGAAATGAATAGTTTGAATTTTAAAGCTTCTTTTTCTAATTCATTTTCCTTATTACCTGTCAAAATCAAAGAAATAAATCTTTGAAATGGAGGCAAATTATTTTTTTTTCTAATTTCTATTTCTTTATCAAGAAAAATTTCTGGATTTTTATTTGTAATATCATCAATCAATTTTGTATCAAAATTATAAGTTTGAAAATAAATAGTAGACGGACTTCCTGTTCTTCCGGCTCTACCTGATAACTGATGATATAATTGTAAATTTTTCTCTGCACTTCTTAAGTCATGACCCATTAGTGATAAATCAATATCAACTACAACAATACAATTTAATTTTGGAAAATGAAAACCTTTAGAAATTAGTTGTGTTCCAACTAAAATTTCAATTTCATTATTGATTATTTTTTCTAATTTTTCTTTTGAGCTTTTTTTATTCATTGTATCACTCGAAAAAATTTCAATTTTTTTTGATGGAAAACTTTTTTTTACTTCTTCTGAGATTCTTTCCACACCAGGACCACAAAATATAAATTCACAAATTCCTTCTTTAGAACATTCTCTTTTCAAAAAACTTTTAAATCCACAGTAATGGCACAATAAATTATTTTTATTTTTGTGATAAACTAAATTTATTGAGCAATTTGGACATGGGAAATTATTAAAACATTTTTTGCATAAAACACTTGGTGAAAATCCTCTTCTATTTAGAAAAAATAAAACTTGATCATTCTTTTTAAGGTGAAAATTTACTTTTTGAATTATCTCTTTAGAAAGCCAAGATTGTTTATCCATTTTTACATTATTCAAATTAATTATTTCATATTTAGGTAAAGAAGCATTTTGATATCTTCGAACAAGTTTTGAACAAGTGTACTTTTTTTTCTTTATATTTTCGTATGTTTCTATTGATGGAACAGAAGTGATTAAATTTATTGGAATATTTTCAAATGATGCCCTAGAGATAGCCATATCTCGAGCATTAAATATTATCCCTTCATCTTGTTTGTAAGATTGATCATGCTCTTCATCAACTATTATTAACCCTAAATTTTTAAATGGTAAAAATAAAGATGATCTTGCCCCAATAACAACACTTATTTCACCATTCGTAATTCCACTCCAAATAATTTCTTTATTTTTTTTTGTTATACCAGAGTGCCAAATTGCTGCTTTGAAACCAAAAAATTCAAAAAATTTTTTTTCAAATTGATTGGTTAACCCAATCTCTGGCAACATTATTAATCCTTGATAACCTTTTTGCAAGATATGCTTTAAAGTTTCAAAATATACAATAGTTTTACCTGAACCAGTCGTTCCCTGCAAAACATGAACATTGAACTTTTTATTCATATTATTCATCTCCTTAAGAGACTCTTTTTGTTCTACGTTCAATTCAAATGAATTTTTTTTTAACTTAAAAGGAAAATCTTTATAAAATTTATTATCAAGTTTTTTTACTGGTCTTCCACTCAATAAAGTTAATTTGAGTGCCATTCCTTTTGGAACAATATTATATTCTGAAAACCAATTTAAAAAATTTATTGTTTTTTTTTTTAATTTTGGAATTTCTAACTTTCTGATAATCTTTTTAATCTTAAAATTTTTATTCTGATTTTTTTCAAAATTATCCCACACAACTCCGATAATTTTTGTTTTTCCAAAAGGAACTTCAACAAAATCGCCAATGCTTAATTTTATATCACTTTTATAGGTAAAAGGATGGTTAAATATGTTGGGCAAAAGAATCGGAAAATTCATATTTAGATAATATGAAAAATTATTAAGAGTGTATTGCTCTTTTATCTACAGATAAAGCCGCCTCTTTCACTGCTTCTGAAAAAGTAGGATGGGCATGACAAGTTCTTGCAATATCCTCGGAGCTAGCACCAAATTCCATAGCAATACCAATTTCTCCAATTAATTCACCAGCATGAGGTCCAATTAAGTGTGCGCCTAATACTTTATCAGTTTTTTCATCAGCAAGAATTTTTACAAAACCCTCTGTGTCATCAATGGCTTTTGCTCTAGAGTTGGCCATAAATGAAAATTTTCCAATTTTATAATTTATTTTCAGTTCTTTTAATTGCTCCTCTGTTTTTCCAATAGAAGCAACTTCCGGACTAGTATAAATCACACCTGGGATAGTATCATAGTTAACATGACCTGATTGACCTGCTATATTTTCTGCAACTGCAATTCCCTCATCCTCGGCTTTGTGAGCTAACATGGGACCGCTTATTACATCTCCTATCGCATAAATATTATTTTGATTAGTTTTAAAATTTTTGTCTGTTTTTACTCTCTTTTTTTCATCTAATTCCACACCAATTTTTTGAAGATTTAGTCCCTCTGTATTTGGCTTTCGACCAACAGATATTAATACTACATCACATTCAAAATCTTTTTTGGTACCATTTTCGTTTAAAGTTGAAACAATTGCATTATTGTTATTCTTTTTAATTTTCTCTACTTTATGCTGCATATGAAAATTGATACCTTGTTTTTTTAAAATTTTCATAAACTCACTAGAAATCTCTTTATCCATACCTGGTGTAATATGATCTAAAAACTCAACTACATGAACTTCTGAACCAAGTCTAGACCATACAGACCCCATCTCTAAACCTATATATCCTCCACCAACCACAATCATTCTTTTGGGGACTTGTTCTAACTTAAGTGCTCCAGTGGATGAAACAATTACTTTTTCATCAATTTCAATGCCTGGTAATGATACTGGAACTGAACCAGTTGCAATTATAGTATTTTCAGTTTGTATAATTGTCTCTTTACTATTGTTATCTTTGATTACAATATCATTTTTAGATTTGAAACTTCCAGTGCCTTTAAAATATGTGACTTTATTTTTTTTAAGAAGGAATTCTACTCCTTTGGTCAAAATCGTAACTGCTTTATCCTTATTCTTCATCATTTTTGACAAGTTTAATTTTACTTCACCAATTTCAATTCCTTTATTTGATAGACTTTGTGCGTTATGAAACTCCTCAGATAAATTTAATAAACTTTTAGAAGGTATGCATCCAACATTCAAACAAGTACCACCCAGTGAACCCCTAGACTCTATACATGCAGTTTTAAGGCCTAATTGTGCCAATCTTATTGCACAAACATAACCTCCAGGTCCTCCGCCAATTACTACTGCTTGAAATTTATCTGTCATTTAAATATCTAAAAATAGCCTTCTTGGTTCCTCTAAATTTTCTTTGATCATTTTTAAAAAAGAAACAGACTCTTTACCATCAACAATTCTATGATCGTATGATAATGCCAAGTACATTATGGGTCTGATCTTGATTTCTCCATCAACTACGATTGGTCTATCAACTATATTGTGCATACCCAAGACACCTGATTGCGGAAGATTAAGAATAGGAGTTGAAAGCATTGAACCATAAACACCACCATTACTTATAGTGAAAGTTCCCCCTTGAAGATCTTCAATAGTAAGTTTTCCATTTTTTGCTTTTTCAGAGATATCTTTGATATTTTTCTCAATATCTGCAAAAGATAATTCATCTGCATTTTTTAGGACTGGAACGACCAATCCTTTTTCAGTGCCAACTGCAAAACTAATATTATAATAATTTTTATAAACAATTGTATCACCTTCAATTTCAGCGTTTATCGCTGGGAAATTTTTTAATGCTACTATGCTTGCTTTAACAAAAAAAGACATAAAACCTAATTTTACACCATAGCGATTTTGAAAATCATCTTGATTTTCTTTTCTCATCATCATTACATTTGACATATCAACTTCATTAAATGTTGTCAGTAGAGCTGCATTATCCTGTGCTTGTTTTAATCTTTTAGCAATGGTTTGTCTTAACCTGGTCATTTTAATTCTTTCTTCTTGACCATATTTTATTTTTCTTTCAGATGGAGGAGGATTGACGCCCATTAAATTTATTAGATCACCTTTTAAAACTCTGCCATCTTTTCCTGAACCTTTGACAGAACTGATATCTATTTTATTTTCAGTCACGATTTTTCTTACTGCTGGGGACAAAGTTTCATCGATTTTTATTTCAGCTTCTACTTTTGAAGGTTCTACCTCTTTAGTAAGAACTAATGGTTTCTCCTCTTCAACATTATCCTGAAAAACTTCCATCTCCTCATCTTTATCGTCTTCATCTATCAAATTTTCCTTATCAACTTTCACAGTGGGTTGTATCTTTTTAATTTCCTGATTTTCTCTAGATTTAGTCTCACTCTCGGAAACAGATCCTAAATCAGCACCAACTTCAACGACCGATCCATTTTTTGAATTTATTTTTGTAAGAATACCAGACACCGGTGAAGGCACCTCTAAATTTACTTTATCAGTTTCTAGTTCAACAAGTGGTTCATCAGCTTCAACGGGGTCACCTTCATTTTTTAACCACTTAGAGACTGTTGCCTCTGTGATACTTTCCCCAAGAACTGGAACTAATATCTTTTCACTCATTAATATTTATTCAAAAACTTTCTTTATAATTTCTTGTTGTTGAGAAACATGTCTCTTGGCATATCCTGTTGCAGGTGATGCATCTGGACTTCTTCCAATATAAGAAATTATATTATCTTTAGCCTTTATATTATCTAATGTCCATTGAATATAATCTCTGACTGAAAACCAAGCACCCATATTTTTAGGTTCTTCTTGACACCAATAAAATTTTGCATTTTTTGCATATGGTTTGAGCTCATTAGCAAGTGCTTTTGCAGGAAAAGGGTAGAGTTGTTCAATCCTATATAACACTACGTTGTTTTTTTTTATCTTTTCTCTTGCTTCAAGTAAATCAAAGTAAACTTTTCCTGAACAAAGAATCACTTTTTCAATTTTTTTCGGTTTTTTTAGTTTAATAAATCCTTTTACTTTTGGATCAATAGCATGATCCCATAAAACTCTATGAAATGAATTTTTTTTACTAAAATCATCCAAATTTGAAACACAATGTTTATGACGTAATAAAGATTTAGGTGTCATAATAATTAATGGTTTTCTAAAGTCTCTATGCATTTGTCTCCTCAAAGCATGGAAATAATTTGCAGGAGTTGTGCAATTCATGACTTGCATATTATCATTTGAACATAATTGTAAAAACCTTTCTAACCTCGCTGATGAATGTTCAGGTCCTTGACCCTCATATCCATGTGGTAACAACATTACTAGACCAGAGGCTCTTGACCATTTTCGTTCACCAGAAGCTATGAATTGATCGATAACTACTTGCGCACCATTAGCAAAATCTCCAAATTGAGCCTCCCAGATAGTAAGAGTATTAGGTTCAACTAAACTATATCCATATTCAAATCCTAGAACAGCTAATTCCGATAAAAAACTATCTACTATTTCAAAATTTTTTTGTTTATTTGAAATATTATTTAAAGGGATATATCTCGAATTATCTATTTGATTTCTTAAAACAGAATGTCTTTGACTAAATGTACCTCTTCCTGAATCTTGACCTACAAGTCTTACTGGATAACCTTCCTCCAATAATGAACCAAAAGCTAATGACTCCGCAGTAGACCAATCTATTCCTTTACCATTAGAAACTGAAACTTTACGATTTTCTAAAATTTTTGTAATTGTTTTGTGAATGTTTATTTCAGTCGGTATTGTATTTATTTTATCAGAAATATTTCTTAATTTTTTAGTGTCAGAGCCTGTAACTCCTCTTTTGTCTTTTCCTCGCTCTGGTCTATATCTTGACCATGTCCCCTCAAACCATTCTATTTTTGGTTTATAATTTTTTGCATTTTTAAATTGGTCATCTAATAAATCCTTAAATTTTTTAATGGAATTATTTAAATAATCATTTGTAATTGATCCTTCGCTTACTAGTTTTTCACCATAAACTTTGATAGTTGAGGGATGAGATCTTATCTTTTTATACATTAAAGGCTGAGTGAATGAAGGCTCATCTCCCTCATTATGTCCAAATCTTCTATAACAAATCAAATCAATGACAACGTCTCTATTAAATTTTAACCTAAAGTCTGTTGCAATTCTTGCTGCATAAACAACCGCCTCTGGATCATCACCATTCACATGAATAATTGGTGCCTCAACCATTTTTGCTATATCAGAAGGATATGGTGAAGATCTTGCAAATCTTGGACTTGTTGTAAAACCTATTTGGTTGTTTACTATAATATGAATTGTGCCACCTGTATTATGTCCTGGAAGACCAGACATTGCAAAACATTCAGCTACTACTCCTTGTCCAGCGAAGGCTGCATCTCCATGAATAAGAATCGGAATTACTTTTTTTCTCTCTTTATCTTTATGAAAAAATTGTTTTGCTCTAGTTTGACCTAAAACGACTGGATTGACTGCTTCTAAATGTGAAGGATTATCTGTCAAACTCACATGAACTGAATTTCCATCAAACTCTCTATTAGATGAAGCACCTAAATGATATTTAACATCTCCAGTATCATCTTTAGACTTTGAACTTATTTCTCCTGCAAACTCATTAAATATTCTTTTGTAAGATTTTTGAAGAACATTAGCTAATACATTTAGTCGACCTCTATGAGACATCCCGATTTTAACTTCTTTAACATTTGACTGACCACCAATTTTAATTATTTGTTCAAGTGCAGGAATTAAGCTTTCACCGCCATCAAGACCAAATCTTTTAGTCCCAACATATTTTGTATGAAGAAATTTTTCAAAACCCTCAGCTTGAATCAATTTGTTAAGAATTGCCTCTTTACCATTTTGTGTAAAATTAAAATCATCTGCTTTTTCAACACGATCTCTAAACCATTTTCTCTCAGTAGGATTTGAAATATGCATATATTCATAACCTAAAGAACCACAATACTTTTCTTTTAAGAATTTTAATATTTCATTAATATTTGAATATTGCTTATTAGTGACATTGTCTAAGAAAATTTTCTTTTGATAATCTTCTTTTTTAAATCCATAAGACTCTGGATGAAGTTCCTCTAAATAATCTGATTTTAACAATCCTAATGGGTCAAGCTTTGCAATTAGATGACCTCTTTGTCTATATGATCTGATCATCGCAACGGCTTTAATTGAATTTGTGTTTGATCTAATTATATCATCATTATTTTGTTCTGTGATTTGATTTACAAAATTTTCCTTTTTATTTATTGAAACTTTCTTAGAAGGACTCCACGAAGGACCGTTGATTTCATTTATAATTATATCATCTTCATCTCCAACTTCTTTAAAATATTTTCTCCAGCTGTCAGGTAATTCAGGATCATTATTTACAAATTTTAAGTACATTTCTTCGATGAAAGCACTGTTTGATTTATTGAGAAAGGCTGTTTTTTTAAATTCTAAATTTTTAGAGGAAGACATTATGTTTAATCAATATAAACTGACTAAGAAATTTTTCAATCAGACAATTTATCGAACAATGTTTTTCCAATTTTGGAGGGAGAATTTGCTATTGTTATTCCACAATCTTCCATCTTTTTAATCTTATCTTTAGCACCACCTTTGCCCCCAGAAATGATTGCACCAGCATGGCCCATTCTACGACCAGGTGGTGCTGTTATACCAGCTATAAAGCCAACAATTGGTTTTTTTATTTTGTGATTTTGAATAAATTCTGCTGCTTCCTCTTCGGCTGTTCCTCCGATTTCTCCTATCATTAAAATTGACTCTGTTTCGTCATCATTCAAAAATAAATCTAAGCAATCAATAAAATTTGTACCATTTATTGGATCTCCACCAATACCTATACAAGTAGATTGACCTAATCCATTTTCTGTGGTTTGAGCAACTGCCTCATAGGTTAAAGTCCCAGATCTAGAGACAATACCAACTGAACCTTTTTTGTGGATATTGCCTGGCATAATACCAATTTTACATTCATCAGGAGTTATTATTCCTGGACAATTAGGTCCAATTAATCTGGAATTTGATTTTAGTAATTTCTGTTTAACCCTCAACATATCTTGAATTGGGATTCCTTCAGTAATGCAAACAATTAACTCGATTGATGCCTCTATTGCCTCAATGATTGCTGCAGCAGCAAACTTCGCTGGCACATATATCATCGTGGCGTTGGCGCCCTCAGAGTTTTTAGCCTCTTTAACTGTATTAAAAACTGGTAATCCTAAATGTTTTTGTCCTCCTTTTTTAGGAGTGACTCCACCTACTAATTTTGTTCCATATTTAATTGCTTGCTCAGAATGAAATGTTCCATGCGAACCAGTAAAACCCTGACAAATTAACCTAGTTTCTTTATTTACAAGAACTGACATTATTTTATGGCCTTAACAATTTTATTTGCTGCATCATCTAAATTTTCAGCAGAGATAAGTTTTAATCCAGAATTGTCTAATATAGTTTTTCCTTCTTTAAAATTTGTGCCAGCTAATCTCACTACCAAAGGAACATTGATATTGATTTCTTTTGCTGCATCAACCACACCTTGAGCAAGAACATCACATCTCATGATGCCACCAAAAATATTGATTAAAATACCTTTAACATTTTTATCTGATAAAATTATTTTAAATGCTGCAGAAACTTTCTCCTTTGACGCTCCTCCACCAACATCTAGAAAATTCGCTGGCTCTTCTCCGTATAACTTTATTATATCCATTGTAGCCATTGCTAAACCAGCTCCATTTACCATACAACCAATACTTCCATCTAATTTTATATAAGCTAAATCGTGTTTACTAGCTTCGATCTCTATAGGGTCTTCCTCATTTAGATCTCTAAGATTTAAAATCTCTGGATGTCTAAATAAAGCATTGCTATCAAAATTTATTTTTGCGTCTAGACAAACAATCTTTTTTTCTTTAGTTAAAATTAATGGATTAACTTCAACCATATTTGCGTCCCTTTTAACAAACATTTTATAAATAGATTTAATCAAAGAAATAGCCTCCATTTTTGAACTATCCTCTAGATCGAAAATTTTAATTATCTTTTTACACTCTGCATCAGAAATTTCTTCTGTAAAATCAACTTTGTTAGTCAAAATTTTGTCTGGGGATTTTGCTGCTACTTCTTCAATATCCATCCCTCCCTCATTGCTAGAAATAAATGCAATTTTAGATGTGGCTCTATCAATTAAACATGATAAATAAAATTCTTTTTCTATATTAGAAGAAGTTTCAACATAAAGTCTTTTTACTTCTCTACCTTCTGGCCCAGTTTGATGCGTGATTAATTTTTTCCCAAGAAGTTCATTGGCTGATTTTTCTAATTCATCTAAATTATTTAAGATTTTTACTCCTCCCGCTTTCCCTCTTCCACCTGCATGGATTTGTGCTTTTAAGACATATTTGTCAGTTTTTAGTTTTTTACATTTTTCAATTAAATCTTGAACAGTAAACGCAAAAACTCCCTCTGGGACAACTGCACCAAACTCTTTTAAGATTTGTTTAGCTTGGTGTTCGTGAATATTCATTTTTTAGCTAAATCAGGATCGATTTTAGAAGCCGCTTCCCATAGTTTTTTTACCGCTTCAACTGAATGTAAAAATTCAGACTTTTCTTTTTCGTCTAAGTTAATTTCTTCTATTTTTTCAACTCCACTTTTTCCAATGATAATTGGCACACCAGCATAAATATCTTTTATTCCATACTCACCATTTAATTGAGCTGCACACGGAAGCATTTTTTTTTCATCATTGAGATAAGCTTTAGCCATTTCAATTCCGGAGGCTGCAGGTGCATAAAAGGCAGAACCCTTTTCTAAAAATTTTACTATTTCAGCTCCACCATCTCGAGTTCGTTGATTTATTTCTTCTAATCTTTCTTTTGAAATTTTTCCGTCATTGACCAAATCTAATAAAGGTTTTCCAGATACTTTGGTAAATCTTGGAAGAGGAACCATTGTATCTCCATGTCCTCCCATAACCATCGCATCTATCTCTTTTACTGGCACATCAAATTCTAAAGATAAAAATAATTTGAATCTCGAGCTATCTAAAATACCAGCCATTCCAACAACTTTGTTAGATGGTAAACCTGAAAATTTTTGGAATGCCATTACCATTACATCAAGTGGATTAGTTATACAAATTACAAAGGCATCAGGAGCATTTTCTTTTACTCCATTTGCAACTTGTTTAATTATTTTTAAATTAATACCTAATAAATCATCTCTACTCATACCAGGTTTTCTTGGAACTCCAGCAGTAATTATTACTACATCTGATCCCTCAATATCTTTGTAATTATCAGTCCCAGAAAATTTCACATTAAATCCATCTACAGATGAAGATTGGGCAATATCCAAAGCTTTTCCTTTGGCAATTCCACTTGCTACATCGAATAAAACTACTTCATCAACCAATTCTTTTGTTCCCATTAAGTGAGCTAATGTTCCTCCAATTTGACCTGCACCAATTAATGATATTTTGCTATTTTTTTTTGTCATTTTTTTTATTTCATTGTTGGCATCACAAATTCTGCATTTGACCTGATGCCTGAGGGCCATCTTGAAGTTATTGTTTTTAATTTTGTATAAAATTTTATACCCTCCATACCATGCATTGCACTATCTCCAAATAAAGATCTTTTCCATCCACCAAAACTGTGAAAGGCCATTGGTACAGGAATTGGCACATTAATACCTACCATTCCAACCTGAATCTTACTCGCAAAAGTTCTTCCAGCATCTCCATCTCTTGTGTAAATGCTCACCCCATTTCCATATTCATGATCATTTATTAAATTTGCTGCATCCTCAAAAGTTTTTACTCGAACCACAGATAATACTGGTCCAAATATTTCCTCTTTATAAATTCTCATTTCTTTTTTAACATGGTCGAATAAACAGCCACCAATATAAAAACCATTTTCATATCCTTGTAATTTTAGGCTTCTACCGTCTACAACAAGCTTAGCTCCCTCTTTTACTCCTAAATCTACATATCCTCTTACTTTTTCTAAATGCTCTTTTGTTACTAAAGGTCCCATTTCAGAATTTTTATCCATTCCTGGTCCTACTTTTAAAGCTTCTGCTTTTTTTGAAAGTCTTGAAACAAGTTCATCACCTATGTCTCCAACTGCTACCGCAACTGATTGTGCCATACATCTTTCTCCTGCAGACCCATATGCAGCTCCCATTAAGCCATTCACCGCACCATCTAAATCACAATCAGGCATCACTACCAAATGATTTTTAGCACCTCCCAAAGCTTGAACTCTTTTTTCATTCTTGGCTGAATTCTCATAAATATATTTTGCAATTGGAGTAGAACCAACAAAACTTACTGCTTTTATATCTAGGTTTGTTAAAATAGCATCAACAGCCTCTTTATCTCCATTGATCACATTAAAAACGCCATCGGGTAAACCTGCTTCCTTTAAAAGTTCAGCTAATTTAATGGAACAAGAGGGATCTTTTTCAGATGGCTTCAATATGAAAGTATTTCCACAAGCAATTGCAATTGGAAACATCCACATCGGTACCATTGCTGGAAAATTAAAAGGTGTAATACCCGCAACTACACCTAATGGCTGTCGCATAGACCAGCTATCAACATTTGTGCCAACATTTTCTGAAAATTCACCTTTCAGCAAATGAGGAATACCACAAGCAAATTCAACAACTTCTAAGCCCCGAGTTAGTGAACCTTTTGCGTCCTCATAAACCTTTCCATGTTCATTCACAATTAGTTGTGTGAGTTCATCTGAATTTTTTTCAATAAGTTCCTTGAATTTAAACATGACTCTAGCTCTCACTAAAGAAGGTTTTACTGACCATTCTTGAAAAGCTTTTTTTGCTACTTCTACCGCACTATCCAAATCTTTTTTTAGACGCGATTCTTACTTCTTTTTCTTGATCACCAGTTGCTGGATTAAAAACTTTACCCTTTTTATTTGATGTTCCGGGAATTATTTTTCCACCTACAAAATGTTCAATTAATTTCATGAATAGGACCTTTTAGATTAAAAATTGTTATTAGTCTATTGTTTAAATATTAGCTGTTGCTAACATTTTTTTTATTTCAGCAATTGCTTTTGCAGGATTTAAACCTTTTGGACAAGCGCTAGTACAGTTTAAAATTGTGTGACATCTATAAAGTTTAAGTTCATCTGCCACCTTTTTTAATCTTGAATTTCTCTCTTCATCTCTACTATCTATAATCCATCGATAGGCTTGTAAAAGTACTGCTGGTCCTAGATATTTATCACCATTCCACCAATAACTTGGGCAAGAAGTTGAGCAACACGCACACATTATACATTCATATGCGCCATCTAGTTTAGCTCTATCTTCTTTAGATTGAAAAATTTCTTTAGTTTCTGACTTTGAATTTGATTTTAACCATGGCTCAATTGATTGATATTGTTTATATAAACCATCCAAGTCACCTATAAGATCTTTTTTGACCTTAAGGTGTGGTAATGGGTAGATATTGATATCACCATCTATTTTTTCGTGAGGAGTTGTACAGGCAAGGCCATTTTTTCCATCCATATTCATCGCACACGAACCACAAACTCCATGAGCACAAGATCTTCTATAAGCCAAAGTCGGATCTATTTCATTTTTAATTTTATTTAAAATATCTAAAACTTTTGAGGGACAATTATCCATATCAACTTCATAGGTATCAATTCTAGGATTTTCCTCTGTAGACGGGTCCCATCTATAAACATTTACTTTTCTAAGATTTTTTGAACCAGTTTTATCCTTAAAATATTTACCTTTTTTTACTTTGGAGTTGTCAGGTAAACCTATTTGAGCCATCAATAAACTCTTTCCTGAGGTGGAAAATATTGCACTTCATTAGTCAATGTTGATTTGTGAACTTCTCTATAACTAATTTTTGTATCTTTTCCGTCACACCAGGCAAGAGTATGTTGCATAAATTTATTATCATCTCTTTTTGGAAAGTCTTCTCTCGCATGTGCTCCTCGACTTTCTTTTCTGTTATAGGCTGAATCAACTGTTACTACAGCTTGTCTGATTAAATTATCAAATTCCAAAGTTTCAACTAAATCAGTGTTAAAAATTAAAGATTTATCTTTAACTGATAAAGAGTCTAGCCCATCATAAGTTTTTCTTATTTCATTAACACCTTCTTTAAGAGTTTTTTCAGTTCTAAAAACAGCACACTTAGACTGCATAGTTTTCTGCATTGACAACCTTAGTTCAGCTGTTCCGATGTCACCCTGTGAATTTCTTATCTTATCAAAACGATCTAAGCATTTTTGGGTTTCTGTTTCACTGATTTCTTCGTGGGGAGTTCCTGGTTTTATTAGCTCTGCTGCGCGTTTAGCAGCTGCTCTACCAAAAACAACTAAATCAATTAATGAGTTTGAACCAAGTCTGTTTGCACCATGAACTGAGACGCACGCTGCTTCACCTATTGCCATTAAACCTGGAACAGTTTTTTCTGAACCATTAACCGTTAATACTTCTGCTTTATAATTTGTTGGAATACCGCCCATATTATAATGAACCGTTGGAACAACCGGAATTGGTTCTTTGGTAACATCTACATTAGCAAATAATCTTGCAGCATCAGTTATACCAGGTAATCTACTTTCGATAATATCCTTATCTAAGTGACTTAAATTAAGATGCACATGATCTTGATCTTTTCCAACTCCTCTTCCTTCATTAATCTCAATTGACATCGATCTACTCACAACATCTCTTGATGCTAAATCTTTCGCTTTAGGGGCATATCTTTCCATAAATCTTTCACCCTTAGAATTTGTAAGATATCCTCCTTCACCTCTTGCGCCCTCTGTGATCAAAGTGCCATGACCATAAATTCCAGTTGGATGGAACTGCACAAATTCCATATCTTGCAAAGGTAAACCTGCTCTTAATACCATCGCATTACCATCACCCGTACAAGTATGGGCTGATGTTGCAGAATAATATACTTTTCCATAACCACCTGTTGCAATTATAATAGTATGAGCTCTAAATCTATGAATAGTTCCATCATTTAAATTCCAAGCAATTAGACCTTTGCACGCTCCATCTTTCATTAATAAATCTAATGCAAAATACTCAATAAAAAATTCTGTATTATGTTTTAAAGCTTGTCCATACAAAGTATGTAAAATTGCATGACCTGTTCTATCAGCGGCTGCACAAGTTCTTTGTACAATTCCATTGCCGTAATTTTTGGTCATACCACCAAATGGTCTTTGATAAATTTTTCCATCTTCAGTTCTGCTAAATGGAACACCATATTTTTCTAGCTCTATTACAGCCTTTGGCGCTTCCTTACAGAGATATTCAATACTATCCTGATCACCTAACCAATCAGCTCCTTTAACTGTGTCGTACATATGCCAACGCCAATCATCCTCACCCATATTTCCTAAAGCAGCGGAAATACCACCTTGCGCTGCAGAGGTGTGACTTCTAGTTGGAAAGACTTTTGAAATACAAGCTGTTTTTAAACCAGCCTCACTTAAACCAACCGCGGCCCTTAGACCAGAACCACCTGCTCCCAAGACTACCACATCGTATTCATGATTGATTATTTTGTAAGAACTCATAAGTTAATTAATAATATAATTGTAATTAATGGAATTACCACAGCTGATACGTACAAAAAACCATTTGCGACATTTTTGATTTTATAATCTTTTATATAATCCTCAAAAACCTCACTAATACTTAATGCCGAAAAGAAATATGCAGTAATAATAAATAAGCTAAATAAAAACTTAGATAATGGATTCGTAAAAAATTCCAATACTTCTGAATAGCTCTGATCATAAATACTTATAAAACTTAGAATAAACCAGGCCATTAATGGAACTAATATTGCTCCACTAATTTTTAAAAAAATCCATTTTTTTGTTGCAGCAATCATTTTAAAATAAATTTTTTCCAATCAAATATAAAATTATAGTTAAAAAGATTGACCCTATGATTACTAAAAGACCAGTTATTTTAGTTGTCTTAAGTTCAAATCCATAACCTAAATCCATTATCAAATGTCTAATCTCACTTAAAATTTGAAAACAAAAAGACCAGGTCAAACCTAAAGTAATAAATTTTCCAATTTGAGAATTTAATAGTAAATTAACAGCCTCATAACTATTTTCACCTAATAATAATAAAGATGCCCACAAACAAATTAATGTAATCCCAATTATATTTATTATGCCCGTAATTCTGTGTGAAATAGATACTAAAGACGAAATATGCCATTTATAAACTTGTATGTGAGGGGATAATGGTTTTTTATTTTCCATGGTAATTGTTTTTAATTACTGTTTCTGCAATTTCTACTGCATTCAAAGCCGCGCCTCTCAAAAGATTATCTGAAACGATCCATAAGTTTAATCCATTTTTAATTGTTTTATCTTCTCTTATTCTTGAAATAAAAGTTTCATCCATTCCCTCTGCTTCAATTGGAGTTGAATAGCCGCCATCATTTCTTTCATCAACAACTTTACAACCTTCAAAATTATTCAAAGCATCTCTTACCTTTTCCAGAGTAAAAGGTTTTTCAAATTGTAAGTTGACTGACTCAGAATGAGAAACAGAGATTGGTAATCTCACACATGTTGCCGTTAAATCAATTTTGGTGTCTAAAATTTTTTTAGTTTCGTTCATCATTTTTAACTCTTCCTTAGTATAACCATCATCTGCAAATTGATCGATATGAGGGATGGCATTAAAAGCTATTTGTTTTGTAAAATTTTTAGATGATACTTTTTTACCATCTAAAACTAGTTTAGTTTGCTCAATAAGTTCATCCATGGGAGCTTTTCCACCTCCAGAAACTGATTGATAAGTAGACACGACAATTCTTTTGATGATAAATAGATCATGTAAAGGTTTAAGAGCAATCACTAATTGAGCTGTTGAACAATTCGGATTTGCAACAATATTTTTTTTAATTTTTTTTAGATCATCTGAATTTACTTGTGGAACTATCAAAGGTACTTTTGGATCCATTCTAAAAAAACTAGAGTTATCAATTACCAAGCAATTTTTGGCTGCTCTTTCAGCAAATTTTTCAGAAATTTTTCCACCAGCTGCAAAAAAAGCAATATTAACTTTTGAGAAATCAAATTTTTCTAAATCAAGGACATCCATTTCCTTACCTCTAAAACCAATTTTTTTTCCAACACTTTTTGAGGACGCAACTAAATATAAATTATCTATAGAAAATTCTTTTCTCTCCAAAATTTCCAATGTTTTTCTACCAACATTTCCTGTTGCTCCTACAATTGCAATATTCATGATCTAAGTTTTATACTAGATGAAAGGTAAATCGCAAACTTTAAGAGCTAAAGAATTTCCATCAATTTCTATTGTTCCGGACGAAGATGCTTTGCAATATGGTTCTTTTATCATTGCAATACCAATAACTTTTTTAAAATGAGGCGAGTAGCAAGCGGATCTGAGTTCTCCAATTATATTTCCATCATTATTCTTGATGTTTAAAGAACTAGTTAAAAGAATCTTGGTTAAATCTATCTGAACACCCATTAGCTTTCTATCAATTCCTTTTTCTTTAATTTTTTTAAGTTTATCTTTACCTAAAAAGTTTATATCGGTCTCTAAATCGATATATTTATCAAAACCACATTGAAATGGATTGTCATTGTTATCAAAATCATTCCCATAAGAAAGTAAACCACTCTCAATCCTTTCGATTAAATTTGGACATCCAGGTCTAACATTGAATTCTTTACCAATTTCAAAAAGATGATCGTATAACTTCAAACCTGAGTCAGTGTTTTCAACATAAATTTCAAAACCACCTTGTTTTGACCAACCAGATCTAGCTATTAAATGTTTTGCCCCATTAAAAGTGAAATAATCAAATCCAAAAAATTTTAACTCTTTTATTTTTTCACCAAAAACTTTTTCCATTAAATCAAAAGATTTAGGACCTTGAACTGCTAAGATATCTACGATTGGTTCAAAAATTTTAACATCAAAATTATTTCCTGAGGCAAGACCTTTTGCAAAAAAAATTACATCAGAGTCAGCAATTGATATCCACCATCTATCTTCAGCTAATTTTAAAATAACAGGATCATTTACCAAATTTCCATTTTCATCGATTAAAGGACAATAATAACATCTTCCTACTTTTGATTTCGATAAATCTCTACAAGTCATGAGTTGTACAAGTTTTGCGGCATCTTTGCCTGAAATTTCAACCTGTCTTTCTGCAGCTACATCCCAAATTTGAACATTCTTTTTTAAATGATCACAAGACTCTTCCAAGGAACCGAAAGCTGCTGGTAAAAGCATATGATTGTAAACAGTATAAGCGGTAACACCTTGTTTCTCTATTCTAGAAGTATAGGGTGTACTTCTAACTCTTCTTGATTTTGCTATCGGATAACTTTTCATTTAATTAAAAATTCTAAAATCTTTTCTCTCATTTCAAATGCTTTTTCAATCATTATCATATGACCACAACCTTTAATTACATGAGTAGATGAGTTTTTTACTAAATTTGAAAATTTTTTCCCTGCATCTAAATTGATCATTTTATCTAACTCTCCGAAAATAAGTAATGTGGGAAGATCTAAAACTTTTGTTGCCTCTAACCCATTTGAGTAGTTATTACACGCATTTAAATCAACTGCTAAAATTTCACTAATATCTCTTGGGGACTGAATTATTTTTTCGACTGGATTACCACCAATAAATTTTTTTGAGCCTTCATAACCCCATTTCATCATTAATTTTACAGCATCAGAGTCACCATTATTTGCAAGTTCTATTAAATCAGGATGAACTGGCATTTTATTTGAGCCGCCAACGAAAACTATTTTATTTAACCTGCTTTTATATTTAAAAGCATATTCAAGTATTTCTAAACATCCTTGAGAATGACCAACTAAAATCAAATTTTTTAATTGCAATTTTTTAAATACACTTTCTAGCCAATCAGCAATTTTTTCTATGGTATCTAAACATGGTCCATCTGAATTTCCATGACCAGGAAGATCGATAGACAATACATTGAAATTCTTATTCGAAAAAAATTGTTCAGTTAATGACCAAACTATGTGTGAAAGGCCACTTCCATGAAGAAATACTATTGTTTGCTTTTTTGGATCTATGCCTTGACCTGCATCAGATGCATGAATAGTTTTATTTTCTATTTCAAATATCAATCAATTACCTAAAATTTTTTTCTCAATTCAAATTTTTGAATTTTTCCTGTCGATGTTTTAGGTAGTTCACAAAAAACAACTTGTTTTGGCACTTTGAAACCTGCGAGGGTTTCTTTACAAAAACCAATTAATTCTTTCTCGGTTGTTGGTTTATCCTTTACCATCTCAATAAATGCACAAGGTACCTCTCCCCATTTTTCATCTGGTTTAGCTACAACTGCTGCAATAGATACTGAAGGATGTTTTGCAAGAGTATTTTCTATTTCTATAGAGGATATGTTTTCACCGCCAGAAATTATTATGTCTTTAGACCTATCCTGGATTTTTACATATCCATCTGGATGCATGACAGCTAAGTCACCAGAATGAAACCAACCACCAGCCATTGCTTTATTTGTAGCATCCTTATCCTTAAAATAACCCTTCATGACTACATTTCCTTTGATCATTATTTCACCAATCGTCTTTCCATCTTTTGGAACTTCAGTCATTGTTTCTGGATCCATCACAGCAATCCCTTCTGTATTTGGATATCTAACTCCTTGTCTTGCTTTAATTTCGTTCTGCTTTTCCTCATCGAAGTCATTCCAAGCATCATTCCATGCACATTGAGTTACATGTCCATAAGTTTCAGTTAACCCATAAACATGCATAACTTCAAAACCAAGTTCTTTCATTTTTTTGAAAATTATACTTGGCGGTGGGGCTCCTGCAGTAAGGACGTATACTTTTTGGTTTAATTTTTTTCTATCAGACTCTGGTGCACCAGTGATCATATTTAGTACAATAGGCGCTCCACCAAAGTGAGTAACATTATGTTTATCTATTAATTCAAATATTTTTTTTACATCTATATTTCTCAAACAAATTGTTCTTCCATTTAACATGGGTATAGTCCAAGGATAGCCCCATCCATTGCAATGGAACATTGGGACGATAGTTAAAAAATTAAGTCTGTTTGGCATGTTCCAGGCAACTGCACTACCCGTGGACATTAAATATGATCCCCGATGATGGTAAACAACGCCTTTAGGGTTTCCAGTAGTTCCAGATGTGTAGCTCAATGATATTGCTTGCCACTCGTCATCTGGCATTTTCCAATCAAAATTTTCATCACCGGTATTTAAAAAACTTTCGTATTCTAGATCACCAATTTTTTCACACTTTGATTGGTCTGCAAATTTATCAACTATATCAATAATTGTGATTTTCTTTTTTAAAGTGCTTAACGCTTTTTTAACTTCTATGTGTAATTGTCTATCAACAACAAGAACTTTAGCATCACTATGTTCTAAAATATAAGCAATAGTTTTAGCATCTAATCTTATGTTAATTGTATTTAATACTGCACCAGACATAGGAACAGAGTAATGTCCCTCAAAAATTTCAGGTGTGTTGAAAGCTAAAAACGAGACAGTATCTCCTTTTTTAATTCCAATTTTATTTAGGGCGCTTGCAAATTTAATAGTACGTTTGTAAACATCTGCCCAGGTGTATTTACGATCTTCATAGATAATTGCTTCATAATCAGGATAAATCTCTTTTGCTCTCTTCAAAAAAGTCAAAGGAGTTAAAGGGACATAATTTGCACTATTCTTATCTAAATTAGTATCGTAATGACTCATTTAATTGAATTTAAAATTCATAATATTGGAGCTTCCAGAAATTGCTGATTTGTAATGTTGTTCAGCTCTTGGTAGAACTTTATCAAAATAAAACCTAGCGGTATCGATTTTGTCATTATAAAAATTTTTATTTTCATTATAATCTTTAAAACTTACCTCTAGTACTTTTATCCATGCATAAGCAATAGAAACAAATCCGAGAGTTTTGAGATAATCATTAGCAGCAGCACTTACATCATCTTTATCTGTTTTAGATTTCTCAATCATCCAATCACTGAATTTTTTTAATACATCTAAATGATTATTAAAATCTAAGATGAATGGTCTTATTTTTTCGTTGTTAGAATTACATTCATTTTTAACCTGATCTAAAAATTTATTAATTACATTCCCGTTCTTATTTGATAATTTTCTAAAAACTAAATCAGCAGCTTGTACAGAATTCGTACCCTCGTAAATTGGTGTGATTCTATTATCTCGATATAACTGTTCTATTCCTTGATCTTTAGTATAACCATATCCACCATAAATTTGCATTGCATCACTAGTGATTTCCATTGCTAAATCTGTAAACAAGGATTTAACTACTGGAGTCATTAATGAGACATAATCAGATGCCTCCTGCCGAGCTTTTTCATCTGGATGATATAGGCTTACCTCAGTTTGTTGAGATAACCAAAAACATAAAGCTCTCTCGCCCTCAATAATAGATTTCATATTTAACAACGACCTTCTAATATCTGCATGCTCAATTATAAAATCAGCACCATTTTTAGATTTTGAATTATTCGACTTACCTTGCTTTCTCTCTTTTGCGTATGAAAGTGAATTTTGATAAGCAATCTCTGATATACCCAAACCCTGTATTCCAACAACGATCCTCTCAAGATTCATCATCGTAAACATTGCACTCAAACCTTTTTCCTTATCACCAATCATGTAGCCAGTTGCTTCATCAAAATTAAGAACACAAGTTGCTGATCCTTTTATTCCCATTTTTGTTTCGATAGAACCAGTTGATATTCCATTTCTTGGACCAACATTCCCATCTTCTTTTACAATAAACTTTGGAACTAAAAACAGACTGATACCTTTAGTACCAGCTGGAGAGTCGTCCACTCTTGCTAAAACCAAATGAATAATATTTTCAGTTAAATCGTGATCACCAGAGGTAATAAAAATTTTCTGTCCAGTTAATTTGAATGTTCCATCAGATTGTTTTTTAGCCTTTGTTTTTAGTAGCCCTAAATCAGTACCACATACTGGCTCAGTTAAGCACATTGTTCCACTCCACTTACCTTCTACAATTTTTGGTAAATATTTATTTTTGATTTCATCACTAGCATGATGATTAATACAATTATAAGCACCAATACTAAGTTCACTATAGAGTTTAAAAGAAAGGCTAGCAGACGATAGCATTTCATCAAAAAATGCGCTCACTGTTTTTGGCATACCTTGACCCCCATATTTTGGATCACATGATAAAGATGTCCAACCATCCTCAATATATTTTTTATAAGCCTCTTTGTAACCCGGAGGCGTTCTTACAACTCCATTTTCTAAAATTGCAGGATTTTCATCCCCAACTTTAGCTAATGGTAAAATTAAATTTTGATTTATTTTTGCTGCTTCCTGTAGAATATCTTTTACTAAATCTGGGGTAACTTCTTTATATTTTTCCAATTCATTATACTCTTTATTGTTTCTTAGTTTTTCAAAAAGAAACATCATATCTTCAACAGGTGCAGTATAAGTTGGCATAATTTGATTCTAAAATAATTAATTAATTATTGCAATTTTGAAATGATCGCATCACCCATTTGTGATGTAGTCACCTCTTTTGTACCTTTTGATAAAATGTCTTTAGTTCTTAAACCATCATTTAATACATCCTGTACAGCTTTTTCCAGAGCTTCTGCCTCTTTATCTAAATCTAATGAATATCTCAAAGCCATAGCAAAACTTAAAATTGTAGCTATTGGATTAGCAATACTTTTACCAGCTATATCTGGAGCCGAACCATGAATAGGTTCATACATAGCCCTCATTTCTCCATCTTTATTTTTTGCACCCAAAGATGCAGAAGGTAAAAGACCTAGTGATCCAGTTAACATTGAAGCTTGGTCAGATAACATATCTCCAAATAAATTATCTGTTACAATTACATCAAATTGCTTTGGATTTCTCAACAACTGCATAGCACAATTGTCTGCAAGCATATGACTTAGTTCAACATCTTTAAATTCTTTATCGTGTAATGCCTGAACCTCTTCTTTCCAAAGTTGGCCTGCCTCCATAACATTAGATTTTTCGCAAGAAGTTACTTTGTTTGATCTTTTTTTTGCTAAATCAAAGGCAACTCTAGCAACTCTTATAATCTCATTGCTTGTGTAAGTGTGTGTATTAATCCCTTTTCTTTCCCCATTTTCTATTGGTTTAATTCCTCTAGGCTCACCAAAATATATCCCTCCAGTTAACTCTCTTACAATCATAATATCTAAACCTGAGACAATTTCAGGTTTTAGTGTTGAGGCATCAACTAATTGTTTAAAACATATCGCTGGTCTCAAATTAGCAAATAGTTTTAATTCTTTTCTTAGTTTTAAAAGTGCTCTCTCAGGTTTTTTAGAAAACTCAACATTATCCCACTTTGGTCCTCCTACAGCGCCTAACATAACAACTGCACTTTCTAATGCTTTATAAAAAACCTCATCTGTAATCGGTGTACCATGCTTATCGTAAGAGCATCCTCCCGCTAAATCTTCATCCATCTCAAAATCTAGAGACTTTTTATCATTGAACCAACTGATAATTTTTTTTACTTCACCAATAACTTCGGGACCAATGCCATCTCCGGGAAGTAATAGTATCTTTCTCTTTTTTACTTTAATCACTTATAATCCATGGCTTAGAGCTTTTTAATTTTTGCTCAAAACTTTTTATCTTATCAGACTTATTTAGAGATAGCGCAATATCATCTAAACCTTCGAGAAGACATTTCTTTTTAAAGGAGTCTATTTTAAATTTAATTTCATTATTACCATAAACTATTTTTTCTTCTTTAAGGTCTACTGAAATTTCCTCTTTTCTATTAGCATATTCAGATAATTCTTTTATTTTTTCTTCATCAACAATAATTGGTAAAATTCCATTTTTAAAACAATTGCTATAAAAAATATCAGCAAAACTCGAGCTAATTACACATGTAATACCAAAATCTAATAATGCCCAAGGAGCGTGTTCTCTTGAGGATCCACAACCAAAGTTTTTTCCTGCTATCAGTATTTTTGAATTTGTAAATGGATCTTGGTTTAATATAAAATTGTCTATTTTATTTCCATTATCATCATACCTCATTTCAAAAAACAAATTTTTTCCAAGTCCAGTTCTTTTAATTGTTTTTAAAAATTGCTTTGGGATAATCATATCAGTATCGATATTTACTATTGGTAAATATGCTGGAATACTTTTTAATGTAGAAAATTTTTGCATTAATTTTGATACTTTCTTACATCATCCAAATTTCCAGAAATTGCTGCTGCAGCTGCCATTCCTGGGCTCACAAGGTGTGTTCTTCCACCTCTACCTTGTCTTCCCTCAAAATTTCTGTTTGATGTTGATGCACATCTTTGCTCTGGTTTTAATTTATCAGCATTCATTGCCAAACACATAGAACATCCTGGTTCTCTCCATTCAAAACCAGACTCTTCAAATATTTTATGTAAACCTTCTTGCTCTGCTTGTTCTTTCACTAAACCAGATCCTGGAACAACCATTGCATGAACATGAGAGGCAATTTTTTTATCTTTTAAAATCTTTGCTGCTTCTCGTAAATCCTCAATTCTTCCATTTGTACAACTACCTATAAAAACCTTATCAATCTTGATATCTTTAGCAGCCATATCAGGTTTTAAACCCATATATTTTAGAGCTCTTTCAATAGAATTTTTTCTATCCTCATCCTTTTCATTGTCTGGGTTTGGTACTTTATCCTCAATAGTAATGACATCTTGAGGTGAAGTTCCCCAGGTAATCATCGGTGAAATTTCATTAGCTTGGAGACTTATTTCTTTATCAAAATTTGCACCATCATCAGATTTTAAACTTCTCCAGTACGCTAAAGCTTTATCCCATTTTTCACCTTTGGGTGACATAGGTTTTCCCTCCAAATACTTGAAAATTTTTTCGTCTGGTGCAATCAAACCTGCTCTTGCTCCACCCTCTATAGTCATGTTGCATATAGTCATTCTTTGCTCAACACTCAATGATCTGATTAAATCACCAGCATACTCAATAACACATCCTGTTCCACCTGCTGTTCCTATTTTTCCAATTATTTGTAAAATTACATCTTTTGAAGTAACACCTAACGGAAGTTTTCCATTAACATTAATTCTGAAATTTTTTGCTTTTTTTTGCACTAAAGTTTGTGTTGCAAGTACGTGTTCAACCTCTGAGGTGCCTATACCAAATGCTAAAGCACCAAACGCTCCATGTGTAGCTGTATGACTATCTCCACAAACTATAACTGTTCCAGGTTGAGTAAATCCTTGTTCAGGACCAATTATATGAACTATGCCTTGACGCTTATCCTCCATTCCAAAGAGTTGTATATCAAATTCCTTACAATTCTTTTCTAATGTATCAACTTGAATTTTAGATTCTTTATCTGAAATACCATTGGTTCTATCAGTAGTTGGGACGTTGTGATCTGCAACGGCCAATGTGAGCTTTGGGTGTCTTACTTTTCTTTTAGAATTTCGTAAACCTTCAAATGCTTGTGGACTGGTCACTTCATGAACGAGATGCCTATCAACAAATAATAAAGCTGTTCCGTCATCTTGCTGATCAACTAAGTGTTCTTTCCAAATTTTGTCATAAAGAGTATTAGGCATTGAAAAAAAAATTATTTTTTTTCTGGAGAAGTTTCAAGTTTTTCTTCAGTTTTAGGTTTTGTTTCAACTTTGGCTGTTTCTTCTTTTTTTGGCTCTTCCTTAGGAGTTTCTTCTTTCTTAGCCTCTGCCTTAGTTACATCTTCTTTATTATCAGATGCTTCTGTTGAAACAGGAGCTAAATTTTCCTCAGTTACTGTTTCTGGTTTTACATCTATATCAATACCAATCTTCTTTCTTATTTTTTCGGCAATTCTAGCTGATTTACCAGTTCTATCTCTTAAGTAATATAGTTTAGCTCTTCTAACTTTTCCTGAACGAATAACTTTAATTGAGTCAATTACTGTACCAAATAGTGGGAATGTTCTCTCAACACCTTCACCAAAAGAAATCTTTCTAACTGTAAAAGAAGAATTTAAATCTCTGCTTTTTTTCGCAATACATACACCTTCAAAATACTGAATTCTCTCTTTTTTTCCCTCTGTAATTCTTACACCAACTTTTACAACATCACCTGGAAAGAATTCTGGAATCTTTTTTTCCGAAAGAATTTTTTTTACATTATGTTGATTTATTTCTTCAATCGTTTTCATTTCAATATTTATCAAGTTAATCCTTCTTATATTTTTGCCACAAATCTGGTCTTCGGACGCGTGTTATAGCCTCAGATTGAGATAAACGCCAGTCTTTAATTTTGCTATGATCCCCTGATAATAAGACATCTGGTACTGATTTTTCCTCCCAAATTTGAGGTTTTGTATATTGAGGATACTCTAAAAGACCATTTTCAAAAGTTTCCTCCGAAGATGATTTATCATTACCTAGAACTCCAGGCAAAAGTCTTAACACACTATCAAGAACTACCAGAGCAGCTGTTTCCCCTCCAGAAAGCACATAGTCTCCTATACTTATTTCCTCAATATTTCTTGTGGATAGTACTCTCTCATCAACACCTTCGAAATGTCCACAAATTAAACTGAATGATTTTTCTTTTGATAAATCTTGTGCAAGTCTTTGATCAAATTTTTTACCTTTTGGCGAAAGATAAAAAATTCTTTCCCCCTTCTGGATATTTTTATCAATTGAATTTGCTAATATGTCTGGTTTTAACAGCATACCTGATCCACCACCATATGGAGTATCATCAACAGTTTTGTGTTTATCTGTGGCTGCATCTCTTATGTTTACTACATTAAGACTCCATATCTTTTTAGCCATTGCTTTTCCATATAATCCTTTATTTAACGGACCAGGAAAAATTTCTGGATAAAGTGTTAACACTTGTGTCTT
>CABYFA010000014.1 GCA_902518155.1 uncultured Pelagibacteraceae bacterium
TATATAATTCAATTTCTTTTTTATTTTTTTCACTGTCACTTACAATTAAAGCAACTAAATAAGTTTTTTTGTCTCCATAAACAAAACTTTGTTTAATTTTGTCGTCAAGACACAATAAGTTTTCAATTTTCGAGGGTGAAATGTTATCACCACCAGAATTTACAATAATTTCTTTTTTTCTGTCAGTAATTTTCAAATTTCCCTCTTTTGTAATTTCGCCTATATCTCCTGTGTGTAACCAACCATTTTTAAGTATATCGTCTGTTTCTTTTTTCATGTTCCAGTAACCAAGCATTACATTTTCGCCTTTGACCAGAATTTCACCATCCTGTGCAATCTTCACCTCATTAGTTTTAAAAGGAGGTCCAACTGTATCAATCTTGATTTTTTCAGGTATGTTGCAACTTACTACTGGGGATGCTTCTGTTAGGCCATAACCTTGTAAAGTTGGCAGTCCGATAGAATTCAAAAATTCACCAATTTTTTGATCTAACGCACCCCCTCCAGAAACAAAAGCCTTTAAATTTCCACCAAACTGATTTTTGATTTTTCGTCTTACTAATTTTTCACATAAATAATTTAGTATTTTTTCTCTTAAGCTCATATTCTCATTATTTAGTTTTTTTATTCCAAGCAAAATCGTCGAAGATATTAATTTTTTCTTGAGACCTGTTTGTTTTGAAAAATTAATCGAAATCTTGCTATACAAATTTTGATAAAATCTTGGTACAGCGGTCATTATAGTTGGTCTAGCAACTGACATATTAGATAATAATTTTTCTAAACTTTCAGCATAATAAATTTTTGCTCCTAATGTGATTTGTACAAATTGAACAGCATGTTCATATGAATGAGATAAAGGAAGCCAAGTCAAAAAAACAGGTTCGCTATCTTTAACTAGCGAATTCAAAATTTCTTGCGCACCCTCACAATTAGATAAAATACCCCCATGACTCAGCATTACACCTTTAGGGTTACCAGTTGTTCCTGATGTGTAAATGATACAAGCTAGATCTTTTCTTTCAATATTTTGGTTAAAGTTGTAATGATCTAAAGTTTTGTCTTTAGAAAATCTTTCAAAAATATTTTCTATACTATCAATTTGTTTATCTATATTTTCTATCGATAAAACTTTTATATTATCTGAAATGAATTTATCTATTTTTTTTAATTGAGTATTATTTGAGACAATGCAAATTTTTGGATTACAATCATTAATGATATATTCATAATCTTTTTCAGAGTAAGTTGTAAATAAAGGAACTGTTACCCCACCAGCGTTCATTATGGCTATATCAGAAATAAGCCATTCAGGTCGATTTTCAGATAATAAAATGCACCTATCTCCTTTAGATAAATTTTTTCTTAAATATTCAGATAAAATTTGAATATTTCTTTCAACTTGTTTCCAAGTAAGAAAATCTTTCTTATTATCCTTTAACCACTTTAAAAATGGTTTATTAGAAGTAGGGTTAAACTCCTTATACTTTGTGAAAAAAAGTTCTACTAAACTGTTAATTTTACTTAATTCCATAATTTGGTGGGCGAAGAGAGAATCGAACTCTCACTTCTTGCGAAACACGATTTTGAGTCGTGCGCGTCTACCAGTTCCGCCATTCGCCCTAGTTATTTAATAATTTATTAAATAGTATAAGAACTAAAATTATATTAAAACCAAAAAATGTTTAAAAGTCTTTACAAAAAATGTTTAGATTTAGCAGCTCACAAAAGTTCTAAATATTATTTGGCAATAGTCTCTTTTGTTGAAAGTTCATTTTTTCCTATTCCGCCAGATGTAATGGTTATTCCAATGGTAATATCAAAAAAAAATGATTTTATTAAAATCTTTCTTATAACTACAATTTTTTCAGTTTTAGGTGGTATGCTTGGTTACTTAATTGGTGCGTTCTTTTTTGAATTTGGAGCACACATTATGAGTTTTTATGGTTATGAGGATAAGTTATCAAAAATTAAAGAAAACTTAGTTAATAGTGATGGTTTTTATGCTTGGTTAGGAGTACTTTTTTTAGCTGGTTTTACTCCTCTTCCATATAAAGTTTTTACAATTGCAAGCGGCCTTATAGGATTCAACTTTTTAATCTTTGTTTTGATAAGTTTAATTTCCCGAGGATTAAGATTTTTCATCGTATCATACCTTTCTTATAAGTTCGGTGATTTATTTAATGGATATATGGATAAGCATGGGTCAAAATGGTTTACAATAATTGGAATATTAATTGTTATTATTGGCTTAATAATTTATCTGATTTTTAAATCTCATGTTTAATCTTAAAACTGAAATTTACTTGAGAATAATTTTTCTATTTAGTCTAATAGCTTTGATTTCTGCTTATTTTATAGAGCATGTTCTGGGCCACCAACCATGTAATTTATGTTTGATAGAGAGAATTCCTTATGGGTTAAGTATAATTTTGATATCTCTAATATTTATTATAAAGAAAAATGAAAATTTCTTTATTTTGCTTTTAATACTAACTTTTATTTTTTCTTTTTTTATTTCATTGTATCATTTCGGCATAGAACAAGGCATTTTTCAAGAATCAACTGTTTGTGGTGTAAAAAACTTTTCTGAAAATGTAAGTAAAGAGGAATTACTAAATCAACTAAGTGAAAAGACTATAAGCTGTAAAGATGTGACATTTAGGATTTTAGGATTATCACTAACTACTATTAATATTGTAATAAGTATATTATTTATTATAACCCTAGCAAAAATTTTTACTAAATATGAGAAAAACTGATAGAAGAGTTGAAGAATTTATTAGAGTTGACCATGCAGGCGAGAGGGGTGCTGTCAAAATTTATGAAGGTCAGTTATTAGCTTTAAATACAATTGTTAAAAATGATAATTTAAAAAAAACAATTGAGGATATGAAAGAACATGAAGTTGAACATTGTCAATTTTTTGAAAACGAAATAAAAAAAAGAAATATTGAGCCAACAAAATTTTTACCATTATGGGATCTGCTGGGTGTAGGTTTGGGTTTTGGGTCTACTATTCTTGGGAAAAAAGCAGCTATGCTATGTACTGCCTCCGTTGAAGAAGTAATAGATAAACATTACCAGGATCAAATAAATCAACTTGGTCCTGAAGAAAAAAATCTTAAAAAGAAAATTATAAAATTCAGAGAAGATGAGCTTCATCATAAGGATATTGCTTATGAAAAAGGAGCTACCAAAAAAGGAATTTACTCAATTATGGATAAGATAATAAAAACAGGCTCAAAAATTGCAATTCGAATATCAGAAAAAGTATAAAACTTAAGCTTCTAATTCAACATCCCAATATAAATAATCCATCCAGCTTTTATGTAAGTAATTTGGGGGAAAATTTTTTCCATTACGATGTAAATCTTCTGTTGAAGGTTGATAAGGATGTTGGGCCAGTTTCATGCCCGATAATTTTAATAGTTTGCCTCCTTTTTTAACATTACAAGCAGAACACGCAGTAACAACATTATCCCAATTAGTTTCTCCACCTTTTGATCTAGGCAATAAATGATCAAAAGTTAATTCCTCGTTGCTGCCACAATACTGGCAGGAAAATTTATCTCTCAGAAAAACATTAAATCTTGTAAAACTTGGTTTAGATTGAGGAACAATATAATCTTTTAGAGCAATTACACTAGGCAATTGCATATTAAATGAAGGACTTCTTACTACACGATCGTAATTACTTACTATAATTACACGATCTAAAAAAACTGATTTAACAGTATCCTGCCATGACCATAGTGATAGAGGATAGTAGCTCAATGGTCTATAATCAGCATTTAAAACTAGTGCAGGACATTTTTCTAGTGAAACATCTTGATCAATAAAATTATTCATATCAAATTTTAACTTAAATAAAAATTTTTTTCAATATTTAGGAATTATTAAATTTTTTTAAGATATAATTCAATGCAATACTTGAAGCATTTACAGGAATATGATGGTCACAATTTTTTATGAGATGCGTCTCAATGTCTATGTTATTTCTCATAAAAAAATCTTTTGCCTCTAACATAAAATTTGGCGATACAACTTGATCAGAATCACCATGAATTAACAAAATACTTGATGAGTTTTTTTTTCTCAATTTCAAATCCTTTTCATCAATAATTTTTCCAGAAAAACCCACAACACAATTAAAAGGTTCTTCAGAAGTAAGTCCTAAGTTTATTGACATCATGCAGCCTTGGCTAAAACCAGATAAACAAATTTGTTTATTTTCAAAATTAAATTCATCTTTAACTTCATCAATAAATTTTGATAACTTTTTTTCAGCCTTTATAGATTGATCCAAAATATACTCTGGATCATCTTTGCTTAAATCAAACCACTGATATCCATTTGGGTTTATACTGCATGGTTCATGACCATTAGGACAAATAAAAATAGTATTGGGTAAATGCCTTTTCCAGTTCAGTGAGAGCATACTAATATCCTTGCCATCACCACCATAACCATGAAGTAAGATGACAGCATTTTTAATCTTTTTATTAGTCTCTGGTTTGACCATTACTGAATCTAGGCAAAATGTCATAGTGTGTGAATTATGTTTTTTTATTTTAAAAACACCCTACAATACCTTCATGATATCTGGAATAATAGTTAAAATATTATCTATAATTTTGTTAATGGCAGTAGGGATTGTTTTAATTCTTGGTATCGGAACTTTATTTAAAGGTGGTGAAACCAGCAAAAAATATTCAAATAAATTAATGCAGTTAAGAGTTTTGCTTCAATTTATTGCAATAATTGCTTTGGTTGGTTTTGCATATTTTTTCAAAAATTAGTTGTAACTAGCCAACCATTCAACAAAATTTTTTTCCTTAAAATCTATTGACCCAACAATTCTTGCAAACTCATATCCATCCTTATTTATCAAAATTGTGGTGGGCACTCCTCTTAGTCCAAACTTTTTCGCTAAGGTAATTGGTGAGTCGAAATATATCTTAAGATTATCTATACCTAAATCCTCAAAAAATTTAGAGGCTTTTTCTAAATTATCCTGACCAACATTAATCGGAAATATTTTTAAATTGTCTAAATTTTTTTGAGATTGCAATTGATCAAGAGATGGCATTTCCTCTTTACATGGGGCGCACCAAGTTGCCCAAAAATTGAGTAAAACCAAATTGCCTTCAAATTGATCAAGTTGAATTTCATTACTCTGATCATCTAAAAACGTTAATCCATCATATTTTTTAAGCTCTTTATTGATAACAAGATTTTTTATATCTTTGATTTCTGCTGCAACACAATTAGATATTAAAAAAGCAAATAATATTAAAAATCTCATGTTAAATAGGTATAATTAATTATCATGTCGAAAAATAAAAACAACCAGGCAATATGGGGCAATAGAATAAAAAAAAACACTTCATCAATTTTTCAAAAAGTGGGAAGTTCTATAGATGTTGATAAGAGACTATATAAAGAGGATATAATTGGATCAATTGCACATGCCGAAATGTTATTTAAACAAAAAATTATCACTTTTAAAATAAAGAATAAGATTGTTTATGGTTTAAACAAAATTAAAAAAGAAATAACGAACAAAAAATTTGAATTTAATAAAAAGTATGAGGATATTCATATAAATATTGAAAAAAGACTCTTCGAAATAATTGGTGAAGATGCGGGTTTTATTCACACAGCACGATCAAGAAATGATCAAGTGATCACAGACTTGAAAATTTGGATGAAATCATCAACCAAGGAAATTAATGATTTATTAGATACTATTATTAAAAGTGTAATAAAAGCAGCAGAAAAAAATATATATACTCTTATGCCTGGATTTACTCATTTAAAAAATGCTCAGCCAGTTTCATTTGGCCACTATTTGATGGCTTATGTTGAAATGTTTAAAAGAGATAAAAAGAGATTCATAAATAATCTAGATAGTTTAAATGAAAATCCTTTAGGTGTCGCTGCTTTAACTGGAACCTCTTTTAATATTGATAGAAATTACACTACAAAAAAACTTGGATTTACAAAACCAACTGATAACTCAATAGATACAATTTCTGACAGGGATTTTGTGCTAGATTTTCTTTACTCTATTTCAGTCTGTGCCATGCATATTTCTAGAATAGCTGAGGAACTTATCATATGGAACTCTGATGCTTTCAAGTTAATAAATTTATCAGATAAAGTTGTAACTGGTTCTTCGATAATGCCACAAAAAAAAAATCCAGATTTACTGGAATTTTTACGAGGAAAGTCTGGAATTATTTATGGTAATTTGTTTTCTATGCTTACAATTTTAAAAAGTTTACCTTTATCTTACTACAAAGATCTTCAAGACGATAAGGAAATTGTTTTTAAATCTAATGATACAATACAAAATTGTTTAAAAATACTTGATGAGATTCTTAAAAATTTTACACCAAATAAAAAACAAATGATAAAATTGGCTAACACAGGATATTTGACTGCAACTGATCTTGCAGATTATCTCGTAAAAAATCACTCAATGCCATTTAGAAAAGCATACAAAGTGACTGCTAATATTGTGAACTTTGCTGAAAAAAAGAAAAAAAATCTCGATCAATTAACGCTGGCTGAACTTAAAAAAATTGAACCAAAACTATCAAATGATGTATTAAAAGTGTTTGATTTAAAGAATTCTGTAAATTCTAAGAAATCATATGGTGGAACATCTTTTGATAATATTAAAAAAATGATATTGAAATATAAAAAAAAAAAATGAAAAAAAAGATTATTTTAGCAATAATTGTATTTTCTACATTGATCGCTTGTGGAAAAAAAGGAGACCCAGTCTATAAAGAATCTCAAAGTAATTCAAAAATACCAAGCTACTTTCTAAATAAAGCTTAATGAGATTTTTAAATAGTAAACTTAAGATTGAAAATACAATCCTGCAAAATATTGCTAAAAAATATGGAACACCTGCATATTGCTACTCGTATAAACAACTTAGAGAAAATATAAATGATTTTAAAAAAAATTTTAAATCCATATCACCATTAATTTGTTTTGCTATTAAATCAAATACTAACTTAAATTTAATAAAAGAAATAAAAAAATTTGGACTTGGGGCAGATGTTGTATCAATGGGTGAATTAATGTTAGCTCTTAAGGCTGGAATTAGTCCAAAGAAGATTGTTTTTTCAGGAGTTGGTAAGACTTCCAAAGAAATCAATTTTGCAATTGATAAAAATATTTTATTAATAAATTCAGAGTCCAAAAGCGAAATCATAGAAATTGATAAAATTGCTAAAATAAAAAAAAAACAAGTTAATATTGGTATTAGATTAAACCCAAATACTGATGCGAAAACTTTGAGCCAAATATCGACAGGTAAAAAAGATAATAAATTTGGAGTTAATGATAAAACATTTTTTGAACTTGTAAGATATTGTAAGAATTCTAAAAATATTAATTTAAAATGTTTAAGTGTTCATATTGGAAGTCAAATTTTAGATCATAAACCCTATGAAAAAATGTTAAGAATATTAGATAAAATCATCAAAAAAACCCAATATAAATTTGATTTCATTGACCTTGGGGGAGGTATGGGCATCCCATACAATAATGATAAAAAACTAAATTATAAAAAATATCATTCAGCAATTAAAAAATTTTTAAAAAATAAAAAATCTCAGATTATATTTGAGCCAGGTAGATCAATAATCGGTAATACAGGAGTTTTAATATCAAAAGTAATTTACATAAAAGAGAGTTATAAAAAAAATTTTGTTATTCTAGATGCTGCTATGAATGATTTAATGAGACCCGCACTTTATGGTGCAGTACATCGCATCTTACCTTTGTTAAAAAGAGGTAAAAAATCAAAGAAAATTTATGAATTTGTTGGCCCAATTTGTGAAAGCACTGATAAGTTTACGTCCATAAAAAATTTTCAAGAACTAAAAGAGAAAGATTTTATCGCAATTTGTGATGTAGGTGCCTATGGTATATCACTCAGTTCTAATTATAATCTTAGACCTAAACCTATAGAAATATTAATTAATGGATCTAAAATAAGAGTAGTTAAAAAAAGACAAAAGCACCACGAGATAATTTAGCTTTTGATAATTAATGATAAGAAACTTTCTATTTTCAATTTTCTTTTTTTCAGGAATAATTTTAATTTCAATTATTTTTCTGCCAGCGTTAATCTTACCACAAAAATTTACACTTTTTGGTGGGAAATTAATGGGTTATTGGGCTGCTATTTGTTTAAAAATTTTCTTATCCACAAAAATCATTGTCAAAGGTAAAGAAAATTTAATTAAAAATGAAAAATTTTTTATTGCTTCCTCTCATCAATCTATGTTTGAAACTTTTTTCCTACAAACGATTTTTAATTCTCCTGTATTTATCTTAAAAAAAGAATTACTTATGATACCTATTTTTGGCTGGTACTTAAAAAAAATAGGATCAATTTCTATCAAAAGAAATAAGGTATCGAAAGAAAACATCAATTTTTTTGAAGATATTTCTAAAATAATTGCAAATACAAATCGACCAATAATAATTTTCCCTCAAGGAACTCGAGTATTACCCCACGAACAACCTCCATTTAAAAAAGGTGCATCAAGGATTTATGAAGAATTGAAAATAAAATGCCAACCAGTTGCTATTAATTCTGGTTACGTCTGGCCAAAAAAAGGAAAAAAAGATATTAACAAAACAATTACAATTTCAATTTTGGAACCTATCAAACCTGATTATTCCAAGGAAGAATTTTTAGGAATTTTAGAGAAAACTATATATTCTGAACTTAAATTGCTAAATTAACCTTTCATAGGCATAACTACAAAAATACTATCGAAATCACCAGGATCTTTGATTAGCGCAGGTGAACCTGAATCATTTAGAAATATCTCAATATTATTTCCATCTAATTGTGAAGCAACATCTATCAGATATTTAGAATTAAAACTAATTTCTAAATCATGATCAAATTTCACTACAAGGGATTCTTTTCCATCACCGCTGTTGGTATTATTTACAGACAAATCTAGTTTATCTTTACTTAAGCTAAATTTTACACCATCTTTTTTATCAAGCGATACTGAGGCTACTCTATCCACCGAACTTTGAAAAATTTTAAGGTCAATTTCTAATTTTTTTTGATTATTTTTTGGAATTACTTGAATGTAATTAGGAAATTTTCCATCTATTAACTTAGAAATTAAAATACTATTATTTAATTCAAATTTTATCTTAGATTTCATATTTGAAATTTTTACTTCACCATCATAATTTTCTAATAATGAACTTAATTGAAAAATAGTCTTTTTAGGTAATATAATCGGTTCAAAAATTTTTTTTTCATTTAATCTGAGTTTAGAAATGGACATACGATGACTATCAGTTGATACTGCAGTTAAGTAATTCTTATCCTCAACCTCTGTTTGATGAAAATAAATTCCACTTAAATAATGTCTGGTCTCATCATTTGACACAGAAAATTTACATTTATTTAGCAACTTTAAAAGGTCTTTTGATTTAAGGCTAAATTCATTCTCATTAAAATTTTCATCTGTTAAAGGAAATTCCGAAGCAGGCATACAATTTAAATTAAAAATAGATTTTTCTGATTCTAGATGAAGTTTGCTATTGTCTGTTAAAGTTAAATTTATTTTTTTTCCTGATGAGAGTTTTCTAACAATATCATACATAGTAGACGACGTAGTGGTTGTTTTTCCTTCCTCTATGACTTCAACGTTATTTATTTGATTAATAAATATTAAGTCTAAATCTGTCGCTGTTATAGTGAGTTTTGAATTTTGTGCATCGAGTAATATGTTTGACAATATTGGAAGCGTACTTCGTTTTTCTATTACTCCTTGACAATAATTTAATGCTTGTTGTAGGTCTTGTTGGTTTACATTAAATTTCATTTTCTTTATTGCTATATAATATTTGATTTTTTAGTTTATCTATATTTGCAATCATATCTGGATCTTTTTCTTTCAATTTTTCAATCGTTTTAACTGAGTGAATTATAGTAGTGTGATCTCTATTTGAAAACTCTCTTCCAATTTCAGGCAGAGATTTTGAAGTCAAAATTTTTGTTAAATAAATTGCTGTTTGCCGTGGTCTTACTAGGTACCTCGATCTTCTTGATGAAAGCATTTCATTTTTACTAATCTTAAAAAATTTACACACAATAGTTTGAATAAGATCAATAGTTACTTTATTTTCATTTAAATTAAGTAAATCTTTTAATATAACTTTTGTCTCAGCTAAGCTTGGTATTTTGTTATAAATTCTTGAAAAGGATATAATTCTATTTATTGCACCCATCAATTCTCTTACACTCGTTGTGATTTTAATGCTTATAAAATCCTTAATTTCCTCAGGTATATTAAACTTTTCAGGATACAAATTATTTAAGTCACTTATTTTACTTTCAAGGATTTTTTTTCTGAGTGCTAAATCAGTTTTTTGAATATCGACAACTAGACCTCCTGCAAATCTCGACTTTATCCTCTCCTGAATTCTTGACAGCTTATTAGGAGATCTATCAGCAGAAATTATAATTTGAGAACCTTTGTCTAATAATGCATTAAAAGTATGAAAAAATTCTTCTTGCATTGCCTCTTTACCATTCATGAATTGTATATCATCAATTAACAAAATATCTGTATTACGAAAATACTCTTTAAATTTGACCATATCATTAGATTTGATTGATTTTACAAATTGATACATAAAACGTTCTGCCGATATAAACATAACCTTATTGTCTTTTTTCAGGTGATAACCAATTGCATTTAAAAGATGTGTCTTGCCCATTCCAACGCCACCATAAAGATAAAGTGGATTATAATGTGAAATATTCTCTGAAACTTTTACAGAAGCTTCGTATGCTAATTTATTGCTGGGGCCAGTAATAAAGTTTTCAAAATTTTTGTTAGGATCTATTCGATTATATTGTAAATAAGAGTCTTTTATAAAAGAAATATTTTCTTTATTTTCTATGGCATTAGTATTATTTTCATCCTGGGTTGAAGTAGGTTTATTTTCAGTTATTTTGAATTCAATTCGAACAATTTCTTTTTTATAATTTTTTATAATTTTCAAGATTTGGTCTAAGTATCTAGATGTAATCCAATCACGAATGAATCTAGTAGGTACAGACAATAAGATATAATTATTGATTTCCTCGACAAAAGTTATTTTTTTAAGCCAACTTTCGTAAATATCTGGCCCTAATTTATTTTTCATTTCAGCTTGAACTAAATTCCAATCAAGAATATCGGATTTAGAATCTTTTAAAATATTATTATTTATAGAATTGTTCATAAATGTGGAGAATATTCAGTTAGAACCATAATAAAATTATTGCAACAAATAATTTTCAAAAATAAAAAAAAAATAAAATCTAGGATTGTGTAAATTTTTTTTTTTAAAAAAAAGTATTTGACAAAAAAAATATAAAGAAAAATAAAAAAAAAATATAATTTATAATTGAATTAAATAAGTTTGTTTATTTACTAAATCTAAATATTGTGTGGAGAATTTTTAAGATCACAGATTTTGTAGATTTAAAAGTTGTATTAGGATTAACAACCTGAAGTGTTATTAAACTAGATTGATGCTATTTTTTTGGTAAACCTTGAAACGTTTCTAGAAGCGTTTTGTTTCTTTACGATGCCTGTTTTAGCTATTTTCATCAATTCAGAATTCAACTTAGGTAAGAACTTTAAAGCCTCAGACTTCTTTTTAGCTTCAATTAAAGAATTCATTTTCTTCAAAGCATTTTTATATCTACTTTTTCGAGCCTTGTTAACAGCTGTTTGTTTTGAAATTCTTCTAATTCTTTTGATTGCTGATTTTGTGTTAGCCATATGCGCAGGGGTATAACTTGAGAATGAATTTTGGTCAATTAAATAATTATTATATTTGGCAGATATTACAAAAAAAAGAAGATCTATTGGAAATCATTTTTTTTTTTATAATTCCGTTGCATCCGGACCTCTTACAATTAAGTCCTTTTCTCTCATAAACATTAAAATTCTTTTGGAAATTTCCTGATTTACCTGATGTGTTTTTGAAATCTCTAATACTTGATCCTCCCTTTTTGATAGCATTAATCAAGACCTTTTTAGAATTAAATATTATTTTTTTACAATCTTCTTTATTTAATAGAGATACTTTTTTGTCAGGTTTAATTTTACATAAAAATAAAATTTCACTTGCATAAATGTTTCCTATCCCTGATACAAAATTTTGATCTAATAGAAAGTTTTTTATATTTTTTGTTTTTCCTTTTAAAAAAGAATAAATATAACTTAAGTTAAATTCTGATTGAAAAGGTTCTGGTCCAAGTTTAGAGAATCTTTTATCCAAAAAATGTTCATTAACCACTATTTCAAAAAAACCGAATCTTCTTGGATCGTTATATACAATTTTAAGATCGTCAAAAACTATTTCTACGTGATTATGTTTTTTAGGTAATGTAGGTGAGCTATAAAAACTAGTATTAGTCATTAAACTTTTTTTTTGATTATAAATTAGATGAATAGTTCCTGACATACCTAGATGTAAAAGACAATAACTTTGATTTGACAGGCAAATAATCAGATATTTTGAAAATCTTTTTACTTTGATTATTTTTTTGCCTTCAAGGAATCTTGGAAAATTAAGTGGGATTTTAGTTCTTAAATTTCTATTTCTAACTATTACTTTTTTGACCTTTTTTTGTTTAATCTTTTTGTCTAAAGATTGACGTACAATTTCTACTTCTGGTAATTCTGGCATTTAATACTATATTGATTATATATTTTTAAATTATGCAACAATATCTACAAAATAAAAAAGGATTAGTCCAAAATGTGTTTAATCAAGTGTACGATCGTTATGATCTAATGAATGATTTTATGTCATTAGGGATTCATCGATTATGGAAAAAAAGTCTATTAAATATGATGAATCCATCCAGTAATCAAAATTTAATTGATGTTGCTTGTGGTACTGGAGACATAGCTAAACTATTTGTTAAACATGTTAATAAATTATCTCGTATTGCATGTGTCGATCCAAATAAAGGGATGATAAGTAAAGGGAAAGAAAAGTTATCTAAGTTTAAAAATATAAATTGGATTATATCTCCAGCCGAAAAAATTCCTTTATCTGATGATTTATTCGACTTTTATACTATAAGCTTTGGTTTAAGAAACACTGCCAATATAAATAAGGCACTTTCTGAAGCTTATAGAGTTTTAAAACCCGGGGGTCGTTTTTTATGCTTAGAGTTTTCAAAAATTCAGAATACAAATTTAGAAACCCTTTATAAAAATTATTCTAAGCTAATACCTTCCATTGGCAAGTTTGTTGTTGGTGAAAAACAGCCGTATGAATATCTAATTAAAAGTATTGAAGATTTTTTAAACCAGGAGGAATTAATTGATGTAATGGTTAAAAACAATTTTAAAAAATGTACTTATAGAAATTTATCAGGTGGAATAGTTTCTATTCATAGTGGATGGAAATTTTGATGGTAAAAAAATTAATTATTCTCTTTAAACTTGGAAGAAAAGTAGCTTGTTCTGATATTTTAAATATTGTATCAAAATTTAAGGAACCCCCATTAGCAATAAAGATTTTATTTAAGATATTATCATTTTCCTTTTCACAAAAAAAACAAATAGATGCAAATAAAGACGAGGGAGAGAGATTGTCTGACTCTTTAGAGTCAATGGGAACAACTTTTATTAAACTTGGTCAATTTTTAGCTACCAGACCTGATATAATTGGTGAAGAACTTTCCAAAAAACTTGAAAACCTTCAAGATAAATTGCCTCCCTTTTCTTTGATACAAGCTAAAGAAATAATTAAAAATGATCTAGGGAGTGAAAGTTATGACTCTATAATAAATTTAAGTGAACCGGTTGCTGCTGCTTCAATTGCTCAAGTCCACAAAGCTCAAATAAATGACAATGGAGTTCTTAAAGACGTTGCAATTAAAATTCTAAGACCAAACATAAAAAAAATATTTAATGAGGAGATTGATGCAATAATGCTTTTTGCTTTCTTAATAGAATCATTTATTAAAAAGACAAAAAGACTCAAGCTGGTAGAAGTAGTATTTTTATTAAAAGAAATCACAAATTTAGAGATGGATTTAAGATTTGAGGCAGCTGCTGCAAATGAATATGCTGAAAATACAAAGAATGATGTTGGATTTAGAGTTCCTCAAATTTATTGGAATTATACAAGCGAAAATGTAATGACCTTAGATTGGGTGGATGGAATATCTATTAGAGAAACAGAAGAACTAAAAAATAAAGAATTTAATACTGAAAAAATTGCAGAGGATATTATTCAAAATTTTTTAAGACATGCTGTAAGAGATGGTTTTTTTCATGCAGATATGCACCAAGGCAATATTTTCATAGATAATGATGGTCAAATTGTTCCGATTGATTTTGGAATTATGGGTAGATTAGATAAAATGAGTAAAAGATTTTTAGCTGAAATTTTATTTGGTTTTATTCAAAGAGATTATCGTAAAGTTGCTGAAGTACATTTGATTGCAGGTCTTGTGCCAAAAGAAGTTCCAATAGATGATTTAGCTCAAGCCCTAAGATCCATCGGTGAACCAATTTTTGGTCAAGCAGTTAAAGATATTTCTGGAGGAAAATTATTAAAGCAACTATTTGATGTCACAGAAAAATTTAACATGCAAACTCAACCTCAGCTTCTAATGTTACAGAAAACAATGGTTGTTGTTGAAGGTGTAGCTAGAAAATTGAATCCAAACACAAATATTTGGACCACTTCAAAACCAGTTCTTGAAAGTTGGCTAAAAGAAACAAAAGATCCAATGACAAAACTAAATGAGACACTTCAAAATACATCTGAAGTAATAAAAAGATTACCAGAATTTCCTGAAATTATGGATAAAGCTAATCAAGCTCTTACTTATCTTGCTAGTGGACAAATCCCACAAAACTCAAATTCCTATACGGCCTTAAACACTCAAAAATCAGAAATGACTGCTTTTAGAAACCAATCTATTATTGGTTTATTAATCCTTGTAATTTTTGGTCTTTTAATATTTTAATTCAGTCGATGAAAGATTTATCAAACAAAAAAGTTCTTTTTATAATATGTGGTGGAATTTCTGCTTACAAAAGTCTTGAAACGATAAGAATGTTTAGAAAGAATAATGCTGAAATAAAAACAATACTAACTAAAAGTGCAAAGGAGTTTGTAACACCATTATCTGTAGCCTCTTTATCTCAAGGTAAAGTTTTTGATGATTTATTTAGCCTAGAAAATGAGACAGAAATGGACCATATTTCTTTATCAAGATGGGCCGATGTAATCATCGTCGCTCCAGCAACTGCCAACACCATTTCTAAATTAAGCCAGGGTAACTCAGACGACTTAGCATCTACAGTTATATTAGCTTCAAATAAACAAGTTTTTTTAGCTCCAGCAATGAATGTTAGAATGTGGGAACATCAGTCTACACAAAATAATCTAGAAACATTGAAAGGTTTTGGCTACAAAATTATTGGGCCTGAAATAGGTGATATGGCTTGTGGTGAATATGGTGAGGGTAAAATGTCTGAACCTTTAATTATTTATGAAGAAATTCAAAATTTTTTATTTAGTAAAATCAAAAATAATAAACTCAAAGCCCTAGTAACCGCGGGTCCTACTAATGAATATATAGATCCTGTAAGATTTATTACAAATAAATCTAGCGGTAAACAGGGTTACGAGATAGCAAAATCACTCTATAAAAGAGGTTTTGATACCACTTTAATATCTGGACCTACAAACCTAAAAATAGACGAAAATATTAGATTAATCAAAGTTGAGACTGCTGAAGAAATGTTTAAGGCCACTCAAAAAAATCTTCCAACTGATATAGCTGTATTTGCTGCTGCTGTTGCTGATTTCAAAGCTAGTTATGAACATAAAGAAAAGATTAAAAAGATTGATAATTTAACATTAAATTTAGAAAAGAATGTCGATATTTTGAACTATGTTTCTAATCATAACTCTATGAGACCAAAAATGGTTATAGGTTTTGCTGCTGAAACAACAAGTTTAGAGGAAAATGCTGTGCAAAAATTAAAAGATAAAAATTGTGACTGGATAATAGCTAACGACATCTCAAAAGATGAAAGTGGTTTTGATAATGAAAATAATGAAGTTACAATTTTCTATAAAAATAAAGAAATGAAAAAGGAGAAACTTTCATTAAAAAAAAAGTCAGAGATTTCAGAAGAAATTGTAGATAGAATAGTTGCTCAAATAAATTAATGGTTAAAGTTCTAATCAAAAAACTTGACCCAGATGTACAATTACCCGAATATAAAACCAGTGGCGCATCAGGTGTAGACTTAATCGCATTTATAAAAAAACCCATTAATCTAGGACCTAAAACATCAGTTTTAGTTCCCACAGGATTATCTGTTGCTTTCCCAGAAGATTACGAAATTCAAATAAGACCAAGATCAGGTTTAGCAGCCAAAAATAATATTAGTGTGTTAAACACTCCAGGAACAATTGATAGTGATTACAGAGGAGAAATAAAGGTTATCATCTATAATCATGGTAATAAAAATTTTTTAATTAATAATGGTGATAGAATTGCTCAAATGATACTAGCACCTGTGGTCAAGATGGAATTAGAAGAAAAAAATGATTTACCTAAGTCTATCAGAGGTAAAGGTGGATTTGGTTCAACAGGTAAATGAATATCAATTTAGATAAAAATCAAATAGAGAGATTTTCAAGACAAATAGTTTTAAAAAAAATTGGAAAGTGAACAATCCAAAAAAATTATCAAATGTAATTAAAGCTTTAGAGAAAATTAAAAGCAAATTCGATAGTAAAAAGAAAAGTGTTTCAATGGCAGACTTAATTGTACTAGCTGGTGGTGTTGGTATTGAAATGGCTGCAAAAAAAGCTGGTTATAAAGTTCAAGTTCCATTTTCAGCAGGAAGGGGAGATGCAAGACAAGATCAGACTGATATTAACTCATTTGGTCTTCTAGAACCACAAGCAGATGGTTTTAGAAACTACTTAAATGGTGGAGCTTCAAATGTTTCTGCAGAGGAAAAACTAGTTGATAAGGCTCAATTGATGGGTTTAACAGCTCCAGAAATGACTGCACTTGTGGGTGGTATGAGAGTATTAAACACAAATTTTGATGGCTCAAAACATGGTGTTTTTACTAACAGACCTGGTTCTCTTACTAATGATTATTTCATAAATCTTTTAGATATGAATACGACTTGGAAAGAGGAAGATAAATCTGAGCAAACGTTTATTGGTAAAGATAGAAAAACTCAAAAATCTAAATGGAAGGCGACAAGAGTTGATTTGATTTTTGGTTCAAATTCTCAACTAAGAGCTCTAGCAGAAGTTTATGCATGCGAAGACTCGGGTGATAAATTTGTTAAAGATTTTATCGCGGCATGGGTAAAAGTTATGAATTCTGATCGATTTGATTTGAAATTAAACTAATTCTATAAAACAGGACAAAAAAAATATGGGAACAGCGAATTTTGAGGACTTCTACGAAGTTCCTAATCTTAATTTTGATATATCAAAGTTAAGAAATGATTTGGATAAGGTTTTAAAAGCTAAAAAGTTTAATTCTCCAGGGGTTACACACTTTGGAGCAATACCATTAAATCAAATACCAAATGATAGAAGTTCTATCGAAGGAAATAATATTAGAGGAAAATATTGGACAATTGCCGATGAAACTGGAAAAGAAGTTTCTCGAGATGTTGATATTGATGAGTCAAAATATACTCAATTAGTTCCTGAATTTGAAAATACTTATTTTAAAGAAGTTTACGACACTTTAAGTAAAATGTTTAAACTAGGTAGAGTTAGGTTATTATTAAAAGAGCCAAGATCAACATTAAGCTGGCATAAAGATCCTGAATGTAGACTGCATGTGCCCATCATAACTAATAAAGGCTGTTCGATGGTAATTGAAAATGTAGCAAAACATCTTCCAGCTGATGGTAAGGTATGGATAACAAATAATACAAAATATCATAATTTTTTTAATGGTGGAGAACAGGCTAGAGTGCACCTAGTTGCTTGTGTGCTCGATAGTCCGTTTAAAAAGTAATGGAATTAACAACCGGCATATTCAAAGCTGCTGGACAGATTTACACAAATAATAGAGGTTCAATTTTAAGAACCATTATTTATACAATTGGTCATTTTGCAATAGCTATAACTGTTTTAATGTTTGTTGCTGATGTCAGCTTTATGATAGCACTAACAGACGCAATAGTAGAGCCAATAGCTAATTCTATATGGTATTTTATTTTAGATAAGTGGTGGGCAAGTAAATCAAAAAACTCTTAATCTAATACACCCCAAATATTGTCTGTTTTTATCCAACCTTCAAAATCATCTGTATTTATTTTGCACCAAATTCCATTGCATTTTTGAACTATTAGAACTCTTCCACTTTTAATTTTAGCTAATGGTTTAGAAAAATTTGTTGGATTTTCGAATAAAATTTTATCTTTTGTAGGAATGATTGAATTTATTTCTTTTAATTGAGACCAATGTATCCATCCGCTGTTGTTTTTAAAATCAATTACTCTTCGCCAGTTCTCTTTTTTATCAATTTGCTTTAGAGGCAAATTTACTTTTTTATAAATAAACTTTATAGGAGATTCAAAACTCGGTCCATACCTTACATTCACCTTACTTTTCTTTAAAGACAAGAAAGTTTCTTGAGCATAAGTT
>CABYFA010000015.1 GCA_902518155.1 uncultured Pelagibacteraceae bacterium
TTTTTAGGATTTATGATTGTGTAGCTGAAATCTAAGTACTCTATTTTTAACTCATCTTTATTATCCTTAATAAAATTTTCTAATTCTTTATCTGTGATATCATTTTTATTTACATAAAAATCATTTAAATCAATAAATTCTATTTCAAGTTTTTGATTTTCTTCTTTAAATAGTTTTGTTGTAAGAAATTGAGGGGAGGTTGTACCAGCACCAATATAATCAAAAAGATTTCTTTGCAATTCTCGTAATTTAAGTCTCTGTTCAAATCCCGGAGCAGATAAATTATTTTCTAATAAAAATTTTTCGTATTTAATTCTTTGAAAAACACCATTTTCATCTCTAAAATTTTTATTTTCTTTTATCTTTTTTAATAAAGTGACTTCAGAAATTGTCAGATCAAAATCTTTTATTTCTAGATCCAGTAAAGTAGTAGAAACTAAACCAGACAGAATTTCTTCAATAATGTTTTGCTCTAAATTTTCTCTGATTGTTTTTTCAGGGATTCCTGATTTATTTACGTAATCAATAAAATCTTCAGTGGAAATACTATTATTATTAATTTTAGCAATATTGTTAGTATTACCACTACTGAACATTCCACCCATACCCCAAAATACAAATGGAATTATCATTATAAAAACTAACAAACCAGCAAACTTAGTTTTTGCAAAATTTCTTAAACTACTAATCATTACTATAAATTTATTGATCTATAAAAAGCAAACCTATAAATTAAAATAAGCCTCATGACAAATAAATATATGTATTTTATTGCCAATTGGAAAATGTTTGGTGTTTTAAATTCGTTAAATACGCTGAATAGAGTTGTTAGATTTTTTAAAAACTTCAAAAAAGGAAAGTCTTTGAAAATAATTTACTGCCCACCTAGCACTTTAATTGAGCCAATGTCAAAAAAATTGAGAGGTTCAAATATTGAAGTTGGTGCGCAAAATTGTCATCAACAGGATGTTTATGGTGCTTTTACAGGTTCAGTCAATTCGTCAATGTTAAAAAGTGTTGGTGCTAAATATATTATTATTGGCCACTCTGAAAATAGACAAGCTGGTGAAACTGATAAATTAATAAATCTAAAGATTAAAAGTGCATTGAAGTCTGGGCTGAAAGTAATTTTTTGTATTGGTGAGACGCTTAAAGCAAAAAGAAAAAAAATTACCAAAAGAATTTTAAATAAACAGATTAAAGCAGGTTTGAAAAATATTAAAAATAATAAAAAAATTATAATCGCATATGAACCAGTTTGGTCAATTGGTACAGGAATTATACCAAAATCTGATGACTTATTTAAGACAATCAGTTTTATTAAAAAAGAAAAAAAGAATTATAAAGTTCTTTATGGTGGCTCAGTAAATCCAAAAAATATTAATCAATTGAAATCTATAAATAATATTGATGGTTACTTAATAGGTGGGGCATCTCAAGATCCTAAAAAATTTATTGATATAATTAAAAAAACATATAATTAACCCCTGATGGAAAATATATTGTTAATTTTGAACATCATATTCGGATTAATATTGGTGTTACTAGTTTTGATGCAAAAGTCTGAGGGTGGTGCTTTAGGAATTGGAGTTTCTCAGGAAAGTTTTATGTTTTCCAGATCAGCAGGTAATTTTATGACCAAAGCAACAGCCGTTGTTGCCACTTTATTTATAATTTGTAGTTTAGCGCTTACAATTGTATCTAGAGGAGAATTAACACCTACATCATCTGTTTTGGATACTATTGAAGAAAAAGCAGAGGATACTCCCGCTATTCCAGAAAATAATAATTAATACTTTTAATTTTCTTTTTTATTCGCTATAAGATACTTCCATGGCGCGATTTATTTTTGTCACGGGCGGCGTGGTTTCATCGTTAGGAAAAGGTCTCTCTTCTGCATCTCTAGCTTATTTACTTCAATCGAGAGGGTATAAAGTTAGATTAAGGAAATTAGATCCTTATTTAAATGTAGATCCTGGAACAATGAGCCCATTTCAACACGGAGAGGTTTTTGTAACTGATGATGGTGCTGAAACAGATTTGGATCTTGGGCATTATGAGAGATTTACTGGAGTATCTGCAAAGAAGTCAGATAATATTACAACAGGTAAAATTTATAACGATGTATTAAAAAAAGAACGTGAAGGAAAATATCTTGGAAAAACAGTTCAAGTTATTCCACATATAACTGATAGAATAAAAGAATTTATAAAGAATGATTCATCGAAAGAAGATTTTGTTATTTGTGAAATTGGTGGAATTGTTGGTGATATTGAGAGTCTACCATTTATTGAGGCCATAAGACAATTTGCAAATGATATAGGAAAAAAAAATGCATTATTTATCCATCTTACCCTAGTGCCTTATTTAAAGTCCTCAGATGAAATTAAAACTAAACCGACCCAACATTCTGTTAAAGAATTGAGAAGTATAGGTATTCAACCTGACATTATAATATGTAGATCAGAAAGACCCATCCCGTTAGAACATCGTAAAAAAATCTCACTTTTCTGCAACGTAGATATTAAAAATGTAGTAGAAACTGTGGATGTAAAAACAATTTATGAAGCACCAATAAGTTTTTTTAGAGAAAAACTTGATGTTCAAGTATTAAATTATTTTAAGCTTAAATCAAAAAAACCTGCAAACCTTAAACCATGGAAAAAAATAACTAAAATTATTTTACAAACTAAAAAACAGGTGAATATTGCAATAATTGGTAAATATGTTGAGTTAAAAGATGCTTATAAATCTTTAGATGAAGCTCTTACTCATGGAGGTATTCAAAATAATGTAAAGGTAAATTTAGTAAGAATTGACTCTGAAAAATTAAAAGTTTCTGAGATTAAATCAAAACTTAAACACATTTCAGGTATATTAATACCTGGTGGTTTTGGTAAACGAGGAACAACTGGAAAAATAGAGTCAATAAAATATGCTAGAAAAAATAAAGTTCCTTTTCTTGGGATCTGTTATGGAATGCAAATGGCAATTATAGAATTTGCTAGAAATCAATTAAATTTAAAAAAGGCCACTTCGAGTGAATTTGATAGAAATGGCATACCTGTAATTGGATTAATAAATGAGTGGATTAAAGATGGAAAAACTATCAAAGGAACAGATAAAAATCTAGGTGGAACAATGAGGTTAGGTTCTTATGATGCGAAATTACAAAATAATTCTAAAATTAAAAAAATTTATGGAACAAAGATTATCAAAGAAAGACACCGACATAGATATGAAGTTAACATCAATCTAAAAGACAAATTTGAAAAAAAAGGAATGAGTTTTTCTGGTTTATCGCCTGATGGTTTTTTACCTGAGATCATTGAGTTAAAAAATCATCCTTGGTTTATTGGAGTACAGTTTCATCCAGAATTTAAATCTAGACCTTTTGCTCCACATCCATTATTCTCATCTTTTATCAAAGCATCAAAAAATCATAAATGAGTAGCATTAAAGTAAATTGTGGAAAAATAGATATTTCGAACAATGATAAGATTTGTATAATTTCTGGACCTTGCCAGCTTGAAAGTGAACAACATGCAATGGATATGGCAGGAAAAATTAAGGAAATTACTTCAAAATTTGGTCTTGGATTTATTTACAAAACTTCATTTGATAAAGCAAACAGAACAAGCTTAAAAGGCAAAAGGGGAGCTGGATTAGAAGCTTCATTGCCTGTGTTTGATAAAATTAAAAAAGAATTAAATGTCCCTATCCTAACAGACATTCATAATGCTGAACAATGTGCAATCGTTTCAAAACATGTTGATGTTTTACAAATCCCGGCTTTTTTATGTAGACAAACAGACTTGTTAATTGCTGCAGCTAAAACAAATAAAATTATTAATGTAAAAAAAGGTCAATTTCTTGCACCATGGGATATGGTTAATGTAACAAAGAAAATTTCAGAATCTGGAAATGACAAAATATTAGTAACTGAAAGAGGTGCAAGTTTTGGATACAACACTTTAGTTTCTGACATGAGGTCGTTACCAATAATGGCCAAGAATGGTTATCCAGTAATTTTTGATGCAACACACTCAGTGCAACAACCAGGTGGTCTTGGAGAAAAAAGTGGTGGTCAAAGAGAGTTTGTTGAATATTTAGCAAGAGCTGCAGTTGCAGTTGGAGTTGCAGGAGTTTTTATTGAAACCCATCAAGATCCAGATAATGCTCCATCTGATGGGCCTAACATGGTACCATTAGATAAATTAGAAGATCTTCTAAAACAATTAAGCGATATAGATAATCTTATTAAAAATTAAGTGAGTAAAATTCTAAAAGTTAAAGCAAGACAAGTTTTTGATAGTAGAGGAAATCCAACTATTGAAGCAGAGGTTCATGTAAAAAACAAAAGTGCAAAAGCAATTTGTCCCTCAGGAGCTTCTACAGGCACTTATGAAGCCTACGAAAAAAGAGATACCAATAATAAAAGATATTTAGGCAAAAGTGTTTTCTCTGCAATTAATTTAATTAATTCCAAAATATCAAGAGCTCTGAGAAATAAAAACATACATAATCAAGAAAGAATAGATGAAATACTTATTAATTTAGATGGCACTAAGCAAAAAACAAAACTAGGAGCTAATGCAATATTAGCGGTATCGATGGCTGCAAAAAAATTATCAGCTAAAGTAAAAAGAATTCCTCTTTATAAATCTTTTTATGCAACAAAAAATTTTCAATTACCTTATCCATTAATGAATATTATTAATGGTGGAGCACACGCAAATAATGGTCTTAGAATTCAAGAATTTATGATTAGACCAGATAAAGCAAAGTCTTTTTCTGAAGCAATGAGAATATGTTATTTAGTAATCAAAAACTTAAGTAAATTAATTAAAGCAAAAGGTTTAGCCACATCTGTTGGTGATGAAGGTGGATTTGCACCGATGATTAATAAAAACAATCAGGCCTTAGATTTGATTGTTTTATCAATTAAAAAATCAGGATTTAGAAATGGTAAAGATGTTTCAATTTGTTTGGATGTTGCAGCTAATGAATTATTTAAAAAAGGTAAATATTCTATTCACTCAAAAAAATATGTTTCCGTTGATAAAACAATTTCAGAATACAAAAAAATGATTGATAAATATAAAATTAAATCCATTGAAGATCCATTTTCTGAAAATGATTGGACGTCGTGGAGTAAATTAATGAGATCTACTAAAAAAGTACAGATAGTTGGAGATGATCTCTATGTTACAAATTTGGAAAGGTTGAAAAAGGGATTTTTAAATGTTTCATCAAATTCAATTTTGATAAAACTAAATCAAATTGGTACAGTTACCGAAACACTTGATGTCATAAGATTTGCTCAAACTATTGGGTTTAATACTATCATTTCACATCGATCAGGAGATAGTGAAGATACATTTATTGCTGATTTAGCAGTGGGCACTAACTCCAACCAATTAAAAACAGGATCTTTAGCTAGATCTGAAAGAGTGGCCAAATATAATCAATTAATTCGTATAGAAGAAGAACTTGGAAAAAAAGCTAGAATGAATAAGATTCATTAATGCTTCAAAGATTAAAAAAAAATTACCTTTTATTAGTTTCTACTTTTTTGATTCTTTATTTCTTTTTTAATCTTTTATCTGGTCAAAGAGGGTTAATTTCATATTTTGAAAAAAAAGAGATTTTAAAAAACTTAAAACAACAAGAATCTTTAATAATTAACCAAATAAGTGACTTGGAATTTAAGAATTCATTGTTAAGTGACAATCTAGATCTTGATTATATAGAATCTTTGATTAGAGAAAGGTTCATATTTGGTAAAAAAAATGAAAAAATTTATATAATTAAAAAAAATGAAAATTAGACATCCAGAAAAGCAGAATAAACCGATAAATCCAATTAAAAAAAAACCAGACTGGATAAGATCAAAATTAGTAAATAGCAAAGAATTTTTTTTAACAAAAACAATCGTAAATAAAAATAATCTTGTAACAGTTTGTCAGGAAGCTAATTGCCCAAATATCACTGAATGTTGGAGTAAAAGACATGCTACGTTTATGATCATGGGTGATACATGTACAAGAGCATGTGCTTTTTGTGATGTAAAAACTGGTAAACCAGGAAAACTAGATAATCTTGAACCAATAAAAATTTCTCAGGCTGTAAAAAAATTAAATTTAAAACATGTTGTAATAACATCAGTTGATCGAGATGATTTAGATGATGGTGGTTCAAATCATTTTTTTGAGGTTATCAACCAAACAAGAAAAACAAATCCAAATACTACAATTGAAGTTTTAACCCCTGATTTTTTAAGAAAGGGTAATGCTTATAAAAAAGTTTTAGAGGCAAATCCTGATGTTTTTAATCACAATATTGAAACTGTTCCTAGTCTTTATCTTAAAGTAAGACCCGGTTCTAGATATTTCGCATCTTTAGAACTTTTGAAAAATGCTAAAATGATAAATAAAAAAATTTTTACTAAATCAGGGATAATGGTTGGCTTAGGTGAAAAAAAAGATGAGATTTTGCAGGTAATGGATGATTTAAAAGCTGCTGATGTAGATTTTTTAACTATTGGTCAATACTTACAACCATCTGTTAGACATCATCCTCTTGATAGATACTATACACCAGAAGAATTTGATGAATTAGGAAGTATTGCGAAATCAAAAGGTTTTTTATTAGTTTCTTCATCGCCATTAACAAGATCTTCTTATCATGCAGATGAAGATTTTGCTAAGCTACAACAAAATCGGATAAACAATCATTAATGCCAAAAGCTTCAGTTAAGCGATTAATTGAATGTGAAAAAAAAGACTTAATTGAACTTGTTTTAGATATAGAAAAATATCCTGAATTTGTTCCATTTTGTTTTGATGCTAAAATATATGAAAACAAACAAGATGGTGATTTGCAAAAAATTATTGCAGATTTAACCATTGGTAAAGGCCCATTTAAAGATACATACAAAAGTGATGTTGCTTTTAATAAAAAAACTGATTCAATCTATGTTAAAAATATAGAGGGACCATTAAATCATCTAACAAATAATTGGACATTTAGTGATAAAAATAATGGTATTACCGAGGTCACCTTTGATATTGATTTTGAAATAAAGAATAAATTTTTAAATTCTTTAATGGTAGTCTCTTTTAAATTTGGCTTAGAAAAAATAGCTGATGCTTTTCAAAAAAGAGCTGAAGAATTATTTGGAAATTCTAAGAACTAAATCTAAAGCTTTTTTAACAGTGGCTTTTTGAATGGAAGATCTTTTTTTACTTTTAAATAAGCACTTAATTATTTGAATTTTTTTACCTTTTTTAATTCCGATATAAACTAAACCAACAGGCTTTTGTTTAGTACCACCTTTAGGGCCGGCGATCCCAGTTATAGAAACGTTAATATTGGCTTTTGATATTTTAGATAAGTTATTTACCATTGCCAAACAACATTGGTGACTAACCGCACCATATTTTTTAATAATATTTTCATTAACTCTAAGAATTCTAATTTTAGTTTGGTTAGAGTAGGTCACTAGTCCTAAATTAAATATTTTTGAAGCACCACTTATTGAGGTAATTGAACTAGCTAACATTCCACCAGTACAAGACTCAGCAACAGAAAGTTTTAATTTTTTTTTGGTTAAAAGCCTGACTAAAGTTTTCATTAAATTAAATAACTGCTTAATAACATAAAACAAATTAATGATAGAACAACATATAATCCGGCACAAACATCGTCCATTATTACACCGAAACTATTTTTGTAATTTTTGTCAAAATAATTTACTGGAAATGGTTTGAGTATGTCAAAAATTCTAAAAAGCACAAAACAAATACCATAAAAAATTATGGCCTCATCAGATGTTTTTTGCGTTCCATGGGATATTTCATAGAGATAAATTGGTAAAGATTGACCTATAAATTCGTCAATAATAACTTCTTTTGGATCTTTATTTTCTTTCTCCTTTATATGGGATGCTACTGCTATAAATGAATAAATAAAAATAACAAGCAAACCTATTAAAACTATATTTGGTGATAACTTTATTATGTGAAAAACAAAATAAAGAAAAATAGTTGTAGCTAAGGATCCAAAAGTTCCAGGAATAATCTTAATTTTTCCTATCCCAAACATTGTTACTAATAATGAATTAAAAGTTTTAATCATATTTTGTAATTGAAATTATGGTTTCACAAGCGATAGCCTTTTCTTTTCCTATTAAACCTAATTTTTCTACTGTTTTACCCTTTAAATTTATTTGGTTTTCATTAAGACCAGTTAATTTTGAGACTGATTTAATTATTTTGCCTCTATACTTTGAAACTCTTGGTTTCTGACAAATTAAGTTTATATCCAAGTTATTTATAATTAAATTAGATTTATTTAGGTTAAATATAATTGGTTTTAGCATTTTTGGAGATCTAATATTTTTAAATTTTTTTGTATTTGGAAAATATGTTCCAATATCTTTTTTCCTAATAGCACCTAAAATAGAATCAATAATTGCATGTAAAATTACATCTCCGTCAGAATGACCTTCGAGACCTGAATGAAAAGGAATTTTTAATCCTCCAAGATAAAGTTTCTTATTTTTTATTAACTTATGGATATCGAAACCTATACCATAAAAAGTTTTGGGAGTTTTGATATCATCAATATATGTTATTTTATTATTTGCTTTTTCACCTGGTATAAATTTGATTTTGAAATCTTTATTTATAAATAACGTTGCTTCATCCGTAACTTTATTTTTCTGATTTTTTGCAATTTCATATAGATCATTAAACCTAAATGCTTGAGGCGTTTGAGTTAATAACAAATTATTTCTATTAAGATTAAATATTCGATTTTGAGTTTTATATTTTATTGTGTCTCGTGAATTTATAATTGGAACTACAGCTTTGTTATTTTTTAAATTTTTAGCAATATTTTTGAGTAATCTAATTGAGAAATTAGGCCTAGCAGCATCATGTATAAAAACATTTTTTGGCTTATATCTTTTAAGAAATTTTAAAGCTTTAAAAGAGGAGTCTGATCTTTCCTTTCCCCCTTTAATAATGCTTATTGATTTAGGATACTTCTTTTTTTTTAAATGTTTAAGATTACTTGAAACAATTAAAATTTTCTTAAATAGCTTTGAATTGAGAGATTTTTCTATGGAATGATCAATTATTTCTTTATTTCGGTAATTAAAGAATTGCTTCGGTATTTTTTTATTAAATCTCTTACTTTTTCCAGCAGCTAATATTACAAAATAGTTGTTCATTCGTTTAAATGCTATAATTCTAATTTATGTTAGAATTTTTGAAAAAAAATATATTCATCATTATTCTATCTAGTATTACACTATTTCTAGGTTTTTTAACCTTTTTGACATTTATTGATAGAAGTTTTGTTGATTTAAATGAAAAAAATTTACAATATTTACTAATTTCAAATATTTTTTTACTTATTTTATTATTCATATCTATTTTTGTAGAAGTTAAAAATTCAATCAAAATTGATATTGATAAGGATGGCTTAACATCAAATAAAAAATACATAACGTATTTTTCATTATTTACTTTAATACCATCAATTTTGATTTCAATTTTTTCCTTATTTCTTTTTTCTTTTGCTCTAGAAAAGTACTTTGATAAGAAAGTTACAACTGTCGTAAATAATTCCTATGAACTTGCTAAAAATTATGTTGAAGAAGTAAGAAATAAAATTCAATCAGATATAATTTTGATTGCTTTTGATACTAATAAAAGTGCAAATTTTTTAAATGAAAATGCAAAGGAGTATTTAAGGTTTTTAAGGACACAAAAACTCATTCGAAATGTTGATGAAATTCATATTATTGATAAAAATAAAAAACTATTATACTCAACTGAAAAAAAAGAAAAATATATTCCACCTGTTGATAAAGCACTTAATTTAGTTCTTGAAGATGATAGACCATTAAAAATAATTGACACCAAAGCGAATATTTCAGCTGCGATAATGCGATTACAATCATCAGAAGATCGTTTTTTGTATGTTGTAAAATTTTTAGATAAAGATATTTCGAATTATTTAGCTGAGTCTCAAGAAGCTATAAATTTTTATTATACTGTTGAGGATAGAAGCACAGGTATAAAAATTTCCTTTTTTATCATTTATATTATAATTGTTTCATTGCTATTGTTTATCTCTATTACAATAGCAATTAGATTTTCATCAAGATTTTTTAGATCTATAAACAATCTGATATTAGCATCAACAGAAATAGGTCATGGAAACTTAAATACAAAAGTGCCAGAAATCAAAACCGATAAAGATATGGAAGTATTGAATAAAAACTTTAATTCTATGATTAGTAGACTAAAAAACCAGCAAGAAAAATTAATTATAAATGAGAGATACAAAGCATGGGGAAACCTATCAAGAAAGTTAGCCCATGAAATTAAAAATCCTCTTACACCAATACAACTAACAATAGATCGTATTAGAACTAAATACACTGGACAAATAACTAATGAAGACCAACAATCATTTAAAGAAAATTTAAAAATTATAAACTCTCAAATAAAACAAATAGAAAATTTAGTAAATGAATTTTCTGATTTTGCGAGAATGCCAAAACCTATTTTAAAGAGAAATAATTTGGTAAAGTTATTAAATGAAAATATCAAATTATTGTCAGAGGTTAATAAATCTATTGAAATACACTTAAATAAAAAAGATGAGGAGATTTTTCTTGAATGTGACAAAGAGCAAATTTCAAGAGTTTTCATTAACCTGATAAAGAACTCTATTGAGAGCATCGAACAAAAAGTTGAAAAAAACCCCGATTTTAAAAAGAAAATTTTAATTGATATTTCATCAAATAATGACCATATTTTAATATCAATAGAGGACAATGGTGTTGGATTTGATAAAAATAATATAGAGGAAATTTTAAATCCATATTACACAACAAAAAAAAATGGAACTGGACTAGGCCTATCTATAGTAAATAAAATTATAAATGATCACAAAGGTGAACTTGAATTTATTCCAATTAATAATGGTGCAAAAATACAGATAAGATTTTATTTAAATGACAACAGAAATATTAATAGTTGATGATAATGCGGATATAAGAAATATCTTAAATGAATTAATTGTTGATGCTGGTTACAAAACTAGAGTAGCGGCTAATTATAATCAAGCGTTAAAAGAAATTGACAAAAAAATGCCTGATGTTGCTATCCTAGATGTAAAATTAGATAAAGGGGATAATGATGGAATAGAACTATTATCCCATATCAAGTCTAAAAATATGGATGTTCCAGTAATTATTATTACAGGGCATGCTAATATTGAAATGGCTGTTAATTCATTAAAGCACGGTGCATTTGAATTTGTAGAAAAACCTTTTGACCAAGCTAGATTATTAAACTTTATAACAAGAGCTGTTGAAAATCTTCAATTAAAAAAACAAAATAAGGATTATGAAAATAAGTTATTTTCTTCATATGATTTAATAGGTGATAGTAAAAATATATCTACAATACGAGAACAAATTAAAAAAATATCTTTAACTGAGAGCAGGATTCTTATAAATGGGCCATCAGGTTCGGGTAAGGAATTAATTGCAAGAAAAATTCATAAAAATTCTAAAAGAGAAAAAAATCCATTTATTATTCTAAATGGTGCCCTTCTTGACTCAGAAAAATACGAACAAGAATTGTTTGGGGAGGAAAAGGGTGATGGTTCCATTTCATATGGTGCTTTAGAAAAAGCTAATAAAGGTACTTTATTAATTGATCAAGTTTCTGAAATTCCCCTTGTCATTCAATCGAAAATATTAAGAGTTCTTATTGACCAAAAATTTAAAAGATTAAATGGAAATAATGATATCAATGTTGACGTTAGATTAATTTGTTCAACAAGTAAGGATTTAAAAGATGAAATAAAAATAGGTAATTTTAGAGAGGATCTCTTTCATAGATTGAATGTTTTCGAAATTAACATTAAATCATTAAACGAAAGAATTTCAGACATACCTCTGTTAATAAGATATTTTTCAAAGATGATTTCCGAAAATTATAATATTAAAGAATTAGATATTGATGAAAATGACTCATATATTTTGAATCATGATTGGAAAGGCAATGTGAGGGAACTAAGAAATTTGATTGAAAGAATTGCAATTTTACAACCTGACACAAAAGACAAAATTTCTAACATTGTAAAAGAGTCGTTAAAAAGCGACAATTATGATGATAAAATTGGTGAAAATAGTTTATCTGTGCCATTAAAAGAGGCTAGAGAAAACTTTGAAAAAGAGTATTTAACTATTCAGCTTAAAAAATTTAATGGGAATATATCTAAAACAGCTAACTTTGTTGGAATGGAGAGAAGTGCTCTTCATAGAAAGCTTAAAGGCTTAGGAATAAAAGAATTTAACTAAAATGAATATAATCATCTGTGGTGCCGGTAGAGTAGGTTTTACTATTGCAAAATTATTGAGTGAACAAGGTCATTCGATAACAGTTATTGATCAATCAAGTGAGGATATCCAAAAAATCAACGATAGTTTAGATGTTAAGGCAATCGTTGGAAAAGCTACATATCCATCAATACTTGAAAAAGCCAATGCTGCTGAAACAGATATGATTATAGCAGTTACAAGAAATGACGAAATAAATATGCTTATTTGTCAAATAGCATTTTCAATATTTAATATTCAAAAAAAAATAGCAAGAATTAGATCTCAAGACTATCTAAACCCAAGATTTACAAGAGTTTATAATAAAGAGAATTTACCAATAGATGTGATTATTTCTCCTGAGATAGAAATTTCCAAATCAATTCAAAGAAAATTGGAAGCACCAGGTGCGTTGGATAGTGTACCTTTTGCCGATAATAAAATAAGATTATTGGAGATATTCATTAAAGAGGATTGTAAATCAATAGGTATTAAATTTAATGAACTTACGAATAAATATCCAAAATTAGAGGCTAATATTATCGGAATTAATAGAGATAATAAATTTTTTATTCCAAAAAAAACAGACTCCGTAAAAAAAGATGATAAGATTTATGTAATTATCAATTCTTCCCAAATGTCAGAAACTCTTGAAGCTTTTGGTCATGAAGAAAAAATTTCAAAAAAGATTTTAATAATAGGTGGTGGAAATATTGGTTTTAATTTAGCTAAGAACATTGAGGAGACCTTAGAAACAGTTAGGGTTAAAATTGTTGAAAAAAATAAGGAGCGGGCAGAGTTTTTAGCAAATCAATTAAATGATGCTATTGTTATTAATGGTGATGGTCTAGATGAAGAAGTTTTAACTGAGGCAAATTTAGAGGAGGCCGAAACTGTATTAGCTCTCACAAATGATGATGAAGATAACTTAATGGTCAGTGTCTTAGTTGAAAAATTCGCTAAAGACCAAAAAGATATAGATGATAAAAGAACAATGGCATTGATTAATAAACCAAATTATTCACTACTTCAATCATCTCTAAAAATTGATGATTTAATTGATCCAAGAATGACGACTGTTTCGAGTATTTTAAAACATATCCACAAAGGAACAATTGAAAATGCTTATACTCTATCGGATGGTGAATACGAGGTAATTGAAGCTGAAATAATCGAAACTTCAGAATTAATCAACAAAGAAATTAAAAATTCTAATTTACCAGATGAACTAAGGATTGGTGCTGTATTAAGAGATAAAAAAATAATTATACCTAGATCAAATTTTGTTTTTAAAAAAGACGATAGAGTTGTATTTATTGTTAAAAAAGACTCCATATCCTTTGTAGAAAATATTTTTAGATTAA
>CABYFA010000016.1 GCA_902518155.1 uncultured Pelagibacteraceae bacterium
TAAATTTTTTATTATATTACTTAAAAATGGAGCGGGCAAAGGGGATCGAACCCTCGACCTTCTCGTTGGCAACGAGACGCTCTACCACTGAGCTACGCCCGCAAAAGAAATTAATATAGTGTGTCGTTTTTTTTAATTCAAGTAATATTAATTATGGTATGTTTTTTTCATGAAAAAAGAAGATTTACCAAAAACAATACCAGTTTTTCCATTAAGTAACTTTATCATTTTTCCCAGAACTACTGTTCCATTAAATATATTTGAGCCAAGATATGTCGATATGATTAACGATAGTATGAATTCAAACAAGCTTATTGGGATGATACAACCTAAAAATTCAAAAGAAAGTGAAGTTAACCCTGAATTATATGACATTGGGTGTATGGGCAAAATTACAAGCTTTAGAGAAAATGATAATGGTCAATTTTTGATAGAACTTAAGGGTATAATCAGATTTAAAAAAACAGATGAAGTAAAATCAAATAAAAAATACAGAGAATGCAATGTAGATTTTAATAATTTTTATGATGATTTAAGTTATCAAAGTGAAAATCTACAATTTTCTGATTTAAAATTGATATTTAAAGACTTAAAAAATCTTTTTGAAAAAAGAGGATTTATTATTAATTGGAAAGGATTAGAGAAACAAAGTTTAGATGAAACAATAAACGCTCTAGCGATGGCATCTCCTTTTACGCTAGAAGAAAAACAAATCTTATTAGAGGCCAAAAATTTAGAGCTTAGAAAAACTAAAATTTCAGAAATCTTAACTACATATTCTTTTGATAATTATAATAATACAACTGTTCAATAAAACTAAATTTCAAAACCTCTATTCGCTATATTTTTAAAAGATCTATTTAGGAACTTATTTCTTCCTATAAATCTCACTGATTTGCTAAGGATATTATTATTCATCTTGCTTTCAAAATTAAAAAATTCATATACAAAATCAATTCCACTAGAGAAAAGATAGTTTTTATGTTTAGTCATATTTTGAAATTCTTCACAAATTGAATTATTTATCTCTAATCCATTCTTTAACTTAAGTTCAATTAAATTATTCAAATCTCGAATATCTCTTAAAGTCATATTGAAACCCTGGCCAGCCAAAGGATGAAGACGATGTAATACATCACCAAAAGCCAGAATATTTTTATAATAATAAGTTCTCAAATTCGAAGCTTTCAACTCAAAAAAGTTACAAATACCAAAATTTGTAATTGAATATTTGGTATTATATTTTTTAATTAATTCTTCAAAATTAATATTTTTTTTACCTTTAATTGAATAAACAATAGAAGTTTCTATTTCTGATAATGGTAAAAATGCCAAAGGTCCATTTTTTGTGAATATTTGAGACGCTGTATTATTCTGAATTTTTTTGTGTTTTAAAATTGTAGTGTACGCAAAACTATCGTATTTTTTTTTCACACTTCTTGCAAAAAACTTCTTTGAAAAATAGTTATCATTTTCACAATTGATTATTAACTTATATTTTTTCAAATTTAAGAGATTATAATCAAAATTTTGTTTAAATTTACATAACTTATCCTTTTTTAAACTTTTAAGTAATTTACTTTGTAATTGATAATTTCTAATTATAGCAAAAACAGTTTTATTATTATTTTCAAAACTTAAAATTTTTTCATTTCTTAGATTTTCTGAGTAAATTTCAATTTTTTTTATATCCCAAAATAATTTTTTAATATCTAATATTTCTTTATTAAAATACATCAGATTATCATTAGATATTCCAATGGTTCGACTCCTATTAAAATCTGATTTTTTTTTATTTAAAAAAATATCAATAGATAATCCTTTTTTAGTCAAAGATTTAGCTAAACTTAATCCAGTTAATCCACCACCTAGAATACAAAGTTTCATATTAATTTTTAATTTTAACAATAAAAATTAGATGATACAAAGTGGTAAATTTGATTCATCAAATATGGATATAAAAAAACTATCAAACACAGCTCTAACATTCATTACAAATAGATTAATTGAAATTTTTGGTATTTGTGTTCTTTTAATGGGGTTTTTAATTTTAATTGCCTTAATTTCATACTCTCCAGAAGACCCAAATTTTATTTTCCCAGATAATACTATTATAAAAAATGTTTTAGGTTATCAGGGGAGTGTTACTTCAGACTTTATTTTACAATCTATAGGCTTAATAGGTTACTTATTACCCGTCAGTTACATCTTTACAGGTTTAAACATTTTTAGAAAAAAAGGAATTTTAGTCATCATTGAAAACACCTTTTTTGTAACAATTTATGTATTCTTTGGATCTTTGTTTTTTTCAAAATTTTACTCAGAAAATTTTACACTTTATATTAATGGTAATGGTGGTTTCGTTGGAAATTATCTATCAGAAAACTTTTTTGTTAATTTATTAAATAAATATGAAGATTTTTTATACTATTTACTTCTCCTATTCACTCTTCTCTTTTTCATTTTAAGTATAAATTTTAATTTAAAAAATTTCATTTTAAGTATAAAAAAAATATCAGATTTTATATTTAGAAAAAATTCTAAAAACTATACAAGCAAAGATGAACTTATAGACGAATTTATTCCTCAAGATGAGATAAAAGATATTTTACAAGAAGATTTACCTTTTATTAAAGCTGAAAATAATAAGTCTTTAAAAACTCAATTTTCTCTTCCATCAATGAATCTATTAAAAACCCCAACAAAAGGAGAAAGGGGAAACATAAATAAAAATGAAAGTAATAATCCAGAATTTTTAGAAAAAATTCTCTTAGATTTTGGTGTTAAAGGAAAGATTAAAAAAGTTAGTCATGGCCCAGTTGTTACACTAAATGAATTTGAACCTGCTGCGGGCATCAAAGTTTCTAAAATAATCAATCTATCTGACGATATTGCAAGAAATACAAGTTCAGAGTCCGCACGAATAGCAACCATTCCAGGAAGTAATACTATTGGTATCGAGCTTCCAAATTTAAATAGAGAGAATGTATATCTTAGTGAAATTCTAGATAATTCAAACTTTAAAAAAAAAGAAATCAAATTACCTATTGCTTTAGGAAAAAATATTTCAGGTGCTCCAATAATCGGAGACTTGTCTGCAATGCCACATTTGCTTATTGCTGGTACCACAGGCTCAGGAAAATCTGTTTGTATCAATACAATTATTTTGTCTCTTCTTTACAAACATTCCCCTGAAAGATGTAAATTTATTTTAATTGATCCAAAAATGTTAGAACTTTCTACTTATGAAGGTATTCCACACTTACTTTGCCCTGTCATTACTGAGGCTAAAAAGGCTGCCTCAGTTCTCGGTTGGGTAGTTAAAGAAATGGAAAGCAGATATAGACTGATGACCAAAGAAGGTGTCAGAAATATTGATAGTTACAACTCAAAACATAAACTACCAATGCCGTACATTGTGGTAGTAGTTGATGAAATGTCTGATTTGATGTTGGTAGCAGGAAAAGAAATTGAAAATTATATTCAAAAATTATCACAAATGGCCAGAGCTGCTGGTATTCATATTATCATGGCTACCCAAAGGCCAAGTGTTGATGTGATAACAGGAACCATCAAAGCAAATTTTCCAACTCGAATTTCTTTTCAAGTCACCTCTAAAATAGATAGTAGAACGATTTTAGGTGAACAAGGAGCTGAGCAATTGCTAGGAAAAGGTGACATGCTATACATGTCGTCTGCAAATAAAATTGTCAGAATTCATGCTCCTTTTGTCTCGGACACTGAAATTGAGAAAATAAATACCTTTTTAAGATCACAAGCTGAGCCAGATTATGTAGACGAAATACTGAATTTTGCTGATGAAAAAGAATTAAATGAGTCAAAAAATCAAAGTGAAAAAGATGAATTATACCATACTGCTGTTGAAATAATTAAAACAGAAGGAAAAGCCTCAACTTCATTTTTGCAAAGAAAACTTCAAATTGGGTATAATCGCGCTGCAAGAATAATTGATATGATGGAGTCTGAGGGAATAGTAAGTAAAGCAAATCATGTCGGAAAAAGAGATGTTCTTAAATGAAAAAATTACTTTTTGTCGTAATCTATCTGTCAATAATTTCTAATGTCTCAGCATCAATGAAGGAAAATATAATTAAGAAGTTCACAGATATCAAAAATATATCATTCGACTTTGAACAAAATATTAATGGTAAAATTGAGAATGGAAATTGTATAATTGAGTATCCAAAAAAAATTTATTGTAAGTATGATTTAAGTAATCAAAAAATTCTAGTTTCAAACGGAAAATCTTTAGTAATTAAGACATTAAGTAGTTATTACTTTTATCCACTTGAAAAAACACCTCTAGATACAATACTTAATAAAGAATATTTATTAAAAAAAATAACAAATTTAGATCAGAGAGATGTAGGTGATGACTTCATAAACTTCAATTTTGTAGAAAATGAAAATGAAATAAATCTATTTTTTGATAAGAAAACTTTTAATTTAATTGGATGGCAAACAGTGGATATTTATCAAAATGTAAGTATTACCTATCTTTCTTCAATTAAAAGAAATCAAAAATTAAATAAAGAAATATTTAACCTTCCTCAACAAAACTAATTCAAATCACTACAGTTTCTGTTTTGAAAACTTTCATGCCTCTTGCAATATAATTATTTAATGCATTTTTGTGATCTAATGAACATGTATGGACCCAAACTCTTTTAGGTTTTTCCTTAAAGGAATTTTTAATTGCAGCTGATAATAAATATGAACCTAGTTTTTTATTTTGGTATTCCTCTAATAGACCTAAATAGGCTATCTCAACTTCATTTTTATCCGTATGTAAAATTAATTCAAAATAACCTGCTAGTTCCTCCTTATCTTTTAATACATATGTTTTAATTTTTTGGTCTGAAACATAGTCCAACCATTGTTTTTCGCTCCACACTAATCGGTCTACCCAATGATGACTTTTGCCAATATTTTTGTAAAAAAATTTATTTAATTGAAAATCAACTGGATTGACTAGATTTATTGAGTATTGATCTGATAAATCTGAGGAGTCTTTTAAATCTTCTAAGAAAGATATTTCTAAGTAATTTCTCTCAACCTTTTTATTCACAGCACCATCTTACCAACTGGTTCGCCACCAAATAAGTGGAAATGAAGATGGGGTACTTCTTGACCACCGTGCTCATTTATATTTACTAAGGCTCTATATCCTTTACCCGTATCAACTGAAATACCAAGTTTCTTTGCTACTATATTAATGCCTTTTAACAATCCTACCATCTCATCTGACGAAGCTTTATTAATGAAATCATCTAAATCTATGTATTTTCCTTTTGGAATTACTAGTACGTGAATTTTTTTTTGAGGATTTATATCATGGAAAGATAATACAAACTCATCTTCGTGAATTTTTTTGCAAGGAATTTCACCTCTTAAAATTTTTGCGAAAATATTGTTTTCATCATATGTCATTGTAAAACTTTGAGCTCTTGATTTATGCTAGTTATTTTTCCACCTTTTAGATTAGCATCAACAATCGCACATTCGTAATAGGCAAATGACGTTTCCTCTGCAATTTGCTTCATATCTAAACATTTAGACTCATTTTTAACCAATAAATGTTCATTTAACTCAGGTGGATCACCTAAATACATCATTAAAGCTATTACCTCTCCTTGGCGTTCAAAATCAGCAGACTTCTCTAATACAGCAACCCTATCTGAAACTCCTATTTCAAACTCTGTGAAAGCAACATAACCTTTATAGAAAACGAAACCTAATATTAAAAAAAATACTATCTTAATCTTGCTCATTATACTTTACTTATTTTTTCTAATTCTTATTCTATATGCTCAGTTCTAATCTTATGTACCTAAAATAAATTATCAACAAAATAATCAAACTAACTTAATATATCTTTTGGTTTACTAGGAGAAATGCAAAATTATAATGATCTAGTAATCTAAAATTTTCCTTTAAGGCATTATATATCTCTGATGAAAAAAAGAGTTCATGAACAGATTTTATTTCATTAGTTTTTTTATTAATAAAATCTGCATAAGGATCTAAAAATTCGACACATAAAAAATTAATCCGGTACTTTTCAAAATTTATTGTTTTGATTATTGATAAATCTAAACCTTCACAATCAATTTTTAAAAAATCAACTTCTTTAATTTTATTTTCCTCGAAAAGATCTTCCAATGTAAGTGTTTTGATTTTTCTCGAGAACTTTTTTTTAATTTTTGGGAATTTTTTAAAATGGTCCAATTTTAGAGACGATATAGGTGAAATTTCCTTAACAAAAAATGCATCTTTAATCCCACTTTCGGTAGAAATACCAATGTTTAAATTTTTATCTTTAGGTCTAAAGATGTTAAATAAATCAATGCTCTCTTTCGATATATCTATATTAATTCCTGACCAGCCGATTTTATGAAGTTTGTGTGTTAAAGAATATTTTATGGGATGATAACAACCTACATCAATATAAAATCCTTTATCTTTAAATGCCGATATATAGTTATTAGCAAACCATGCGTCTCCCTCATAACCTAAACCATATCGCAAAAAAGTTTTATAATATCTAATATAATTTAACATATTTAATCATTTTTTTCTTTTTTCTAGTTCTTTGCAAACATCTTCTATTTTTATTTCGTTAACTTCAAAATACATTATCAAATGATACAATACGTCTGCAGCCTCGTGTATTTTGTTTGTATCTTTATCTACAGCCTCGATCAGTTCATTTACTTCCTCCAGAACTTTTGATTTGCTTAGCGATTTATCTGATAATAATTTATTAGTATAAGATCCATTAACTGGTTTTGCTTTTCTTTCGCGCGCAAGTTTAAATAGATTTTCTAGTGTGCTTAACATTCTAAATTCTAACAGGAATTCCTTTTGAGTCCAAATATTCCTTCGCCTCTTGTACAGAATATTTTCCGTAGTGAAATATTGAGGCTGCTAAAACTGCACTCGCATTTCCTAATTTTATTCCATCAACTAAATGATCTAGATTACCAACACCTCCTGAGGCAATTAATGGTATATTTACTTTTGAGGAAATTTTACTCATCAAATCGACGTCATAACCTATTTGTGTTCCATCCCTATCCATAGAGGTAACTAATAACTCTCCTGCCCCATTGTCTTCCATTTTTTTAGCATACTCTAGAGCATCAAGACCACTATTGTTTCTACCTCCATGGGTAAATATTTCCCACTTGTTTCCATTTTTCTTTGCATCAATCGCAACAACAATACATTGTGAACCAAACTTTTTTGAACTATCTACAACAACTTTTGGATTTTCAACAGCTGCAGTATTAATAGACACCTTATCGGCACCACAATTTAGTAATTTATTGATATCATCTATACTTCTTACACCTCCACCAACAGTTAAAGGAACAAAACACTTTTTTGATGTTCTTTCAACCACATCATAAATTGTATCTCTATTTTCATTTGAAGCAGTAATATCTAAAAAACAAATTTCATCTGCACCACCATCAGAATAAATTTTCGCTTGTTCAACTGGATCCCCAGCGTCTTTTAAATTAACAAAGTTAATACCTTTTACAACACGTCCATTCTTAACATCTAAACAAGGAATTATTCTATTTTTAAGCATCTTCTTTAACCAGTTCTTGTAATTTAATATCTCCATCATAAATAGCTTTGCCAACTATTATCCCCTCAATATTTTTTAAAGTTTTGGCTTTTTTAATGTCATCCATTGATGAAACACCACCAGAAATAATTATGGGACAATTTGATTTTTCAGCAATTTTTGAAGTCTCTTCAAAATTTGGGCTTTGCTTCATGCCATCTCGGTTTATATCTGTATAAATAATTCTGCTAACACCATAACCATTCACTTCCTTTAAATAATCCAGAGTTAACTGATTAGAGTTTTCCTTCCAACCAGATATTGATAGATATCCATCTTTAGCATCTAATCCTAAGGCAATTTTATTCGGAAATTTTTCACAGGCCTCTTTTAAAAAATTTTTATCTTTTATTGCGGCACTGCCTAAAATTACTTTTTCAACTCCAGTATCTATATATTTTTGAATACTTTCAAAATTTCTAACCCCTCCGCCAATCTCAATTTTTAGGTCAAATTTACTTACTATATCTTGAATGATATCTAGATTTGTAGTTTCCCCCTCTAAAGCTCCATCCAAATCAACTATATGTAAATTTTTAAAGCCATGATCCTTATATTTGCTTGCTTGTTCAACTGGGGACATTTCATACTCAGTTTTATTATCAAAGTCTCCTTTGACTAATCTCACACATTTTTTATCTTTGATATCAATTGCTGGAAATATTTTCATTAAATTTAGATATTTAAAAAATTGTCAATTATATTTAACCCTAACTTATCACTTTTTTCAGGATGAAATTGAGTTCCAAAGATATTTTCTTTTTCAACAGAGCAAACAATATTTGATGAATAATCTGTTGTTGCTGAAATTACATTTTTATCATTTGGAATAAATTCATAACTATGCACAAAATACATGTGTGAATTGTTTTCTATATTTTCAAAAATCTTACTTTGTTTAATAATATTTATCTGGTTCCAACCAATATGAGGAAGTTTATATTTTCCATTTTGATTATCTATTTTTAAGACTTTGCCAGATATCCAACCTAGACCTTTGGTTTCAGTTTCTTCATAACCAATATCAGCAAACATTTGTAAGCCAACACAAATTCCAAGAAGTGGTTTTTTATTACTTATTGCAAATTCAGTCAAAGCCTCTGTTAAACCATTAATTTTATTTAAAGCATCCACACAACTTTTAAATGAGCCCTGCCCTGGCAAAACTACTTTATCACTTGATGTTATCTTCTTTAAATCAGCAGTAACTTCAATATTAACTTTGTCTTGAGCAACTTCTTTAAAAGAGTTTATCACCGAGCTTATATTGCCCGAGTTGTAATCAACGATAGTAACTTTCATTAATTTTATAATGAGCCTTTAGTAGATGGAATAGATTTACTATTCCTAGGGTCTATCTCTAATGCGGCTCTTAATGATCTTGCTAATCCTTTGAAACAAGACTCAATGATGTGGTGACTATTATCACCATAAATATTTTCCACGTGCAAAGTAATTCCTGCTGCTTGAGAAAAAGCCTGAAACCACTCTTTAAAAAGTTCCGTGTCCATTTCGCCAAGCTTTTCGACTTTTAATTTTACTTTCCAAATTAAATAAGGTCTGTTTGAAATATCAATTGCAACACGTGATAAAGTTTCATCCATTGGTATCATCGCATGCGCATATCTTCTAATACCAACAGATTTTTTTAATGCTTTTTTCAAAGCCTCCCCAATTGCTATCCCTGTGTCTTCAGTTGTGTGGTGGAGATCAATGTGTGTATCTCCTTTAGCTTTTATACTCATATCAATTGATGAATGCTTAGATAATTGTTCAAGCATATGATTAAGAAATCCTATTCCAGTATCAATCTTGTATTTGCCTTTACCATCAATGTTCAGATCAACACTTATACTGGTCTCTTTTGTTTTTCGACTAATTTTACCTTTACGCTTCATAATTAAAAAGAGGTATACATATATTATCCAAATATGGCAATAATACTAAACCTGGGCTTGAACTATCAAATTTAGTATCCATTTATAAGTTATGACAACGATTGTTTTGGTAAGAAAAAATAATGAAGTAGTGGTTGCTGGTGATGGTCAGGTAAGTATGGGAAATACTGTTGTTAAAAGCACCGCTTCAAAAGTAAGAAAAATTGAAAAAAGAGATGTTGTGGCAGGATTTGCAGGTTCTACTGCAGATGCCTTGACCTTATTTGAAAGATTAGAAGCAAAAATAGAAAAACATGCAGGCAACTTATCTAGAGCCGCTGTTGAATTAGCAAAAGACTGGCGAACAGATAAATATTTAAGAAGACTTGAGGCACTTATGGCTATTGGTGACAAAGATAACAGTTATATTATCTCTGGAACTGGAGATGTGCTAGAACCAGAGGGCGATGTCATTGGAATTGGCTCAGGTGGAAATTACGCTTTAGCTGCTGGAAAAGTTTTAATAGGTACAGACATGAGTGCTGAAGAGGTGGCAAAAAAAGCTATTGAAGTTGCTTCAGAAATTTGTGTTTTTACCAATAATAATATTAAAGTTGAAAAAATATAATGGAAAAATCTAACGTTACACCTCTTGTTCCAAAAGATAAAAATTCTAAAGATAACGAAAATTTAGTTAGTTCATTATCACCAAGAGAAATAGTTTCAGAGTTAGATAGGTTTGTCGTAGGTCAAAATAAAGCTAAAAAAGCTGTTGCTGTAGCTCTGAGAAATAGATGGAGACGACAAGCTTTAAAAGGTGAAATGAAGAATGAAGTTTTACCAAAAAATATACTCATGATTGGTCCAACTGGAGTTGGTAAAACTGAAATATCTAGAAGGCTGTCAAAACTTGCTGAGGCTCCATTTGTTAAAGTTGAAGCGACAAGATTTACTGAAGTTGGATATGTTGGAAGAGATGTTGAACAAATAGTAAGGGATTTAATTGAAATTGCTATTTCAATGGAAAAAGTGAAAAAAAGAAAAGAAGTTTATGCAAAAGCACAAAAAATGGCGGAAGAAAAAGTTTTAGATGCTTTAGTCGGAAAAAAAGCAAGTACGGCAACCAGAGAAAGTTTTAGAAAAAGATTAAGAGATGGTGATTTAGACAACAACGAAATAGAAATTGCGGTGAGTGATACAGGTGGAAGTGGTACTTCTTTTGAAATTCCAGGTATGCCAGGGGCTAATGTTGGAATGATCAACATTGGGGAAATGCTTGGAAAATCAATGGGGACGAAAGAAAGAAAGAAAAAAATGACTGTTAAAGAGTCTCACGAAATTTTGATTAATGATGAGTCTGATAAATTAATTGAACAGGATAAAATTATTAAAGCAGCAAAAATTTCTACAGAAAATAATGGAATAGTTTTTTTAGATGAAATTGATAAAATTTCTGGCAGAACCGATAGAGTTGGTGGAGATGTATCAAGAGAAGGTGTACAAAGAGATTTATTACCTCTTATAGAAGGTACAACTGTTAATACAAAATATGGTCCTATTAAAACAGATCACATTTTATTTATTGCATCAGGAGCTTTCCAACTTGCAAAACCATCAGATTTATTACCTGAGCTACAAGGAAGGTTGCCTATAAGAGTAGAGTTAGAAGCTTTAACAAGCGAAGACTTTAAAAGAATTCTAAAAGAACCAGACTACAGTTTAATTAAGCAATATGTGGCTTTATTAAAGACAGAAAATGTAGATTTGGAATTTGCAGAAGACGGGATCGATGCAATTGCAAATATAGCTTCAGAGGTAAATGCAACTGTTGAAAATATAGGTGCAAGACGATTACATACAATTATTGAAAAAATATTAGATGAAATCAGTTTTACTGCAACCGATAGAGCTGGTGAAAAAATAATTATTGATAGAGACTATATTAATAAAAATTTAGATACGCTTGTTAAAGATACTGATTTATCAAAATTCATCCTATAAATAATTAAGTTTTGTCATTATTTTAAATTACTGAACATTTTTTTAACTAATAATCTATTTTTTTTTTAAAAAAATATAAAAAGCTCCTGTTCCACCATCTTTTACACTTGCTTCACTAATACTTGAAATAATTTGCATTAAATTTTCGTTATTCCTCACAAATTCTGGTATTGAATATTTCAAAATACCTAAATCCTTTGAAACATATGGATCTTTCTCATTATTTGAGTGAAGGCCTTTGCCAGTAACAATTATAAGCTTTTGTACTTTGTCTTCATAGGACTTTTTTATAAAGTTTTCAATAATGCTATTAGCTTCGTCGAGAGTTTTACCATGTAGGTCTAATGATCTGATTTTTTTTATGTTAGTTTTATTTTGAATATCATCTTTATCAGGTAACTTTTCATCATTAGACAAAAATTCGTTCCAAATTTTTTTGTCTTTTTCTGAAATTTTACTATTCACTTAATTAAGTGTATTTACCAACAGCCAATTTGGATTAGTAGATCTCATATCTCTTGAAAAAGTCCAAGTATCATAAATAGTTTTAATTTTATCAGGACTACCTGAAACAATTTTTTTTTCTTTGTCTCGGATACATGTAATAATTTCACTTACAAAATCTACTGTTACCTGCAAAGCTTTATCTATTTTTTTGTGTTCTTTTATATCTGCTGACTTAATTCCAATAAAGGTAATTTCAGCATAATGCCCTCTATTACTTCTATCTTTAAGAGCTTTATTAAATTCTTCATAAATCTCTTTACTCAGTAATGGTTTGCTAGCTATAAGCTTATTATCATTATCACTAAAATCAGTGATGATGGTTTCATAAGCAATTTTTGCACCTTTTAAAAATTCGCTTTGAGCTTTTTTATCAAAATTTTCCTTTTGTTTTAAACTACTTTCTTGATTAACCTCTTTTAAAATTTCTTGGAATTGTTGAGGGTTTTTTCCTTCAAAGCCAGTTCTTTTTCCAAGAATACCTCTTAGTCTCAAAAAAATAAATCCAGCTATCATGGCTAATAGTATGATATCAATATATTCGAAACTATAATTCATGAGTTTAATCTAATTACTATGTTGAATAATTTCAACTAGCAATTAGATTAAAGACAAATGAACTCAGTATTAATTACCATTATCTTAATACCCATTATAGAAATCTATCTATTCATAGTGATTGGTGGTCAAATAGGTGCATTTAACACAATATCTCTCATATTTATAACAGCAATAATTGGAGTGATTTATGCAAGATATGAAGGGTTAAATACTCTCAGATCTGGTTTTTCCCAACTTATAAAAAACGAAGCGCCAATTTATGAGATAATCTCAGGTGCAGCTATTGCGTTTGCAGCTTTATTATTAATAGTTCCTGGTTTTGCTACTGACTTGTTTGGATTTCTTTTAATTTTTCCCCTGACAAGGAAATTATTTTTCGGAAAAATTGTTAATAAATTTAAGAATGAGACAAAAATTAAAAAACCATATATAGAAGGTGAGTTTGAAGAAATTGAGGAAGACGATGAGCGAAAATTATAAAATTATAAGTAAATTTATAAAAGATATCTCAGGTGAAACGCCTAACATTGAAACATATTTATATGTAAAAGATTTTATTTCTAAATACCAACTAAATATTGAAATAAATTCAAAGCCTTTAAAAGCACAAATTATAGAGGTAAATACTTTATTAAAATTTCATGATACTTCAGAAAGTAAAAAAAAATCTCATTTTGAAATGACTTATACATCTGTAATAAAACTCAATGAAGAAATTAAAGATAAAAAAATTCTACAAAAAATTATACTATGTGATGTGCAAAAGGAAATTTATCCAGAATTAGAAAAGGCTCTACTT
>CABYFA010000017.1 GCA_902518155.1 uncultured Pelagibacteraceae bacterium
TGAAATCTCTAAATTTTCAATTGAAAACTTATCTTCTATCAATGACTTTAACGAAACTTGTGTTTTTATATTTTCAATTTCTATTTTTTTGCTTTGATTTATTAAATTTGTACCAATAGTTTTAGCTTGAAGTTTAAATTGAAATGGATCTAAAATTAATTTTATTTCTTTTAATTCAACTTCTAAATTCTTATCAAATTTTCGAATTTTTTCTGTTATTTGGCTATTAAATTTGTCGGTCTCAACTCCAAAAATACTTAGGTACGTTAAAGTAATAAATATTAAAAATAATATAGTTAAAAATAATTTAAGAAATATTTTCATTATGTTTGATACAGCGATTGTTCTAAAAATTCATCAATTTCTCCATCTAAAATCTTATCTGGATTAGAACTTTCAAAGTTTGATCTATTATCTTTTACTAATCTATATGGTTGTAAAACATAAGATCTTATTTGATGTCCCCAACCTATTTCAGATTTTGATGACTCTGTATTTTCATTTTCTTTATCTTTTTTTTTTATTTCAAAATCATAGAGTCTTGCTTTAAGCATATTCATGCAGGTTTCTTTATTTTTATGTTGAGATCTCTCATTTTGACATTGAACTACAATTTTAGATGGTAAATGAGTAATTCTAACTGCGCTATCAGTTGTATTAACATGTTGACCACCAGCGCCACTAGATCTGTAAGTGTCTATTCTCAAATCTTTATCTTGAATTTCAATATTAATATTTTCATCCACTACTGGATAAACCCAAATACTAGCAAAACTAGTATGACGTCTTGCGCCTGAATCAAATGGCGAAATTCTTACTAATCTGTGAATTCCAGACTCTTTTTTTAACCAACCAAATACATAATCACCTTCAATTTTAATTGTTGAGGATTTTATACCTGCCTCATCACCCTTGTGTTCACTTATTAATGTTGATTTGTAATTTTTATTATCAGACCATTTTAGATACATTCTTCTCAGCATATCTGCCCAATCTTGGCTCTCAGTACCTCCGGCGCCAGCATGAATTTCTACGTAACAATCAAAAGAGTCAGAATCATTTGATAAAAAACAATTAATTTCATTTTTTTTTGCTAATTTTCTTAAATTCCTAATATTTTCTAAAACTTCTTTTTGTATATTTGTATTATTTTCTTCTATGGCAAGTTCATACAAATCACTTAGATCTTTTAGCTGATTTAAAGAACTTTTGTAAGAACCAACTAAATCCTCATACAATTTTTTTTCTTTAAGTATTTTTTTTGAGTTGGACTTATCCTGCCAAAAATCAGGATTGAGAATAGCTTTATTATGACTTTGTAATTTTAAATCTATCTTGTTTTTATCAAAGATACTCCTTAACTCTTTGATTAATTTTTTCTATCTCTTTTTTATAATCTGTATATTTATAATCCATTAATAAAACTTTAATATATTATTCGTATCTAATCTATTATTATTTGAATATAACACTTTGCCATCAATAACGTTCTTGCTTTTATATGCTTCTAGAATTGTATTTTTAGATGAAAATTTTGCTTTTTGACCTGTTGACGGATCAACTACCATCATTGTAATTCCATCAGCAACTTTAAATGGTCGGGCATTAGATTTTTTTATAGCTGATTCGATAAATTCCTTAAAAATTGGTAAAGCTGTTTTTGAACCAGTTTCAAATTTGCCTAATGGTTGTGGATTATCCATCCCAACATATACTCCTATAACATAATTTGAGGTAAAACCAATAAACCATGCATCAGTGTTCTTATTAGTTGTTCCTGTTTTGCCTGCGAGATTTAAATTTAGGTCTCTTAATTTTTTTCCTGTGCCTCTTTTTATGACGCCCTCCAATAAAGAAGTAATTTGGTAGGCTGTTTGTGGAGAAAATATCTGTTTAAAATTATCTCCTACATCAGGAAAGTCTTTACCAGTGTATGAAAGTTTATCACAATTTAAGCATGATCTATTTTCATTGTTTAAAATTGTATTTCCCTCACTATCCTGAACACGATCAATTAAAATTGGTGAAACTAATTTTCCTCCATTAACAAAAGCTGAGTATGCAGAAGTGAGTTTTAACAGAGTTGTTTCGGCTGAACCAAGAGAAATAGATAAAAGCTCGTCAGGATTTTCGTAAATACCAAGATTTTTAGAGAATTCAGCAACTTTATTTACACCTAGATTCTGTGCAATTCTTACTGTCATTAAATTTCGTGACTTTTCCAAACCAATTCTCAAAGTTGATGGTCCATAAAATTCTTTTCCATAATTTTCCGGCTTCCACATTTTTAAATCAGTTCCTTGATCTAAGACTAATGGCGCATCTAAAACTAATGACGAAGGTGTATAATCATTTTCAAGAGCTAAGGCGTAAACAAATGGTTTAAATGCTGAACCGGGTTGGCGCAAAGCCTGTGAGGCTCTATTAAACTCACTATTTTTAAAACTAAATCCACCACTAAGAGCAACGACCCTACCTGTGAAAGGATCCATTACAACTATACCACCATTTATTTTTGGCAATTGTTTTAGGCTGAACTTATTATTTCTTAAATTCTTTACATAAATTATGTCTCCCACTCTAAAAAGGTCATCTAATTCTTTTTTAGTCCAAGAAATATTATTGTAATCTATGGTTCCTTCAATTTTATCTTTTGTTTCTATTTCTATAGAAAATTTAGAAATTTTTTTTATTATTGCAATTTTCCAATTAATAGAATTCTCTAAATTGTATTTATCTAAACCAACAAACCAATTTTTAGAATATGGTTTATTTAACAATGGGCCACGCCAACCTTTGCGTTGATCATATTTAATTAATCCATTTCTTAAGGAGTTTGTTGCAATTTTTTGTAATTCTAGATTTATTGGTGTGTTTATATTAAAGCCTTGATTATAAACTTTTTCATATGATAAAATTTCAATAATATTTTTTCTTACGTCTTCAATATAATATTGAGCATCTTCTAAATAAACCCTTTTTGTTTTTTTTAATTGAATATTTTTTTTTCTTAAATTTTGATAATTTTTCTCTGTTATAAAATTATTGTCTAATAAATTTTTTAAAACTAAATCTCTTCTAAATTTTGCTAATTCAATATTTCTATATGGATTATATTTACTTGGCGCCTTAGGCAATGCAGCTAGTAAAGCAGCTTCCTCATAATTAAGTTCTTTTATTGATTTATCAAAATACTCTAGACTTGCAGCAGCTACTCCATAAGCCCCGCTGCCGAGGTAAATTTGATTTAAATATAACTCAAGTATTCTTTCTTTCGATAACGCTCGTTCAATTCTAAATGCTAAAATGGCTTCTTTAATTTTCCTGTTCAAACTGACTTCATTAGTCAAAAGAAAGTTTTTTGCTACTTGTTGAGTAATTGTTGAAGCACCTTCTAGTCTTTTAGATGTAAGAACATTTTTAATGTTATTTATGATTGCTCGTAAAACCCCTTTTGCATCGACCCCTGGATGAGAAAAAAAATTTTTATCTTCAGCAGATAAGAAAGCATTAATAACATTTTGAGGAATTGAACCATAAGGAACAAAAATTCTCTTCTCTTTTGAAAAATCCGCAACTAAATCACCATTTCCGGAGTAGACCCTGCTTGATACAGGAGGTTTGTATTTTTTTAAATATTTGTAATCAGGTATATTGTTAGAAAAATTCCATAAAATACCCAGAACAATTATTGATGAAATTAATGAAAAACTAATAAAACCAATAAATAAATTTTTTAAAATTTTGCTCATTTTGTTTCCATTATATATGGGAATTTGTTAAAGATAAGGCATAAGAATACAAACAAAATTTTAATAATTTATGAATCAATCAAATAACATGTTATGGAAAAAAATTTATATATCGATGCATCGCATCCAAATGAGATTAGAATTGTACTCAAATCAGGTGAAAAAATTGAAGATTATGAGTATGAGGGCATAAAAAATAATCTAATAAAAAATAATATCTATTTAGGTAAGGTAAGTCGGATAGAACCATCTTTGCAAGCTGCGTTCGTTGATTTCGGGAGGGAGCGTCATGGCTTTTTATCTTTCAACGATATTCAATCTGATTATTATCAAATTCCACAAAGTGATTTAGAAATAATAAAACAAGAGGAAGAAAGAGTCCGAGAGGAACTGTCAAAAAAAGTTGAAGCTAAAGAGGAAGAAAATTTAGCTGAAGGGAAATTAGAAATTGAGGATCCTTTAGAAAAAAAGGATCCAATAGAAAAAAAGGATCTAGAGGAAAAGGAAAATTCAGAGGAAGAAAAAGAAAAAAAATATGAGAGTAAATTTAGATTCAAAAGATACAAAATCCAAGAGGTAATAAAACCTAATCAAGTAATTTTAGTACAGGTGATAAAGGATGAGCGCGGCCAAAAAGGTGCTGCGTTAAGTACGTTTATTTCTATTGCAGGTAAATATATAGTTTTAATGCCTAACACACCCAAAGGTGGAGGAATTTCGAGAAAAATTTTTAATCCTGCAGATCGGAAAAAAATAAGAAGTATTTTAAATGAAATTGAAATCCCTAAAGAAATGGGACTTATAGTAAGAACTGCTGGAAGTAATAAAACTAAAAATGAAATTAATCATGATTTGGATACACTTATTAATAATTGGAATCAAATCAAGGAAAATGCCTTAAGCTCTATAGCGCCTTCATTAATTCATCAAGAAAGTGAAATAATTAAAAGAACTTTAAGAGATATGTATGATGAAAATACAAAAAATATAATTATTGAAGGTAATGAAGGTTATAAAAAGGCTCAAAATTTTATGAAAATGATGATGCCTTCTCATGTAAAGAAAATAAAAAAATACAGAGGAAAAAAACCTTTATTTATTGAAGAGGGCATTGAACAGAAATTAAATCAAATATTTGAAAGTGAAATAAAATTGAACTCAGGTGGTTATTTGGTAATTAATCCTACTGAAGCCTTGGTTTCCATTGATATTAATTCTGGAAGTTCAATTAAACAGAAAAATGTGGAGAGTACTGCTTTAGATACAAATCTTGAAGCAGCAGATGAAATAGCAAGACAAATAAAAATTAGAGATTTGTCAGGGCTTATCATAATTGATTTTATTGACATGCTTAGTTACAGCAATAGAAGATTAGTAGAAAGAAGACTAAAAGAAAAATGTAGATCTGATCGAGCAAGAATTCAAATTGGAAGAATATCGAATTTTGGTCTTTTAGAAATGTCTCGACAAAGATTAAGAGAAAGTGCAGTCAAATGGAATATAAAACTAACAGATGAATCTTTTGCGCTAAAAATTCTTAAATTGGTTGAATTAAAAGCGGTTTTAAATAAAGGTAAATTTGTAGATTTAAAGGTTTGTAAAAAAATTTCTGATTTTCTGAAAGAAAATTTTATTAAAGATCTTACTTACTTTGAAAAAAAGAATAAAATGAAGATTGATATAATATCTGATAATAGTTTAATAATTCCTGAATATATTATTGATATTAAAAATAAATCTAAAAAAACTATAGAGCTCATTGAACATTTTGAAAAATTAAAAAATCTTGAAGAACAAAAAGTCACCAACGTTATTGAATTAAAAGACAAAAAGAAATTTAAAAAGAAAACTTTTAGAAAAAAAAAATTTTATAAGAAAGCTAGATAATTCCTGACTTTGGGGAAGATGGATTTCCGTATAATGTTTTTTTTATTCTACCAGACAAGTATGATTGGCGACCAGCAATAACTGCATTTTTAAATGCTAGAGCCATTTGAAATGGTTTTTTTGCTTTTGCGATTGCAGTGTTTACTAAAACCCCATCGCAACCTAATTCCATAGCTATAGTAGCATCTGAAGCTTGGCCTAATCCAGCATCAATAATTAATGGTAATTTTGTTTGCTTTCTAATTATCCTTATATTTATTTCATTAATAATACCTAAGCCTGAACCTATTGGAGCAGCTAGTGGCATAATTGCACACGCGCCAGCATTCTCCAATCTTTTTGCCATTAAAGGATCGTCATTACAATAGACCATCACTTTAAATCCCTCCTTAGTTAATACCTCAGTTGATTTAAGTGTTTCTATCATTTCTGGAAATAAGTTTTTTTTATCTCCTAAAACTTCTAGTTTAACTAATTTCCACCCACCTATCTCTCGTGCTAATCTTAAAGTTCTTAAAGCTTCTTTTGAATTAAAACAGCCAGCGGTGTTAGGAAGATAGGTAATTTTTTTAGGATCAATATAATCCATTAATAATGGTTTTTTTTTATCAGAAATATTTACTCTCCTAACAGCAACTGTAACTATTTCGGCTCCAGATAAGTTGATTGCTTTAGCACACTCCTGCATACTTTTATACTTCCCGGTTCCAACAATAAGTCTAGAGCTAAAATTTTTTTTTGAAATAATTAATTTATCTTTTTTCAATTTTAACCGCCTCCAATGAAATGAACTATTTCTATTTTATCATTATTTTTAAGGTTGATACTTTTTATTTTTTTTTTATCCACTATTTCTTGATTTAATTCAATAGCTACTTTCGTTAATGGAATTTTGTTTTTTTGAACAATATTGAATAATGTTGAATTATTATTAATAGCTTTCAATTTTCCATTTAATTTTATTTTTATTTTTTTTTTCATCGTATATAAAAGCTGAATGAATAATAAAATAATTATTATTAATGGACCAAATATTAATCTATTAGGTGAAAGAGAACAATCACAATATGGATCGATTACTTTTGACAAACTTAAAGAAGAATGCTTTGTGAAATCAAAAGAATTAGGACTTTCCACTGAATTTGCTCAATCAAATGTTGAGGGGGAATTGGTCAATATAATACAAAATGCTAGAGAAAAGTTTGATGGGATGATTATTAATGCTGCTGCATTTACTCACACCTCAATTGCAATTAGAGATGCTTTAGAAATTTTTAAAAAACCTATTATTGAAGTACATATTTCAAATATCTATAAACGTGAAGAGTTTAGAAAAAAATCTTTAATAAGTGACGTTGTTACTGGTGGAATATTTGGCCTAAATGCTGATGGTTATATTTTAGCCATAATTTCAATGCAAAAGCTAATCCAAAATGAAAATAGATAAAAAAATAATAAAAGAGTTAAGTGATTATTTGGATGAATTTAATCTTACTGAACTGGAGTACACTGAAAAAGATACCAAAATAAAAGTCTCAAAAAATAATATTTCTATTAATAATCAAACAAATCAAACATTATCTAAAGATATAAACTTAAATAAAAATTTAGAAAGTCAAAATAATATATCTGGGATTGAAGTTACATCACCAATAATTGGTACTGCTTACCATGCACCTGAGCCTGGAGCTAAAAAATTTGTAGAAGTTGGAAAGAAAATAAAAAAAGGTGATACTGTTATGATTGTAGAGGCTATGAAAACTATGAATCATGTGCCCTCAAGTTCTGATGGAACAGTAAAGAAGATACTTGTAGCTGATGGTCAGCCTGTTGAGTTTGGCCAAACCCTTATCATTTTAGAATAATGTTTAAAAAAATTTTGATTGCAAATCGTGGGGAAATTGCAGTTAGAATTATTAGAGCCTGTAAAGAATGGGGTATCTCCACTGTAGCTGTTCATTCTGACGTAGATAGAGAAAGTATGCACGTTAAATTAGCAGATGAAAGTGTTTGTATAGGCTCTCATCAACCGGCTAATAGTTATTTAAATATTCCTGCACTTTTATCAGCTATAGATTTAACTAATGCTGAAGCAGTTCATCCTGGTTACGGTTTTTTATCTGAAAATGCAAACTTCGCAAAGATACTAGAAGAAAACAAGATCAAATTTATTGGTGCTTCTGCAAAACATATAGAAATGATGGGCGATAAAATTCAAGCAAAAAAAATTGCAAAAGAGAATGGCTTACCTGTTATAGAGGGATCTGAGGGTGGTGTTCGAGATGTCGCTGCAGCAAAAGAGTTGTGTAAAAAAATTGGTTTCCCAGTCTTAATTAAGGCCTCCGGAGGTGGAGGGGGTAAAGGTATGAAAATTGTTCAAAAAGAAGAGCATTTTGAAACGCATTTTTCTACTGCAAAATCTGAAGCAAAAAAATATTTTGGTAACGATGAAGTTTACATTGAAAAATTTTTTCAAAATCCAAGACATATAGAAGTTCAGATTTTAGCTGGAAAAAATGCAACAATCCATTTGCATGAAAGAGATTGTTCTGTTCAAAGAAGACACCAAAAACTAATTGAGGAAACTCCAAGCCCTGTTTTAAATGATGAAATAAGAAACGATTTATTTAATAAAACTGTAAATATGGTTAGAAAAATTGGCTATCAAGGAGCTGGTACAGTAGAATTTATTTATGAAGATGGAAAATTTTACTTTTTAGAAATGAATACGAGAATTCAAGTTGAACATCCTGTTACTGAAATGGTTACAGGAATAGACATAATTAAAGAACAAATATGGATTGCTTTTACTGGTGAAACAGCTCTTAAACAATCAGATATAAATCCTAGGGGCCATGCTATTGAATGTCGAATAAACGCTGAGGATCCTGAAAAAAATTTTCAACCATCCCCAGGTATAATCGGCATGTGTCATCAACCTTCTGGTTTTAGGACTAGAGTAGATGGAGCAATATTTCAAGGTTATAAAGTAACTCCATATTACGATAGTATGATATGTAAACTAATTTGTCATGGCAGAAATAGAGGAGAGGCTATTCAAAGAATGAATAGATCATTAGATGAATTTGTTATTGAGGGTATTACAACAACAATTCCTTTACACAAAAAACTTTTAAGTCATAAAAAATTTATCGAGTCTGATTTTAATGTAAGTTGGCTTGATAATGAAAAGATAGTTTAATTACAGCTTACTAACCAAATATCATATACAGGGTGATCAAATGGTGTTATAGATGGACTTGATGAAAACATCCAACCATTAAAAACAAATACATCGTCTTTGTCTTTATTCGTTAGATCACTAACTTGAATATAAGCAGTAATTTCTGGATTATCATCGAATTCAGAATTTTTACACTTCATACTTTTTATTAGAAGATCTTTGTGTTTTTTTTCTTCTCCATTTTTAAGTTTAACTAAAATATTTTTTGAAGAAATTTTATCTAAAATTTTTATATTAGTGTAACTACTTTCTTGATTTTGCTCAGAATATGCAAAAAAGGGTATGATTAAAAAAAGAAATATAAATAAATTAAATTTAGTCTTTCCAAGACCTATATTTTTTTTGAATAGCATTTTTATTTTTATTTGGGTAATAAGCAGAGTCTGTGCCAGTTAAATTCTCTTGATGAGGTTTTTGCCAATTATATTTTTTTAATTCATGATTGTTTTCTATTTTATTTCGAGTAAAATGCATCCATGAATACCACTCAACTGGTATTTTTGATGCGTCAATTTCTGCAGCATAAATCACCCATCTTTTTCCATTTCTAGATTCGTAATATTTATTTCCTAAATGATCTGTACCTACTAATTTACCAAATAAAATTGTTTTTATTCTGGTTCCAAAAGTATCTCGATTCCACCAAGTGAAAATTTTTTTAAAAAGTGTCAACATAATAAAATTATTTTTTTCAATTCAAAATTGTATAAATTAAATTAGACTAAAATTTGTTTTTGTATATAAATTAATTGATTCATTATTCAAATAAAATTTAAAATAATAACTGAGGTTAAATGGCAAAATATTTAGTTGAAACATATTACACTTGTACTTTTAAGGTAAATCATTATTTAGAGGACATTAATGAAACTGAGCTTAAAAATTTAGAAAAACGAGACGATGGTAAATTTGAAGTCCTAGATGTAAAACTTGATAATAGAAAAACTAAAAGCTTAGACCCAAATAATAAAAAGATTGTTGAAAATAAGAAAATTGATGTATTAGCCACAAATAACCAATCATCATCAAAAAATTTAGAGAATATAATCAAGTCTAATAATAATTTAGATAAATCAGGAAAAAGATTTAGTATGCCAGATAGAAGAAAAGGCTACATCCAAAAAGCAACTATTGGTGATCACAAAGTATATTTACACACTGGTGAATACGAAGATGGTAAAATTGGAGAAATTTTTATTGATACAAGTAAAGAGGGTGAATTAGTTAAAGCCCTAATGAATAATTTTGCTATAGCAGTATCTTTAGGTCTACAATATGGGGTTCCACTGGATGAATTTATAAGTGCTTTTGTTGGTACAAAATTTGAACCTTCCGGTAAAGTTCATGGAAATGACAGAATTCTAACCGCAACATCAATTCTAGACTACATTTTTAGAGAATTAGCGATTTCTTATCAAAATAGAGAAGATTTAGCTCATACACCCTCTATTAGTAATTCAGAAATTTCAAATGTTGATGAGCAAAACTCAGACGATCAAAATCAACTTTTAAAAATAGTAAAAGATATTACCAGTAAAGGTTTTGTAAGAAATAACTACAAGAAAAATTTAGTTGATTTATCAGATGTAAAGATAAATCTTAAAGGTAAAAAATAATCTATTTCTTTATTTTGAGGGCTAGATTTAGCTCCTTTAATTGCTTGTCATCTATTGATGAAGGAGCATTCATCATTAAATCTTGAGCGTTTTGGTTCATGGGAAACATAGTTACTTCCCTAATATTTTTTTCGTTTGCCAACAGCATTATTATTCTGTCAATTCCAGGAGCAATTCCACCATGCGGTGGTGCACCATAGCTTAAAGCATTGATCATTCCACTAAATTTTTTATCAACTTGATCTTTATTATAACCAGCAATAGCAAACAATTTATACATAAGTTCAGGAATATGATTTCTTATAGCACCAGATGAAAGTTC
>CABYFA010000018.1 GCA_902518155.1 uncultured Pelagibacteraceae bacterium
TTTAACTTCTAATTAAGGAGGTAGTTTTAATGAATCAAATGCCACCTGACACTTAGCTGGGTAGCTTTATATTTCATAAAAACGAAAACAAAAAACTTAAAGTCCATTCGGACTTAAATGCCATCAAGGCGACTTAAGGGAGCTCTTTTGGCTGGAGAGCAAAGGGGCGACCCCTTAAGTAAATTGAATTTACTTTTTTAAAATTCGGCAAATTAATTTATCTCTAAAATTTAGTCTTTTGTTATATTTCCTGCTGATTTCGTTTATTCCTTTTAAAATATCTGCACTACTTAAATTCAATAATGTTGAAATGTATCGATTTTTAATCATTTCCACATATTTCTCTCTCGATATCTTTACTTTGAAAGAAAACGTCTTCGAAACACTTTCGGGATATAAACCATTTATATATCTCAGTATCTTTTGATCTCTTTTAAGCGATTTACTTAATTTTTTTTTCATTTTTAAAAAAGTTGGAATTTCATTTTTAGATGTGGCCAATGTAAATATTGCTATCCGACCACCAAAATTAAGGCAATTCATACATAGTAAAAGTAGTTTTTTTATATCTTTAAGTGGTAAAAAATGAATTGTTTGTTTTAGTAAAATTAAATCAAATTTTTTTCTATTCTTTTTTAAGTAACTTATTGCATCTGTTTTATTAAAAATAATTCTTTTATCTCGATCTTTATGTTGCTCAATATCAATACCTATTGGCTTATAAGCCAATCTAAGCTTAGATGTTAGATTTCCTAATATCTTGCCTCTTCCACATCCAATATCTAAAATTTCAGAATTCTTATTGAGTTTAGTTTCTTTAATTAAGAATTTGTTAAATGATTTAATATAACTAGTTGATGAAAGCCAAGTTTTATTGTCCCAATTCTTTAATGACACGCAATATTAAATTTTTTTAATCGCCAATAATTATAGGGCCAAGGAGTTAAAAAACCAGCTAAGAGCATAATTGGCACAACCCACCATGTTAATATTGCTCCACCCGTTAAAAAGTAATCAGTTAAGTTCATAGCAACTTCCATACTTATCATTGATATAAAACTCATTCCAATTGCAGTTTTAAAAGCTTTTGAAAAATCAAAACTTTGTCTCATTAATATAATTGTCTCCAAAATGATACTTGTGATCAAACCATTAATGATAGCTAAAATCATAATTCCTAAAACAGGAAATGGAATTTTTGTTAGCTGAAAAAATAAAATTGTACCTAAATCACCGATTGCACAACCCAACAAACACCAAGCGGTATTTTTAGCACTTCTTTTCCAAGTATGTTTGCATGACCAATGAAAATTAGCCTTTGCAGTTGTGTCCATTAAGTTAATTTATATCAACTTTAGCAATCATTCCAACTTGATAATGGCCAGGAACATTGCAAGCTACTTCAATGTTAACTGCATTATCAAATTTCCAAATGATTTCACCCTTTTGTTTTGGTTCAAGTAAAACACTATTACTATGTGAATGGGCCATAGCTTTATCCATTTTTGCCATTTTTTTCATTTTTTCTTTATCAATGGAATCAGCTAATAAAATTTCATTTTCAACCATTTTAATCATTTCTGGTTGATGTTTCATATGCATCATTTTATTTGCAATATTAAATTCGTGGACAAGCATTCCGGCATTTTCCACTTCAAATTTAATTGTTTCACCAGCTTTAATTTGAAATGAACTTGGTTCATAATAGTTGTCATACATCACAACTTTAACTACACGTGAGACTTCACTTTCTTTACCTTTAGAGCCGATTTTCATATTTTTATCAGCATAGGCAAACGTGAACGTAAATAAAAAGATAATTAAAAATTTTAATATTTTCATAGTTTGTTTAGAAATAATTCTTCGTATTATTTTTACAATGGGTCAATTTGTACTTATGTGTTATTATAATTAAATGATTTTCAAACAATTATTCGACAAAAACTCTTCTACATATACCTATTTAGTCTCATCTGGAAAAGGAAGAGAGGCATTAATTATTGATCCTGTGATAGAAAATGTTGGCGAATACATAAATTTACTAAAGGAGTTAGATTTAAAATTAGTAAAAGTAATTGATACCCACATACATGCAGATCATGTAACAGGGGCATCTAAGCTTAAAGATATTACTAAATGTTCTACTATTATGGGCGCCCATACTCCTGCAGATGCCGTTGAAATTAAAGTAAAAGATGATGAATATATTAATCTAGATAATCTGAAAATTAGAGCGATGTATACTCCTGGACATACTTCAGATAGTTATAGCTTTTTAATGGATAATTATCTTTTTTCAGGTGACACACTTCTAATTAACGGGACTGGTCGAACAGACTTTCAAAATGGTAGTTCAAAAGATGCTTATGACTCAATTTTTAATAAACTTTTAAAATTACCTGAGGAAACTTTTTTGTACCCTGCTCATGATTATAAAGGTGAAAAAGTAAGCACGATTGGAAAAGAAAAAAAACAAAATCCAAGATTGCAAGTAAGTAGTGTTGATGAATATATTGAAATCATGAACAATCTCAATTTAAAAAAACCTGCTCAAATTGATTACAACGTATCTAAAAATATTAATTTAGGTGTTTAAATTAAATAGAAGATCTTAAGGCTTTATAGATTAGTTCTTTAGAAGTTTCTCCAAGACTTCGATAAACTTCTTTATTGTCTTTAAAAATTAAAAGTGTGGTTTGATATTGCACATTAAAGAAATTAGCAATTTCTTTATTCGTGACATCGAATGAAAAATATTCAATATTTTTAAAATCATTTTTTGCTTTTTGCAAAACTTTCATTTGACTAGCGCATGACATACAATACTTAATCCAGGAACTCACCACAACAACCTTACCTTCAGATTGTGCTTTATCAAATAATTCTTTTTTAAAAGTCGTTTCTTTTTCCATCGCATTGACATTGAATGCAAACAAAAGAAAACAAAATGTTAAAATTTTTTTCATAACTGCTTATACAACAAATATTAAAAACCAATAAGAAGCTAAACCTGAAAATATTGTCGCAATTATACTTCTAGAGAAAATACCAATAACCATTGCAATTATTGCAGCTAATATCTTTGGATTATCATCTATTTCGAACAAGCCTTTGTCATTAATAAAAATTGCCGGAAAAATTATTGCAGGAAATATTGCAGATGGCACAAATGACAATATTTCTCTAATTCTATCATTAAACATTTCCTTTTTGATTAAAGCTATCATAGAAAATCTTGTTAGATACGTAATCAATCCACAATATAGAATTAATGCCCAGTTGCTCATGCTTTTTTATTTTTCGTTGTTAAAATCATTGCAGTAAATAACCCTGCTAAAGCAGCAACTATGACGTATGCTTTAAAAGGGATATAATTATATCCAAATGTAGCAACCAAACCTGAAATAATTATTACAATCACATTAATAAATTTTCTAAAGTCATTAACTAATAAGGCTAAAAAAGTTAAAGGAACCGCAAAACTTAGACCGAGTTTTTCTGGAATAGCTGCTCCAAGTATAATTCCTAAAAATGTTGTTGATTGCCATATCACCCAACAAGTAGCTCCCCCACCTACTAAATGAAAATATCTATTATTATCTTTATTCTTTTTCAAATATTCATTTGAGATTGCAAACGCTTGATCGATTAAAAAGTATGAAATAATAATTTTCCAGATTAATTTTAAATCTGATAGATGTTCAGATACGACTGCACCATAAAGTAAATGTCTTGAATTCACAGCCCCAACAGAACTTATTATTACTAAAGATGAAGCTCCTCCTGAAAATAATTGCAATAATACTATTTGTGAAGCACCACCAAAAATAATTAGAGACATTACCATTGTTTCAATTGGAGTAAATCCAATATCAATGGCCAATACGCCGAATATCAAACCAAATGGGACTACTGGTATCATCAGTGGGCTTACATCGATAATTCCCTTTAAAAAAACTTTAAAGTTACTTTTCATTTTCTAAAAGGTTTTTATTAGAAGCAAACTATATGATCAATATGAATTGGTCTTTTGATACCAAATTTTTCATCCACTTCATGTTGATGTATATGGTGTGAGTGAACAAATACTGGAATTAAAGTATTACTTGGAGCTCTAAGAGTATAAATAAAATTAGTGCCTCTAAATTTTCGATCAACTACCTCAAGTTTTAAATTACTTGTATCATCATGCTCTAAATCTTCTGGCTGCAGTAATAGTTGCACATTGGCACCTTCTGGATATTCTTTTATAAAATTCCCTTCAATAGTGCCTAAATCCCAGTTTTCTAAAGTATTTTTTCCAGTTACCTTTGCTGGAACTAAAATTCCTCTATTTAAAAAATTTACTACTTCAATAGAATTTGGCAAATGATAAACCTTGTAAGGATCATCAAATTGTTTCAGTTCTTGATTTAAAATTATTCCGCATTTAGATCCTAAATAAAATGCCTCATAAGAGTCATGAGTAACAATGATTGTTGTGATCTTTAATTTATTTAAAATTTTTTTTAATCTTACTTGAATTTCTTCTTTAAAACTTTGGTCTACATTTGATAATGGCTCATCAAGTAACAACAAGTCTGGCTGCATTATTAATGATCTTGCTAATGAGGCTCTTTGGGCTTCACCGGCACTTATTTCATGAGGGTATTTATTAAGAATGTGAAATATATCTAATAAATCTACTATTTCCTTTAAACTAATTTTTTTCTCTTTTTTTTCCTTATTTCTTTCAGAACCAAGCGAAATATTTTTTTCAATAGTGTAATGTGGGAATAGACTGTTGTCTTGAAAAGCAAGTGAAACATTTCTTTCTTCTGGCTCTAAGTTAATATTTTCAGAAGATAAAGTTTTTCCATTTAATATGATTGATCCTTTTTTTAATTTTTCAAGTCCCGCAATCGTTCTTAAGATAGTGGTTTTTCCAATTCCCGAAGGACCTAAAAGACATATTACGTCACCTTGATTTTCAATTGCAAAAGAAACATTTTTAACTTTAGTTTTGTTACCTACATTAAAATCAACGTTGTTAACTTCAAAAAAATTTTTAGTCATTATTATCTCTTAAAATATATTTAGATGTAACAATTATGAAGAAAGTTGCAATCAAAATCAAAAATAATGAAGGTACCGCAGCAGCTTCAAGTAAATCCTCTGATGCAGATATATAAGCTGTTGTTGCAAAAGTTTCAAAATTAAAAGGTCTTAAAATGAGAGTAATTGGTAGTTCTCTTATTATTTCTAAAGAGACTAATATTCCAACAAACAATAAAGAATTTCTCAAAAAAGGAATATGGATATTCATAAAAGTTTTTCTTTTTGAGTAACCAAGTAAATACGAGCTTTCATCAACTGAAATATTAATTTTCTCATAGCCTGATTTAATGCCATTATATGCAAGTGAATAAAATCTGATAAAGTATACAAGCACTAATCCAAGGATTGATCCTATAAAAACTTTTTTGATAGAAACAAAACCCAAATTTTTAATCACACTATCATCAAACCATGCAATAAAGGTTATAAATGCGACAGCTAAAATAACTCCAGGAATTGCATAACCTGAAATAGATAATGTGGATAAAATATTTAACGTTTTATTTTTATTTACTCTGTTTCCATAATTGGAAACTAAACCAAATATTATCAACAGCAGACTTGATAAAATTACTAAATAAAGAGTATTCATTAATAAATCTAAGATTTTTAAATCAAACAAATTTTCTGGAAATTTAATTGTCCAATACATCATCTGACTAAGCGGAAATAAAAAGCTTAAAAAGAATACTAAAAAACAAAAAGAGAATGCTAAGAAAGCTTTTTTACCTGAAAGTTGTATTTTTTGTTTTTGTTTAAATCCTGCCTTGGTGTTGAAGTGATATTTGGCGTTTTTTCTCGATAAATTTTCCAAGATAAAAAGCGCAAAAATAAATAACAATAAAAAGAACGATAATTGATTTGCAAATGCTAAATCATCAAAAGCAATCCATGAATTATAAATACCCGTTGTTAATGTATTTATTGAAAAGAAATCTACTGCACCAAATTCAGCCAGTGTTTCCATAGCCACCAGCGATAAGCCAGCAACTATAGCAGGTCGTGCTGCTGGGAGAATAATCGAATAAAATACCTTAAACTTTGTAAACCCTAGATTTTTTCCTAAATCAATTATGTTTTGTGATTGATATAAAAATGACGCTCTAGCTAGAATATAAACGTAGGCATAAAGTGAAAAAGAAATCGATAATACCACACCCAATAAACCATCAAATTTAGGAATGCTTTGGTTGTAATTACCCTCACCAAATAAATTTTTTAAAATAGTATAGGCAGTTCCATAATTTTCAAAAAAAGCTGTTAAAGAGTACGCATAGATATAAGGGGGTACAGCAAAAGATAGAATAAGTGCCCATTTAAAAAAATTACTAAACGGAAAATTAAAAAATGAAACTAAGTAAGCTGATCCTGTCCCTATAATAAAAGTTAAAATTAAAACACTCACCAATAAGATTAAAGAGTTAAAAATATACTCCAATAAAAAAGTATCTTTTAATACTTGGTAGTAATTAGAGGTATTATCAAAAAAACTAGAAAAGACAGTTAAAATTGGAATGATTACAAATAATGAAATTACAAAAGAAGATATATACCAAAAATTTATTCTCATAATTTATAATCCGCCTTATAAACATGAAAGTATTATGTTCAAGGCCTTAATAAGGAGACAACTTAATTAAGGCGCTTGAACACCCAGAAAATCAAAAATCAAATACTTTTAGGATATGCGGAACCTCCTCAGTTTTAATTTCTGAAAGCTTTCTGTTATTTACTCTTTTATTGATTTTTTCACACTCCAAACTGCATGGGGAACATGCTTTGGAAGATTTATTTAAATCAATTTCAGAAATAAATTTCTTTTGTTCTTCCATTAGTTACTTCCACCCAGCAGCTGTCATTACTTCAACTGCAGCAGCTTGATTTTTTCCATAAGAAGCTAATTTAGTTTTCATATCTTGTTTGAAATCTAATCCTAAATTATTGACTACTAATGGACTTGGTGAAACACCATCAATCATTGGGAACTCAAAAGTATTATTTGTAAAATGCTCTTGAGAATCTGGAGTTAATAAAAACTCTACAAGTTTAACAGCGTTAGCTTTGTTAGGTGCACCTTTTACTAAAGCAGCACAACTAACATTCATATGCGTTCCTCTATCATTTTGATTAGGAAAGAAAGCTTTAACTTTTTTTGCAGCTTCCTGTTGCTCCGCACCTTTTTTACCGGATAACATAAGAGCTAAGTAGTAAGTATTAGCTACCGCAATGTCAGCTTCACCCGCTGCGACTGCCATAATTTGCGCTCTATCATTACCTGTTGGTGTTCTTGCCATGTTTGCAACAACTCCCTCAGCCCATGCCGCTGTTGCAGCTTTTCCATTATTTTTAATCAAAGACGCTACAAGAGATTTATTATAAATGTTGCTAGATTTTCTTATTACTAATCTACCTTTCCACTTTGGATCAGCTAAACCCTCATAAGTCATTCCAGATAATTCAGCACCAGTTACTCTCTCTGGTGAGTAATAAATTATTCTTGCTCTTTTGGCGATTCCAACCCACTTGTTTGTTCTAAAGCTTTTTGGAACAGCATCTTTAATTGCTGTAGATGTTAAACCACTTTGAAGGGTGCCTTTAGCATCCATTGCACCACATCTTCCTGCATCTGCAGTGATGTATAAATCAGCAGAAGAGTCTGCACCTTCACTTATGATTCTTTTTTCTAAAGCACCTGATTTTCCATTTATCAAATTAACTTTAATCCCAGTCATATTTGTAAACTTAGAATAAAGCTCAGAGTCTGCTTTATAATGTCTTGCATTGAAAACATTAACCTCGTCAGCAATTGCTAATGATGGTGCAATTACATAAAAGACCAACGTTAAAATTGATATCTTCCTCATTTATTCTCCGTCATTCCTAGTTCTTCCGCATGATTTAATGAGAATGAGAACTATTCTCATTGAGAATGATTATCAATCGCAATAGTGTCGCAATCTATTGAGATTTCCAGTCACCTATTTTGCTAAATAAGAAATTTCTAAAAGCTGTTACTCTAGCTGTGTTTTTTAGTGATTGTGGATACACAAAGTGTGCTTCCGTAATTGGTCCCTCTGATTTTGGGAGAACTTTAATTATATTTCTTGAATTACTGACAAGATATTCTGGTAATGCAGCTAAACCAACACCAGCTTCTACTGCTAAAAGCAGTCCCATTACGCTATTAACCTTCATAATAGTCTTTCGTTTTTTTCCATCATGCATCCCCAATTTAAGCGCCCAATCTGGATTATAAACTGGTGACGGAGCCCCTTTGCCAAAAGATATAAATTTATGCTTATTTAAATCAGCTATAGTCTTAGGCATACCATGTTTCTCTAAGTATTTATTTGAGCCATATATAAAGTACTTAAGATCAATTAATTTTTTTTGAATATAATTAAGTTGTTTTGGTCTTCTCATAAAAATACCAATATCAGCTTGTCTGGTACTCAAATCTAACTCTTTGTCCTCAAAAATAAGCTCTATTTCTACCTCAGGGTTTAAACGCATAAATTCCTCAATTCTTGGTGTTAACCAATGTGTGCCGAAACTTCTAACTGTTGTAATTGTTAATTTACCAGTAGGTTTATTTTTTTGATCTCCTAGAGAGGTTTCAACTTCTTTTAATTTGCTAATAACTTCATGAGCAGTCTTAAAAACATATTCTCCGTTTTCTGTAAGTGTAAGCCCTCTTGCATGTCTTTCAAATAATTGAACTTTTAGATCCTGTTCTAAAGATTGAATTTGTCTACTAATTGCAGATTGACTAAGATTTAAATTAACAGTGGCATTAGTAAAACTTCCTGCCTCCGCTACTGCATGAAAAATCTTAAGTTTATCCCAATCCATTATTTATTTAAATCAACTAAAACCCTTCCAGAAATTTCACCCTTTAATATTTTTGGATAAGTTTCAATTAACTCCTCCAAGCTAACTGTTTGAACCGATTTTTCTATTAAATCAAAGTCAATTAGTTTTGCTGCTTCACTCCATATAAATTCTCGTCTCTTGATACTGCAATTAGCAGAGTCCATACCCCAAAGTTTTATTCCTCGTAACATAAATGGAATAACATTAGTGTTAAGCTCATTAGTACTAGCATTACCACAGACTGCAATAATTCCATTGGAATTGGTTTGAACTATTGCATTTGCTAAAATTTTTCCACCGACAGTATCAACCACCCCATCCCATAAACCTTTATCTATAAGCTTGGGATCTTTATCAAATTCACCACGATTAATAACATTTTTAGCACCTAACGATTTTAGATAATCTGTTTTTGAGTCTTTGCCTGAAACAGCCGTTACATTGTATCCCATTTTATTAAGTATCATTACCGCAATACTTCCAACTCCTCCCGATGCTCCGGTAACTAAAACATCATTTACTTTTGCACCAAGTAATATTTCTTCTCTTGCTTTAATTGCAAATGCGGCCATCAAAGAGGTGAATCCTGCAGTTCCTAAAATCATTGCTTGCTTACTTGTTAGGTCTTCCGGTTTCTTTACTAAAAAATCACCATTGACTTTTGCCATTTGCGAGTAACCACCATAAAAGATTTCTCCAACTCTAAACCCAGTTAAAATTACTTGATCACCTGACTTAAACTTTGAATTTTCGCTGTCAACAACAGTTCCTGAAAAATCAATTCCAGGGATGTGAGGAAATTCTTTTACTAATCTTCCACCATTTTTTAAAATCATTCCATCTTTAAAATTAAGGTCTGAATAATCTAC
>CABYFA010000019.1 GCA_902518155.1 uncultured Pelagibacteraceae bacterium
CAAAAATATAAAAAGTGAAAATTCTGAAAAATATATTTCTATTTATTCTTGCACTGAAAATGACAAAAAAGTCTAATTTTTTTTTAATTTTTTTTGTGTAAACTATGCTTATGAAAAAATTTCTTCTCACCATAATTTTAAGTTTCTTAATTTCATCGGTTGTTTTAGCTAGAAGCACCGGATGTAAGGAGGGTAATTGTGAAAATGGTTTCGGTAAGTGGGTTTACACTGACAAAACAACTTACGAAGGAGAGTGGGTAGGCACAAAAAAAAATGGTCAAGGTGTTGAGACTTGGCCAAATGGATATATTTACAAAGGCGAATTCAAGAATAGTGAATGGAGTGGAATTGGTATTTTGACTTTTCCCGATGGGTCTACCTATGAAGGTGAATGGGCTAAAGGATTTATGAATGGCAAAGGAACTTTTACTTGGGCTGATGGATCAGTGAAATCTGGAATTTGGAAAAATGGTAAATTACAAGATTAAATGTCAAAAGAAAGTAACTTAGATAAGATTAAAAATTTACCTGAATTCACTAAACAATTTGGTGGGTTAGTAATTATTATCCTAATAGTCATATCATCTTTTTTCGTTTTAAACATTATGTTTGGTGGAGGTGATGAATTGGTAAGAAAAATGAAACTTGAGGAGGAAAGAATTGCTCAAGAGAAAAAACTAAGTGAGCTTATTTCAAAACTTCCTTCTGGCATATTAGTTACATTTGATGGCACTGATCATTTTAAACTAAGTGATGAAGTATATGAACAAGTTTGTAAGGCAACAAAGTTGATCCCACAACGTGCGATAATGGGTGCAAATTTTTTAAATTTTAGAGCTCATGAAATTTATACAATTAACGGAAATAAAATTGATGAGACGTTTGTAAAATGGGATGACACAAAAAATAAGTGTTTTGCAGGTTTTACAGTAAGCGGAAACAATGTAGGGGTAAATGAATCGATAACTGTTAGTGGTGAGGCCCTAAGTTTCTTAAGTACTGGAATTGATACTAGAGTTTATTTTATTAAAAATTTTTAAGGTGAAATGGTTACAATATTATGGATTTAATTTTACCTTATTTTCATATAACTTAATTAAGATTTATGGCTGAGACAGTAATTAAATGTGAAAATGTCTACAAAATTTTTGGATCAAATGCCAAAAAAATGCTTCAAGAGTCAAATGGAAATGTTGATGCCAAAACTTTTCAAAAAAATGGATGTATCGTAGGTGTAAACAACGCATCATTTGAAGTCTCAAAAGGTGAGATGTTAGTTGTGATGGGTTTATCCGGTTCAGGTAAATCAACATTATTGAGATGTATATCTAGACTAACAGATGCAACAGGTGGTAAAATTTTCATTGAAGGACAAGATCTATTACAACTTAACAACAAAGAGCTTATTGAGCTGAGAAGAAATAAAATGGGTATGGTTTTCCAAAGCTTTGCTTTACTGCCTCATAAAACAGTTGTGGAGAACATCGCTTTTCCACTTCAGATAAAAGGTATTAAAACTGAGGATAGCATCAGTAAAGCTATGGATATGGTCAAGCTAGTTGGACTCGATGGAAGAGAAAACTATTTTCCAAGAGAATTATCTGGAGGACAGCAACAACGAGTTGGTATCGCTAGATCTCTAGCAGTCGAACCAGATATTTGGTTTTTAGATGAACCATTTTCAGCTTTAGATCCTTTAATCAGAAAAGAAATGCAAGATGAATTTTTAAGACTTCAAGAAAAATTACAAAAAACAATTATGTTTATTACTCATGATTTTGATGAAGCTTTAAAACTTGCTGATCGTATCGCAATTATGAAAGATGGTATAATTGAGCAATTAGATACCCCTGCTAATATTGTTTTAAATCCAGCCACAGAGTACGTACGAAAGTTTACAGAAGAGGTTCCAAGAGAAAAAGTTTTATTAATTGAAGATGTAATGGATGCATCTAAAAATGATTTGGGTGGTTTAAAAGTTTCGAAGGATGAAATAATTGAAAATGTTGCAGAAAAAATTCTTACTCAAGAAAAAGCCGTAGCTGTGATCGATAGTAAAAATGAAATTGTGGGCTCTATAAACCCAACTAAAATTATTAATACAGTTTTTGGAGGAAGAAAAAATAATAATTAATTATGGAATTTGTAAAAAAATACCCCAAAACATTTCAATGGTTATTTTTATTAATAGTATTTTTTGCTTTATGTTTCGCAATTGAAGTTCCAGAAACATATAAATTTATCCGTGGCCAAGCAGAATTTGTAAAAGATCCAAATCAGAGTAGTTATGTGTTTTTAGGTAAAGAGGTGAGATATTACGCCTTTGATGTGTTTTGGCGGTTACCTCCATTACTAGGCTGGCTACCTATTTGGATAAACGACTCTTTATTTTTCTTAATGAATGAATGGATGCCAATAGAGGTTTGGAATGAAGATACACAAGAGTTTAAAAGTCGTCCTGTAGTTTTACAAATAAGTAGAAATTTAACAGCGTTTATGACTTTCTTAATACAGCTAATAAGAGAGGTTTTATTAGGTGGTCTTGAAACTATAGTGGCATTTAGCAGTTGGGATTGGATTGATAAAAATCCTTGGGCTGAACTTCCAGGATTACCATGGACTATTGTAGCAGCAGGTGCAGCAATCCTTTCATATAAGGTGAGTGGGAAAGGTCTAGCGTTGTTTGCTGGTTTAACGATGATTTATATTTCAATATTTGGTCAATGGAAACCATCTATGCAAACTCTTTCATTTATATTAGTTGCAGCACCCTTGTCATTTATTTTTGGGTTAGGTTTAGGAATAGCAGCATTTAAAAGTAAACGTGTCGAGAAAGCTCTTTATCCAATATTATTAGTGATGCAGACTATGCCGCAATATGCGGTATTGGTTCCTGCTTTAGTTCTTTTTGGAGTTGGTGATCATGCTGCAGTTATAATCACCATGGTTGTAGCTATACCACCAATGATATTACTAACCATATTAGGTTTAAGAGCAGTACCACTAGAAGTTATTGAAGCTGGTAGAATGAGTGGATGTAACAATTGGCAATTAATGTTTAAAGTTTTAATTCCAACTGCAAGAAGAGATATTTTAATTGGCGTCAACCAAGTCATTATGGTCTGTTTTTCCATGGCAGTAATCTCAGCTTTTATTGGTGCAAAAGGTTTAGGATTTAATCTGCTATTGGCGCTAAATCAGTTAAATATAGGATTAGCACTAGAAGCAGGCTTGTGTATTAGCTTAATTGCGATTTTATTAGATAAAATGTCATTAGCTTGGGCTAATAAACAAACAGATTATTTTGGTAATCTGACATTCTTTCAAAGAAATAAAAATATCTTATTTTTTGCAGCAACAGTAATTGTTGGAATAGTACTGGCTTATATTGGAACCTTTTTATTTAAAGGTAGTTTTAACTATCTATTTGAAGTTCCACATAATAAAGGAATATCAACTGCTGATTTTTGGAATAAAGGGGTTGATTGGATTTTTGATACTTTTTTTGTTTATATTAAAGCATTTAATACATGGCTCATTCAAGAGGTGCTTCAACCAATGAGGGCTTTATATTTAAGGATGCCAGCGGTAGCAACTATAGTTTTAGTTGTTGGTGCGGGATATCTCATTGGTGGAATTCGTTCAGCTTTAGTTGTTTGTGGATTGACACTATTTATTGCCTTAAGTCCTTGGTGGGATAGAGCTTTAGTAACGACTTATATGGCAACATTTGGAGTAATTGTATCTTGTACTATTGGATTTACAGTTGGAACATTATGTTTTCAAAATAAACGCTCTGCTAATTTCATGTTAGGAGTATGTGATATTTTTCAAACATTCCCATCATTTGTTTATCTAATTCCAGTGATGATGTTATTTGGTATTACGGATACATCTGTTTTAATAGCTGTTATAGTTTATGCAACAATACCTGCTACTAGATACACTATTGAGGGATTGAGGAGTGTTCCTGCTGGTTTACACGATGCTGCAACCATGTCTGGTGTCAATAAATTTCAAAGATTAACAAAGATTGAATTTCCTTTAGCTTTTCCTCACATGATGCTTGGTATAAATCAAACAATTGTATTTGCTTTATTCATGGTAATTATTGGAGCTTTCATTGGCACTGAAGATTTAGGACAATATATATTAAAAGCACTATCAGATAAAAAAGGTGCTGGGATTGGGTTAACACTTGGTATTTGTGTAGCTTTTATAGCTCTTATATTTGATAATCTGATTAGATCTTGGGTTGAAAAAAGAAAAAAACACCTAGGTATTGATTAAAACTTAATTATTTATTCAAAAAAGTTTTTAAAGTATCATCCATTGCTTTTGCCCAAGGCGTGTGGTGAACCGGTGCAACAGATCCTGTTACCGGGGATGAGAAAGATTTATCTCTATAAGTTGATATGTCTTCAACTTTATGATGTTCCCATTCTTTAAAATGTTTTCTTATTAATTCAAAATCAATTTTAGGATAATCAGACATTTCATGTAGCTCTTTGGTATACTCTGTTTGAAAATCAATCATTTGATCAGGATTTTCAAGTTTTTCTTCCATTGCAACCCATTTGTTTATGTCATTTTCAATTTCTTTACTATCAGGCATTTTTATTTTACCCATAACTACATCACGAGCATACCAAGCTTGGCAATCGAACATATTAAATGTATGAAATTGATCCTGCATGCCAAGATACATTAGTTTATGATTATCTTGCCAGACTACGCCTTTGTATAATTTAGGTGGATAGAGTCTATTTCTTGTCTTCAGTTGTAAGTTTTCCTCTAAAAATGGAAAATGATGTAAGTATCCTGTACATAAAATTATAACGTCGGTTTCTTGTTCAGTACCATCTTTAAAGATAGCTTTCTTTCCATCTAGTCTATCTAGGTAATGGACTTCTTTCATACCTTTAGGCCATTTGAATCCCATTGGGTTGTGTCTATATCCAATAGTTACACTTTTTGCTCCATACTTATTACATTGAAGCGCAATATCTTCAGCTGAATAACTACTGCCTAATACCACAATATTTTTACCTCTAAATTCTTCTGCGTCTCTAAAGTCGTGGGAGTGCATAATTCTTCCTGGGAATGATTTCATTCCATTATACTCAGGAATAAATGGAACAGAAAAATGACCAGTTGAGACAATTACAAAATCGAAATTTTCTTTTAAAATTTTATCATTTACTTTGTCCTGATAGCTAATTTCAAATTTTTCATTTTTAAAAATTGTATTGATGACCCTTGTATTCAATTTAACTTTATTTTTTAAATTTCCACTTTTAGCTCTTCCAACTATATAGTCGTATAGTACCTCCCTTGGAGGAAATGACGGAATTGCTTTGCCAAAATGTTTATCAAAAGAATAGTCAGCAAACTCTAAACATTCCTTGGGTCCATTAGACCAAAGATATCTATACATACTATTTGGAACTGGATCTCCATACTGATCAGAACCTGTTCGCCAACTATAATTCCAGAGACCACCCCAATCTTCTTGTTTTTCAAAACAAACCACTTCAGGAATTTTTTCACCTTTTTTTTCTGCTTGCTCAAATGCTCTTAACATTGATAAGCCACATGGACCTGCACCGATAATAGCTACTTTACTCATAAGATTTAATAAAAATTAAGTTTATTTTACTAACAAAATATAAAAATTTAAAATAAAATAATGACTTAATATGAAAATTGACATAGAAAATTTTCACGTATGTGTTGCATTTTAAATTTTCGTTTTATTAATATTTTTGAGTTTAAATCAATATGAAAAAATTTTTAATAATTGGAGGAGGGGCCATGGGATCTGCTTTCACAATTCCCTGCCTGGAAAATAAGAATGATGTTGTAATTACTGAGCCTTACTCAAAAAAATTCATAAAAGAATTATCCTCAAAAAGAAAATACCATTCTGCATTAAAAATGAATTTGCCAAAAAAACTTAAATTTCGAAAATATTCTGGTGATTTATTAAAAGAAAAATTTGATTTAATAGTAATTGCTTTAAGTTTACCTGGAATAGACTTTATTGGTAAGGAGTTGAAGAAAAATAATATTAATACACCTTTGCTGGTTCTTACCAAAGGGTTAAAATATATATCTAGGAGTAAGAAAATTTTTACTATTTCTGAAAAACTTCAAAAAGTTTCTGGGATAAAAAATATTTCAGTTTTAAAAGGTCCATGCTTAGCAAAAGAATTAGCGAGAAAACACCAAACAAGTGTAATAATTGCAAATAAAAATATAAATTTTGCAAAAAAAATAGGAAAAAGAATTTCTACAAAATATTATTTAAATGAATTCTCGAAAGATATTATTGGTGTTGAAGTCTGCTCAGCGATTAAAAATATATATGCAATGATTATAGGTGCTGGTCAAAGTCTAAATACGTCATCAAGTTTATTTCAAAGATCAATTAATGAAATGAAATATTTGACAAAATATTTTAAAGGAAAAGAAACAAGTACACTCGGGCTTGCTGGTGTGGGTGATTTATATGTTAGCGCTGCGGGTGGTCGAAATAGTAAAATGGGCAGTTACTTAGGAAAAGGATATACATTTAAAAATGCAAAAAAAAGATTTATGCCTAATGACACTGTTGAAGGAGAACAGTTAGTTAGAGAAATTGCCCCATATGTTATGAGAAAAATTAATAAGAAAAAAATTCCTTTAATGATTAGTTTATTTAAAGCAATATTGAATAACAGAAAACTTACAGTCACTTAAAAAAATATGAAATTTAATTGGAATTATCCAACAACAGTTTGGGTAGGCAAAGATAGGGTTAAAGATTTAGGTGAAGCTTGTCATAATTTAAAGGTTAACAACCCATTATTTGTTACTGACAAAGATTTAATAAATCTTCCATTTATTAAGGAGGTGATTAGTGAAATTAAAAAAAAGTTAAAAAAGTTAATATTATTTTCAAATTTTACAGGAAATCCATTTGGTGAGAATGTCGATGAGGGTGTGAAAGAATTTAAACAGAATGATTGTGATGGTGTAATTACGATTGGCGGAGGAAGTGCAATTGATGTTGGTAAAGCTATAGCTTTTATGTCAGGTCAAAGTAGACCTATTTGGGATTTTGAGGATGTTGGAGATTATTGGAAAAGAGCTAATGATAAAAATATTTTTCCAATAATTGCAATTCCGACTACTGCAGGAACAGGATCTGAAACTGGTCGAGCATCTGCAATCATTAATAAAAAAACGGGTGTTAAAAAAATTATATTTCATCCAAAAATTTTACCTTCAATTGTTATTCTTGACCCAAAATTGACTATTGAGCTCTCTCCAAGGTTAACTGCTGCAACAGGGATGGATGCCTTAGCTCACAATCTTGAGGCATATTGTGCACCAAGCTTTCATCCTATGGCAGATGGTATTGCTTTGGAGGGAATAAAACTTATTAAAAATTCACTTGTTGTTGCATACCAAGATGGAAAAAATATTGAGGCTAGGCAAAATCTTTTGGCAGCTTCGTCAATGGGTTCAACAGCTTTTCAAAAGGGATTAGGTGCAATTCATTCATTGAGCCATCCTGTTAATGCTCAATATAATATTCATCATGGATTGAGTAATGCAATTTTTATGCCGTATGTATTAACTTTTAATAAAACTATTATAGAAAAAAAAATTATCTCAATTTGTGATTATTTAGATTTAGATAAAAATTTTGAAAGTTTTTTATCGTGGATTTTGAATTTAAGAAAAGATTTAGCAATCCCCCATAAACTGTCTGACATTATGGATTGTTCCAAACTAGATTTAAATAAATTATCTCTAATGGCTTTAGAAGATCCATCTACTAGTGGTAATCCAAAAAAAATCAATCAAGAGGATCTTAAACTGATGTATCAGCATAGCATTTCAGGAGAATTGTTTGAATGAAAAAAATATTAATTGTAGAGGGAAACTTAAGAGAAGAAAATGAGAGCTTTTCAGAAAATGGTATTCAAACACATACAGAAAGTTTAAAGGACAGCTTAAGCCATTTTACTGATGAACTTTCATTTGATGTAGTTAACCCCTCCTCAGATCAAAATATTCAATTAATATCAGATCAACTCGAGCAGTATGATGGTCTTATTTGGGGTGGAAGTAGTTTAAATATTTATAATGATACTCCAGAAATTAGAAGGCAAATTGAATTCATGAAAAATTGTCAAAATAAAGTAGGGAAAATTTTAGCAATTTGTTGGGGCATGCAAGTAGCAGTCACAGCAGCAGGTGGCCAAGTCAAAAAGGCTGATAATTCACATATTGGTATAGCAAATGAAATAGAGATAAATAAAAATGGAATAAAACATCCTCTTTATAAAAATAAAGATAAAAAATTTAATTCCCCAGCATTCAATTTTGATGAGGTGGTGAAAATACCTGATAAAGGAATTTGTTTAGCCTCGAACAAGATTAATAAAGTTCAAGGTTTATATTTTGAGGTCAATAAGACAAAAATTTGGGGGCTACAATACCATCCAGAAATAACTTATGAAAAAATGATTAATCTCATTGAGTTTAGAAAAGAAAGATTAATTGAAAGTAGAAAAGTATTTAAAGATGACACTGAAGTTCAAAAACACATTGCTTTTATCAAAAAAGAAATTTCAGTTTCAGACAAAGAAAAGAGAATGTTAGAGCTTAAAAATTGGCTTAACGAATTAAATTAAAATAACCCTTCGATTTCACCTTTTTTATTAAGTTTAATAGAGTCTGCTGCTGGTACCCTTGGTAATCCAGGCATTGTCATTATTGCTCCACAGACAACAACTATAAATTCAGCTCCTGAGGAAAGCCTTATTTCTCTAATTGGTAATGAGTGACCTGTAGGTGCACCTTTGAGATTAGGATCAGTTGAAAAACTGTACTGAGTTTTAGCTACACAAATTGGTAATTCTCCATAACCTGCTTCTTCAAAACTTTTAAGTTGATCTCTAATTTTTGTATCAGCAATAACTTCATCGGCTCTGTAAATTTCTTTTGCTATTGTTTCAATTTTTTTAAACAATGGTGTCTTACTTTCGTATAAAAATTTAAATTTACTTTCATTTTTTTCACATAAATCAGCAACATGTGAAGCTAATTCTTTTGTACCTTCTCCTCCATTTGCCCAGTGGGTACAAAGACTTGCCTTTATTCCTAATTTATTACAAAAATCAACTAAAGCCTTTACCTCATTGTCAGTATCTTTTATAAAATGATTTACAGCTATTGCTACAGGAAGACCAAATTTTTTTAGATTTTCAATATGTCTTTCAAGGTTGACCAAACCTTTTTTTAGTGCTTCAACGTTTTCATTTTTAAGATCATCTTTGGCTACACCACCATGCATTTTTAATGCTCTAATTGTAGCAACAATAACCACACAACTTGGTTTTAAATCAGATTTTCTACATTTAATATCTAGAAATTTTTCAGCACCAAGATCTGCACCAAACCCAGCTTCAGTTACTACATAGTCAGCTAATTTAAGTCCAGCTTTAGTCGCAATCACAGAATTACAACCATGTGCAATA
>CABYFA010000020.1:0-2500 GCA_902518155.1 uncultured Pelagibacteraceae bacterium
AGTATTTTTTGCTCTTAAAAGCTTGATTTCTTAAAATTTTAGCCTATAAGCATCGAACTTCTCAATAAAACTTATTGTAATACAATAAAATTATAGGGGATTATTGAGCCTTTATGGTTCAATTAGCTATATAAAACGTAAAAAAATTAAGAAGAGAAGTGTGGACGGTTAAGGTTACCAAAATTTGTCGTACACACTTCAACTTAATATAAATTTTATTCTTAGAATTTATATTGAAGCTAGTGTGCGCCGTTTTTAAACTTGAGAGTTTGATCATGGCTCAGAACGTACGCTGGCGGCACGCCTAACACATGCAAGTCGAACGAAGTAGCAATACTTAGTGGCAGACGGGTGAGTAACATGTGGGTATCTGCCCTTTGGCCTGGAATAACACGAGGAAACTTGTGCTAATACTGGATAAGTCTTTACGGAGAAAGCTTTATGCACCATTGGATGAGCCCGCACTTGATTAGTTTGTTGGTGGGGTAATGGCCTACCAAGACTGTGATCAATAGCTGATTTGAGAGGATGATCAGCCACATTGGGACTGAGACACGGCCCAAACTCCTACGGGAGGCAGCAGTGGGGAATCTTGCACAATGGAGGAAACTCTGATGCAGCGATGCCGCGTGAGTGAAGAAGGCCCTTGGGTTGTAAAGCTCTTTCGTCGGGGAAGAAAATGACTGTACCCGAATAAGAAGGTCCGGCTAACTTCGTGCCAGCAGCCGCGGTAATACGAAGGGACCTAGCGTAGTTCGGAATTACTGGGCTTAAAGAGTTCGTAGGTGGTTGAAAAAGTTGGTGGTGAAATCCCAGAGCTTAACTCTGGAACTGCCATCAAAACTTTTCAGCTAGAGTTTGATAGAGGAAAGCAGAATTTCTAGTGTAGAGGTGAAATTCGTAGATATTAGAAAGAATACCAATTGCGAAGGCAGCTTTCTGGATCATTACTGACACTGAGGAACGAAAGCATGGGTAGCGAAGAGGATTAGATACCCTCGTAGTCCATGCCGTAAACGATGTGTGTTAGACGTTGGAAATTTATTTTCAGTGTCGCAGCGAAAGCGATAAACACACCGCCTGGGGAGTACGACCGCAAGGTTAAAACTCAAATGAATTGACGGGGACCCGCACAAGTAGTGGAGCATGTGGTTTAATTCGAAGATACGCGCAGAACCTTACCAACACTTGACATGTTCGTCGCGACTTTAAGAGATTAAAGTTTTCGGTTCGGCCGGACGAAACACAGGTGCTGCATGGCTGTCGTCAGCTCGTGTCGTGAGATGTTGGGTTAAGTCCCGCAACGAGCGCAACCCTCACTTTTAGTTGCCATCATTAAGTTGGGCACTCTGAAAGAACTGCCAGTGATAAGCTGGAGGAAGGTGGGGATGACGTCAAGTCCTCATGGCCCTTACGTGTTGGGCTACACACGTGCTACAATGGTATCTACAACAGGAAGCGAAACAGCGATGTTAAGCAAATCCTTAAAAGATACCTCAGTTCGGATTGCACTCTGCAACTCGAGTGCATGAAGCTGGAATTACTAGTAATCGTGGATCAGCGTGCCACGGTGAATGCGTTCCCGGGTCTTGTACACACCGCCCGTCACACCATGGGAGTTGGTTCTACCTTAAGGCAAGGTTTAATACCCTTGACCACGGTATAGTCAGCGACTGGGGTGAAGTCGTAACAAGGTAGCCGTAGGGGAACCTGCGGCTGGATTACCTCCTTTCTAAGGATGAATAAAAGTAAAATTTTATTCTAAATAATATACACAGGCTAATGTTGACCGTCCTCATTTCTCTTCTTAATTAGTGTTTCTCTTGCATGGGGGCCGGTAGCTCAGTTGGTTAGAGCACACCCTTGATAAGGGTGGGGTCGAAAGTTCGAGTCTTTCTCGGCCCACCAATTAAGATTAAGGGGGATTAGCTCAGCTGGGAGAGCGCCTGATTTGCATTCAGGAGGTCAGCGGTTCGATCCCGCTATCCTCCACCAAACACTTAGTTATAAAAATTGTAAATAAAAATAATTAATATCAATATCTATATCCGAACATTAACGATGTTATTAGTTGATGTTCAAAATAAAAATTTGATTCAACACAGAATTTTTTTCTGTGCATAAATCAAGCGTTTAAGGGCGTGTGGCGGATGCCTTGGCACTGAAAGACGATGAAGGACGTGATATACTGCGATAAGTTTCGGGGAGCTGTATGTAAGTTTTGATCCGAAAATTTCCAAATGGGGAAACCCACCACTTTATGTGGTACTTTAAACTGAATACATAGGTTTAAAGAGACAACCTGGAGAACTGAAACATCTAAGTAACCAGAGGAAAAGAAATCAATTGAGATTCCGTAAGTAGTGGCGAGCGAAACCGGAATAGGCCAGTAGTTTTAATAAAAAAATTTGAATAGTTTGGAAAAGCTAACCACAGAGGGTGATAGTCCCGTATAAGTAATGTTTGTTAAAATTCTTGAGTAAAGCGGGACACGTGAAAT
>CABYFA010000021.1 GCA_902518155.1 uncultured Pelagibacteraceae bacterium
AGATAGTTGTCCTTGCTACAACCTATAATTCATTTAAAAATCAAAGGTTTTTACCAGAAAATTTTGGAGAAGAAACATTAGCACTTAAAATTCTTTGCGAGATCATAGCAATAAAAAAAAAATTTAATTTTATAATTAAATTACATCATTATCATTTTGATAAAATTTTGAATTCAAGATATTCGTTTTTGAGTGATTTTAAGAACGTACATATTTTCAAGTCTAATAAAAATTATGATAGTTTAGATAGTGAGGAAGTTTTTTTTCAAAGTGATTTTGTGATTACTGATACCTCAGGTGTTGGTCCATTATGCTGTTATCTAGATAAAAAAATGATTTATCTTAACCCTGATCCACCTTTTGATTGGAACTCATCTGATATTGAAAAAGATATGAGGCCTGGATTTATCTTAGATAAATTGGGTAACGCTAGTGAAATATTTGACCAATATATAAAAACTCCAGAAGCATTTTCCATAGAAAGAAAAAAATTCACTCAATCTATTTTTAAATATTTAGGTGAGAATAGTTTAGATGTATTCATCTATAATATTAAAAAAATATTAAATGAAAAAAATTAATTTATTTAATTATGTCTATAAAAGATAACTAATAGAGGATATAAAACTAAAGAAAGATCTATGGAAGTAAAAAATATAAATGATCAAAAAAAATTTTTAATTGATTATGCTAATTTAACTCAAAATATTATTTCCTCACAAAAAAATTTTATTGATAACAAAAACTTAAACAGGATATTAAATAAACCATATCTTGGAATACCATTTATTCTTCCGTCGAATATAAAGTTTTTTTCATTTGATAAAAAAAATATTTTTAAAGTTGACAAAGAAATAATCAAAAAAAAATTATTTAGAACTTACAATAATAATTATTCGCCCTATAAAGCTTTTTTTTCTTTCAGCAACTTTTTTGTATCAGATCCAAAAATTAAACCTAAGTATTTTAAAGAGATAAAAAAAATAAATAATTTGAATAAAAAAATAATAGAAAAAATTAAGAAACTTAAAATGCAAGGAAAAAAAGTTGGAGCTTTTCAAAGCAGGAATATTCCACATTTAGGACATGAAAAGCTAATAAATAAGCTTTTAGAAAAATGTGATGTTGTATTTATTAATCCTGTGTGTGGAGTTAAAAAAAAGGGAGACGTAAAAACTAAAGTGCTAAAAAAAGCATATGATTTCTTAATTAGATATCACTACGGTAATAAGTTGGTTTTTGCTCCATTGTATGCAAGTATGTTTTATGCTGGCCCGAGGGAAGCGTTGCATCATGCTGTTTTAAGAGAAAAACTTGGGTTTGATTATTTCATAGTTGGGAGAGATCATGCTGGTGCTGAAGGTAATTACAATGGTTCAGATGCAATCAAATTAGTTAAAAAGTATAAAAAAAATTTAAAAATTCAAGTTTTGACCTCAACGGGTGCTTATTATTGCAAGTCATGCGATAAGGTTGTTCTTAAACTTGACAAATATCACAAATGCAAAAGTAAAAAATTATTAGACATTTCAGGCACAGATTTTAGAAAACATATTGTTGACAAAAAAATTTTTAAACATGCTAGAATTGATATGCAAAAATATATACATAAATTTAAAGAAAAAATTTTTTATTAAATGTTTAATAATAAGATAGTTTTAATAACAGGTGGTACAGGTTCATTTGGAAAAAAATTTTGTGAGTATCTTCTAAATAACTACAAACCAAAAAAATTAATCATTTTTAGCAGGGATGAGCTCAAACAATATGAGATGCAAAAAAAATCCTACATTGTAAAAAATAAAAAAAAGATTCGTTTTTTTATTGGTGATGTAAGAGATAAATCAAGATTAGAAACTGCCTTACATGGAGTAAATACAGTCATTCATGCTGCAGCTCTCAAACAAGTTGATACTGCTGAATATAATCCTTTCGAAACAATTAAAACTAATGTTCATGGTGCTGAAAATATAATTCAAGCATCTTTGTTTAATAAAGTTGAAAAAGTTTTAGCATTAAGTACAGATAAGGCATCTTCACCAATAAACTTATATGGTGCAAGTAAGTTACTTTCAGATAAGTTATTTATATCTGCTAATCAGTTTAGAGGGTCTAACAAAACTATTTTTTCAGTTGTAAGATATGGAAATGTCTTTGGTAGCAGAGGCTCTGTAGTTTTGAATTTTCTTGAAAATCAAAAAAAAAATAAATTTAACATAACAAATAAAAATATGACAAGATTTAGTATTACATTAGACGATTCTGTTAAGTTTGTTTTTTTATGTTTAAAAAAGATGATGGGTAGTGAGATTTTCGTTCCCAAAATTCCATCATATAAATTAATAGATTTGGTATATGCTTTTTCTAGTAGACCAAAAATTGATATAATTGGAATAAGACCTGGGGAGAAAATACACGAAGAAATGATAAGCTTATTTGACTCTCCAAATACAATCGATTGTAAAAATTTTTTTGTTATTTATCCTAGTCAAGAAATGAGGAATGTAAGAAAAAAAATTATGAATGGAATTGTGTGTTCAAATAAATTTAGCTATTCAAGTGATACAAATAAGAATTTTTTAAAAATTGACGATTTAAAAAAGTTAATCGAAAAACAGAAAAAAATAATTTTAAATGCTTAACTCAGACCAAAAAAAAATTTTGAATGAAAGCGGTTATCTAATAATCCCAAAACAAATTGATGAAAATTTAATTTTAAATGCTCAAAAATCATTTTGTAAAATTAAAGAAAAAGCTAAAAATGGCCTATATCCATTTATAAGAGTGTATGATGATTATAGTTTTTCTAAAAATTTGGCTGGGATCGAAATGACTTTTCACAACGATATTTTGGATCAACAAATGATTAATTTTATAGAAAAATCAAATATAATTGGGTATGCAAAGAGTGTTCTTGGCGATGATATAGAACTAGATTTATCAAGATATCATTTAACTGAAAATTTTTCACATGTAGGGATATGGCACAGAGACGAAAAAATTAATCATAATAATCAATCAATTCAGATCAATGTTTTTTTGTATGATGAAACTGGCTTGCAGGTTGTTGAAAAGTCTCATAAGCAATATTTTGATAATGAACATGAAATTAAAAAAAGACCTTATTCAAGTTATGATTTGTCAAAGTGGATTGATACTAAAGCCGGTGAAGTTTTAATTTTTGACCCCGCAGTTCTTCACAGAGCAATTTCTGAAAAACCAAGAGCAAATATTCACTTTAGATTTAAAAAAAAAACTGAAAATTTAAAAAATCCATATTTTTGTAAACAAAATAAAATTCTTATTTCGGATGAATGGAAAAAAATATTAGAAAGAAGTCCAAATGCGGTTGATGAAAAAAGTTTAAAAAAATATCGTAAGGTGAATAATTTAAAGTCAATATTTATGATAATTTGTAGAAGAATTATTCACAATTTAATATTTTTTTTACCACTAAAATCAATAGTTTACAGAGCTTTTGATGTAAGACCAAATTTATTTTTAAGAAGATTATTTAGGATTAATTCTTAGGATTTTAATTGAATCTATCAATTGTAAACAAATTAAATCAAATTTATAAAGAAATAAAATTTTCTTATAGATATATTTTCTTTTTAAGCTTTGTTTCATCACTTTTACTCTCAATTTTTGAGGGTTTTTTCCTTGGTGCAGTTTTTAATTTAACTAATAATTTATTAGGAAATAATAATGAAAATTTAAATTTATTTAAGGGTTTTGCTATATCTACTGAAAGAACAGATAATATATTAATTTTATGTGCATTGATAATAATTTGTATTACATTATTAAAGATTTTGAATATCTTCTTAAATACATTTCTTTACTATAAAATAAATACATCGATTAGCAAAAAAATTTTTAAAAAAATTATGTATCAAAATCTTGATTTTCATAAAAATACTAATTCCTCAAAAATAATTTCTACCTTAAACGAAAAATCAAAGTCCGTTGGAGAAATTACTTTTTTTTTATTAAGTATTTTAAGATGTATTTGTATTTTAATTGTGATTACAGTTTCAACAATTTATATTTCTTCAATAAAATTTGTACCAGTTGTAATAATATTCTTTTTATTTTATTTTTTAATCTATAAGTTATTTAAAAATAGATTGAATAAATATGGTAACGATATAGCAATGTACAATGATAAAATTGTAAAAAATATTCAAGAAAGTCTATATAGTGTAATATTCATTTTGCTTCACAAATCTCAGAAATCTATTATTAACAAATTTCAAAAAGTAGTTTCAAATCTAAGAAAAAGTCAAGCAAAAGTGGTTTTTACTTCATCTGTACCTTACATATTTGTACAATCTTTGGGTTTCCTATTAATAATATATTTAATTTATTTATTTGATTTAAAGAAAAATTTTATAGAATTAATTCCATTATTAGCAATGGGATTAGTTGCTATTCAACGAATTTTACCAAATTTTAATGAAATGTTCTCATCGATTTCAACAATTAAGGCTTTAGAGAAAAATTTTACAGATACTCAAGAATTAGTTAATCTTGAAATTAATAGTCAAAATTTAGCTCAAGATAATGCTAAATTAAACTTTAACAAAAATATTTATCTTCAAAATATAGATTTTTCATATTCAGAAAAAAAACCAGTACTTAAAAATTTTAAGTTAGAAATAAAAAAAAATACAATTTTTGGAATTTGTGGAACTACTGGATCTGGAAAAACTACTATAATTAATTTGATATTAGGATTTTACAGGCCAAATAAAGGTAATATTTTAATAGACAATAAAGAACTAAAAAACGAGGATATTTTGAAATGGCAAGAAAATCTATCCTACGTACCTCAAAAAGTTTATTTAATAGATGACACTATTTTATCTAATATTACACTTGAGGATAATGACAAAAATGTAGATTTTGAATTACTTAATAACTCCATAGAATTTGCAGAGTTAAAAGATTTTATTGATATGCAAAAAAAAGGAATAAATCATATTATAGGTGAAGATGCTGGAAAAATTTCAGGTGGCCAAAAACAAAGAATTGGAATAGCAAGAGCAATTTATAAAAATTCTAATACCTTAGTGCTTGATGAGTCTCTGAATTCTCTAGATAATGTGACGAAGGAAAAGATATTGAGTAAATTAAAATCAACAAATAAAACAATAATAATGATATCACATCAAAAGAGTGATTTAAAAATATGTGATGAAGTATTTGAGATTTAAATCTAAAAGAAAAATATCTTACGGAATGCAACATATTTTCAATTCCGATTTGTCATATGTATTAAAATCTCTTAAACAAGAAAAAATTACTCAAGGAATTAATGTTGATAAATTTGAGTCAAACTTATCAAATTTCTTTGGATCAAAATATTCTCTTGCTGTCTCAAGTGGAACTGCTGCCCTTCATATTTCAATGTTAACTCTAAATCTTAGTAAAGGAGATAAAGTATTAACATCACCAATTTCTTTTTTAGCATCTGCCAATTGCGCAGAATATGTTGGGGCTGAAATTGACTTTTGTGATATAAATAATCTTACTTACACAATTGACCCAGAAAAAATTGAATCAAAATTAAAAAAAGATAAAAAAATTAAAGCTATTGTAGTGGTTGATTACGCGGGTCACCCAGCAGATTGGAAAGACTTAAAATTCTTAAAAGAGAAATATGGAGTTAGATTAATTAATGATAATTGTCATGCTTTAGGATCAAGACTAGAAAATAAAAAAAATTACGCTGTTAAATATGCAGATATTGTTACCCAAAGTTTCCATCCTGTAAAACACATTACCACAGGTGAAGGTGGAGCAATTATTACTAACAATAAAGAAATTTTTGAAAAAGCCAAAATTTTACGTAATCATGGAATTGAAAGAAAAAAAAAAGATCAAAAAAATAAAGGCATGTGGTTTTATAAAATGAGTTATTTAGGATTTAATTACAGACTTTCTGATATAAACTGCTCACTAGGAATTTCACAACTAAAATCTCTAAATAAATTTATTCAAAAAAGACGATTTATAGCCAAAAAATATAATTCTTTATTAAAAGACGTTAAAAATATAATTCTACCTTTTGAAAAAAAAGGTTTTTATCATTCTTATCATTTGTATCCTCTTAGAATAGATTTTAAACGATTGAAAATAGATAAAAAAGTTTTTTTTGAAAAAATGTTTAAACTTGGTATTTCATTACAAGTACATTACATACCTATTTATAAACACCCTTATTATAAAAATAAATATAGGATTAAAGTTAAAAATTTCCCAGTTTCTGAAAATTTTTATAATCAAGTTATCTCATTGCCAATATATTATTCACTATCGCAAGAAAAAATTAATTATGTTTGTAAAAGTTTAAAGTCAATTCTTTGTAAGTGATTTTTTAAAAGTCAATTTGTTATTATTAGTTTTAAAAATTTTATATCCGCAAGATTTAAAAAATTTTATAGACAATTTATTGTAAGTTATTACTTCTGCAAAAATAGTTTTTTTTTTTAACATCTTTTCAGATTCTAATATTGCTTTTTTCATCAAACCTTTTTTCCTGAAATCAGGAAGATTTGCTATAGATATATTATAGGAATTATGATTATTATTGTATCTAATGTATCCAATTTTTTTTTGTTCATAATATACAATAAAAATTAAATTTTTAATTGCTATTCTTCTGATCCAAAATAAATGATTTGAATAATCCACTATTCTATTGTTGAAAAAAAAACTTCTAACTTGAATGTTTTTTCTCAATGAATATAAAAACTTGATATCATGCTTGAAATCAAATTTTTTAACAACTAACATAAAGTAACCTTAATTATAGCATTATTTATTCATGGAAAATCAAAAAAAAAAGATTGCAGTCATTACTGCCCGAGGAGGGAGTAAAAGGATAAAAAATAAAAATTTGATTAATTTTTATGGAAAACCATTGATTTCTTACTCAATTATTGCAGCAAAAAGAACGCGCATGTTTAGTAAAATATATGTAACAACAGATTCTAAAAAAATTAAAAAAATATCTGAAAAATATGGTGCTGTCGTCCCTTTTTTAAGAGAAAAAAAACTTTCAGATGATTTTACTGGCACTCACAGGGTTATAGAAAGTTTTATAAAGAGACTAAAACTCTATGATTGTGACATTTGTTGTATTTATCCTACAGCACCACTAATTAGAACAAAAGACATAATTAATAGCTATAAAATTATCCCAAAAAAAAATTATATTTTTTCTGCAAATAAAACCTCCTTAAAAAAAGGTAAAGTTTTTTTAATAAATGGTAAAAATCAAATTGTAAATTTTAATAAATCAAAATTAAGTAGAAAAAATTTTACAGATGCAGGTCAATTTTATTGGGCTGCCGCAACAACTTGGATAAGTAAGAAAAGAATTATTTCGATTGGATCAAAAATAAAAAAAATTCCAGAAAAATTTGCTCAAGATTTAAATAATATGGATGATTTATTTTTATTACAAAAAAAAT
>CABYFA010000022.1 GCA_902518155.1 uncultured Pelagibacteraceae bacterium
TTTTATCAATCGCTTCATTCTTTTCTAGTTCACTAATAACATTTCCTTTGCCTTTAAATTTAAAGTGAATGTAGCTTCCTTTTTTATTTTTTTTTATCAAATATGATAAATTTAACAAACCCCAATTTTCAGTTTTTACTATCTCACCATCATTTTTTTCAATAATGCTTGAATATTTTTCGGTCAATTGTTTTATTTCACTTGGAGAAGTGTCTTGTCTTGCAATTATAGTATGCTCGTATAAATTCATGTAATTTCTTTAATAAAAAATGAGGATATACTATTTTAAATCTTTAATTACAATAGCAAAAACAAATAAAAATATAGGTTTTTTTAGATGTTTTCACTAGTATTCCCAGGACAAGGTTCTCAAACAATTGGAATGGGAAAAGATTTTTTTGAAAATTATGATTTAGTAAAAGATCTTTTTAAGGAGGCTGACGATTCATTAGGTGCCAGTCTATCAAAAATAATTTTAGAGGGACCTAAAGATGAATTAGATCTTACTATAAATACTCAGCCAGCAATATTTCTTATAAGCTACTCAATTTTTCAGGTAATGAAAAAAGAATTCAATATGGATCTTGATAATGCAAAATATTTTGCTGGTCATTCACTAGGAGAATATTCAGCTTTATGTGCTGCTAAATACCTGAGTTTTTCAGATACCATTAAAATTTTAAAAACTAGAGGCAATGCAATGCAGAATGCTGTCCCAAAAGGAGAGGGAGGTATGTTGGCTATTTTAGGTTCAAAAGTTGAAATTATAGAAGATCTTTTAAATGAAAATAAGAATAATTTTATAGCACAAATTGCAAATGATAATTCTGATGGTCAGATTGTTTTAAGTGGAAGAAATAATGACATAGATAAATTAATTAAAGTTTTAAAATCAAAAAATATAAAGAATATTAAATTACCAGTTAGCGCTCCTTTTCATTGCCAACTTATGAGTAATGCTACTGAAATTATGAGAAATGAAATTCAAAAATTAAATTTTCTAGAGTCAAAAAATAAGTTGATATCAAATGTGACAGCAAAAGAAATCTTGAATAAAGAAGAGCTTAAAACGCTATTAATTGAACAAATAGAAAATAGAGTTAGATGGAGAGAAAGTGTTAATCATATGATTAATAATGGAGTAAATCATTTCATTGAGATTGGACCTGGAAAAGTATTAACAGGTTTAATAAAAAGGATAGATAAGAACGTAAAAACTAATACAATTAATTCTGAGAGTGATATAAAAGACTTAAAGTTATGATTAATTTAAGAAATAAGAATATTATTGTAACTGGTGCATCAGGTGGAATAGGTAATTCAATAGTAAAAAAATTGAGTGAGTTTGAAGCAAATATATTAGCTACAGGAACCAAAACTGAAAAATTAGAGGAATTAAAGTCCAACATTAAGAATATTAAGATTTTAACTTTTGACATTTCTAAAAGTGAAAAAATTGAAGAATTTATCGAAAATGCAACAACACAACTCGGGGGCAAACTAGATTGTATTGTTAATAACGCTGGATTAACCCAAGATAATTTAGCAATTCGTATGAGCTTAAATGAGTGGAGAAAAGTAATTGATATAAATTTAACATCTACTTTCCTCTTAAGTAAATTTGCTATAAAAAAGATGCTTAAAAACAAATCAGGAAAAATTGTAAATATTACATCTGTTGTTGGCCATACTGGAAATCTAGGCCAAGCAAACTATACAGCATCCAAAGCGGGTATAGTTGCTATGTCAAAAAGTTTAGCTATTGAGTATGCCAAAAAGAATATTAATGTTAATTGTATTTCACCAGGTTTCATTAAAACAGCAATGACAGATAAGTTAGATCCAAAATTTAAAGAATTAATCATATCAAAAATACCATCTGCAAGGTTAGGAGAGCCCACAGATATTGCTAATGCAGTTCTTTTTTTAGCCTCTGATCAATCAAATTACATCAATGGTGAAACAATTCATATTAATGGAGGCATGTATATGGCTTGACAAACCAGGTTTTTAAACTATTAACAATTTAAACAAAAAAGGATCAATATGTCAGAAGATGTTTCAAGTAAGGTTAAAAAAATTGTTGCTGATCACCTAGGTATTGATGAAGCTAAGGTAACAGAAGAGTCAAGTTTTATAGACGACTTAGGAGCAGATAGTTTAGATACAGTTGAATTAGTTATGGCTTTCGAGGAAGAGTTTGGCTCCGAGATTTCTGATAGCGAAGCTGAAAAAATTTTAACAGTTGGTGATGCTGTAAAATTTATTGAAGGAAAAGCAAATTAGATTTTAAATGCCCATAGATAATGATGGGGTAATGATAATCTTATCCTCTCCATCTGGAGCAGGAAAAACTACATTAGTAAATTTACTATCAAAACTAGATAATTTCGAAATTTCTATTTCACATACAACAAGAAAGCCAAGACCTAATGAAATTCCTAATAAAGACTATTTTTTTATTAATGAAGACGAGTTTAAAAGGTTAATTAAAAATCAAGAATTTTTAGAATACGCAAAAGTCTTTAATAATTTTTATGGTTCAACTAGAACATCAGTCATAAATAATTTAGATAATGGAAAAAATGTACTTTTTGATATTGATTGGCAGGGTGCTGATCAAATCAAAAATAAAAAATTAGATTATAAGCTAATAACTTTTTTTATATTACCTCCAAGTAAAGAAGTACTGTTTGAGAGATTATCCAATAGAGACATGAAAGATAAATTAATAGTTGATGAGAGAATGAAGCAATTTGAACATGATGTTTTACATTGGATTAATTATGATTATGTAGTGATAAATAATAATTTAGAAGATTGTTACAAAAAAATTTTAAATCTTATCCAGGCTGAAATAAAAAATACATCAAAAGATTATGATAAAGATTTTATTAGAAATCATGTAGAAAAACTTACATCATAACTTTTCATATTCTTGAGTTAATTCATAATAAATTTCCTCTTCTAAATTATGAGGTCTTAAATTAAGGTCAATTCTTAAATTTTTAATTACATTAACATTACCATTAAATAATATATTAAAGGGTGTTTTAATTTTTTTTCTTCTCTGATTAAAAAAGACTCTTGTTATTTTTTCTAAGTTTTTTGAATTATGAAATTTATAAAAATTTTTTTTGGGTCTAAAAAATAATAATGAGCTATTAATTTTAGGCCTAGGTGAAAAACTTTCAGCTTTAATATCACAGATCTTAACAATATCTAATTTCCATTTAGCTAATATTGTCAATCTTCCATATTTTGACGAATTAAATTTGGATATAATTCTATCTGCCACTTCTTTTTGAAACATAAGTATTAAAGAATCAAACCAAAAGTTTTTGTTATCAAGATTTAAAACCCATTTAGCTAAAATTTCTGTTGAGATATTATATGGTAAATTTCCAAAAACAATTAACTTATCATCGTGTAATTTATTTTCATTTATTTTAAGAATATCTTCATTAATTATTACTACATTTGTACCAAATTTTTTTTTTAATAGATTCGCTAAGTATTTATCTTTTTCAACTACTATAAGTTTTTTAGGACTATTTTTTAAAATATAAGAAGTCAGATTTCCTGTTCCTGGACCAACTTCAAGTATTGGTTTATTCTCAATCTTAATTAAGGAAACAATTTTTTCTAAAACATTTTTATCGATTAAAAAATTTTGACCTAAACTTTTTTTTGCTTTTATCACTACCTGAGGTCTAAAAAAGTTAACGCATTTATTAAACTCTTAGGATTTGATTTATTTTTTCCCAACATACTTTCATTTGGACCATGGTCAGGGGAAATTCTTATAAATGGAAGTCCTAGTGTAATATTAATAGCATCATACTCAAATAAAGTCTTTATAGGAGTTAATACTTGGTCATGATACATGCCGATAATCACATTATATTTTTTTCTATTATTTCTCAAAAAAATTGTATCAGCTGCGAACGGTCCGAATATTCTATAATTTGATTTAATTAAAGATTTTGTTGTGGGTTTAATGATCTTATCATCTTCATTAAAATCGTCAGTGCTTTCACAATGTGGATTTAAACCTGTAATTGCTATTTTAGGTTTATGTTTAAAGTATTTTTTATAAAAATTATCTATCAGTTTTACCTTATTCCTAATGAGTTTGTTACTAATTTTTTTCGGAACTTTTTTTAAAGGCAGATGAGTTGTTAAAGGGTGTAATATATCTGGTTGTGATTTAGTTGGTGGTGAAACAGCTGAAATGCCTGGTACATATGAAAAAAATAAATTTGATATTGCTGGTTTTGCAGTTGGATTAGTTGAACAAAAAAAAATTTTAAACAAAAATAAAGTCAAAGAAAATGACCTTATTTTAGCCATACCATCAAGTGGCTTACATTCAAATGGTTACTCATTAGTTAGAAATATTATTAAAAGAAAAAATATACCAATTTATAAAAATATTTTTTTAAAAAAAGAGTTGCTGAAACCAACAAAGATTTATGTTAAAGAAATTTTAAGTCTCATTAACAAGAAACTAATAAATAGCTGTGCAAATATTACCGGTGGAGGTTTACCAGACAATATTAAAAGAGTTATCCCAAGTAATCTTTGTGCAGAAATTGATTTAAAAAAGATCAAACCTCTTAAAATTTTTAAATGGTTAAAAAAAAATGGTGTAAGGGACCTCGAAATGTTAAAAACTTTTAATTGTGGCGTTGGTTTTTGTCTAATTATAAATCCAAGAAATTTAAAAAAAATTAATAAACATTTTTCTAAAGATTATAAACCTTATGTGATTGGCAAAATATCAAAAAATTTAAAAAAAATAAAATTAAATGGTAAAATTGATTGGTCCTAAAAAAATAAGAACTGCAGTTTTTATTTCTGGCACAGGAAGTAACTTAAAAAATCTAATTAAATTTTCTTTTAAAAAAGTTTCTCCAATTAGAGTAAGTTTGATTATTTCAAATAATGTAAAAGCAAAAGGACTTAAATTTGCGAAAATGTATAAGATTAAAAAAAAAGTTTATAATTATGATAAAAAAAAAATCTCAGAAAAAAAAATATTAAAAGACCTTATGTCAAATGACATTAAACTAATATGTCTCGCGGGGTTTATGAAAATTTTATCTAAAGATTTTATACGGAAGTTTAAAGGAAAAATTTTGAACATACATCCCTCTTTATTACCAAAATATAAAGGATTAAACACACATGATAGAGTAATACAAAACAAAGAAAAATACTCAGGATGCACAGTGCATTTAGTAAACTCAAAACTTGACTCGGGAAAAATAATTCTTCAAAAAAAGGTTAAATTATCAAAAAAAGAAACACCCTTATCTCTTCAAAAAAAAATATTAAAACATGAACACATTTTATATCCAAGAGCTATCAGTAAGATATTTGCTAATCTTTAAAGAAAAAATCAATTTCAATTTTTGCATTTTCAACACTATCAGAACCATGTACTGAATTTTTATCTATTGAAATTCCATATTTTTTCCTGATTGTTCCTTCCGTAGCGTCATTAGGGTTAGTTGCTCCCATTAATTTTCTATTATCAGCTACAGCATTCTCTTTCTCAAGTATCATTGCAATTATTGGGCCTGATGAAAGATATGAGCATAAATCATTATAAAAAGGTTTTGTTTCATGAACTTTATAAAATTTTTCTGCCTCTGACTTTTCTATCTGTATCTTTTTTTCTTGAGATATGTTGAAACCATTTTTTATAAACATTTGTTTTATTTCATTGTCTAGATTTCTTTCTACTGCATCTGGTTTAATAATTGATAAAGTTTGTTCAATATTACTCATAATAATCCTCAATTAATTGATTTAATAATCTAACACCAAATCCTGTTGCACCCTCAGAGTTGAGTGCTCCTCCATATTTTGAAAATGCCATTCCAGCGATATCTAAATGTGCCCAAGGAGTTTTGTTTAATATAAACCTTTGTAAAAACTGCGCTGCAGTAGTTGAGCCTGCTCCTCCAACATAATTAATATTTTGCATGTCAGCATTTTTTGAATTTATCAATTTGTCGTAATTCTTATCTAACGGCATTCTCCAGACTCTTTCTCCAACTTTTTGACCTGAGTCAAATAGTTGATTAGAAAGTTTATCGTTATTAGAAAAAAGACCAGCAAATTCAGAACCTAATGAAACTATTATTGCTCCTGTTAAAGTTGCTAAATCAACAATAAATTCAGGTTTATATTTTTTTTCTGTGTAGGTAAGTGCATCAGCTAGAACTAATCTTCCCTCAGCATCTGTATTTAAAACTTCAATTGTTTTTCCACTATAAGATTTTACTATATCACCAGGTCTTTGAGCATTGCCCCCAGGCATATTTTCAACAAGGCCTACAACTCCAACTGCATTCACTTTTGCTTTTCTTAGTGCTAGATTTTTCATTAAACCTACAACAACAGCGGAACCAGCCATATCATAAGTCATATCCTCCATAAATTTTGCTGGCTTAAGAGAAATACCTCCAGTATCAAAACAAACTCCTTTTCCAACAAATGCTAAAGGTTTCTTTTTTATTTTAGCACCTTTCCATTCTAAAGTAACAAGATATGATCCTCTCACACTACCTTGTCCTACCCCTAAAAGAGCATTCATTCCTAACTTTTTTAATTTTTTATTATCATAAATATTTACTTTAAGACCAAATTTTCTTAACTTTAACAATCTTTTTGCATATTCGTCTGGATGTAGAATATTCCCAGGTTCTGAGACAAGATCTTTCGTAAAATTGGTACCTTCTATTAATGATTTATACCTACTTTTTTTGTTAAATTGAAATGACTTATTTTTGTTAAAAATTTCTATTTCAAATTTTTTCTCTTTACTTTTTGATTTATATTTATTGAATTCATATGATTTTAATTGAAGACCTTGTATAAA
>CABYFA010000023.1 GCA_902518155.1 uncultured Pelagibacteraceae bacterium
ATTACATTCAAATTATTAGTCCAGCAGGTAGACAATGCTCTGACTTTGTTGCATTTGATACAAGAAAACTTGATAAAAAAATTGAAAAAGGACTTGATTGGCAAACCACACGAACCTTCATGGGTAACACTTTTCCTGGACCAGGATTGTTCTCAAAATTTTATGACACAGATCATGAACCTTTGGTTGAAGTAATTAGAGATACAGTTGGGAAACATGATACTTTTAATTTAGCTTGCACATCAAAATATTATGAGGATGCAGGTTATTTTGGTCATCCAAATTGCTCTGATAATCTAAATAATGCCATGGCCGAATATGGAGTTGAAAAACAAAAAGGTTGGCAAGCAATTAATTTATTTTTTAACACCTCAGCAACTGGTTTAAATTCTGTTATTTCTGATGAGTCATTTGCAAGACCTGGGGATTATGTAATGTTTAGAGCATTAAAAGATTTAACTATTGGAACGACGGCATGTCCAAGTGATATTGATGCATGTAATTCATGGAATCCCACAGATATTTTTGTTAGAACCTATGACAAAAAAAAAGAATTTTCAAAATCATTTGCTTTTAGAATGAAAACAGACTCTGAAAAAAAACTTACTAGAAATTCTGGTTTTTATGAAAGAACATCAAAATTGACTAGGAATTTTATTGATGCTAGAGGTTTTTGGCTTCCAAATGATTACACAAAACATGGTGTGGTAGAAGAATACAATGCGTGCAGAGAGAATGCTGTTTTAATCGATTTATCTTCATTGAGAAAATTTGAAATTATAGGTCCAGATGCTGAAGAATTAATGAATTATACTTTAACTAGAAATATTAAAAAACTTTCTGTTGGACAAATTGTTTATTCAGCAATGTGCTATGAAAATGGAATGATGTTCGATGATGGCACTTTATTTAGATTAAGTGAAACTGGATTTAGATGGATTTGCGGAGACGAGTATGCAGGAGAGTGGCTTAAAGAAGTTGCTCAAAAGAAAAAGTTCAAAGTAAATATAAAAAACTCAACAGATCAAATTAGCAATGTTTCCATTCAAGGGCCAAAAAGTAGAGAAATTTTAAAAAAAATGATTTTTGCACCTCCAACACAGCCTGCAATCGATGAGTTAGAATGGTTTAGGTTTTCAATTTGCAGAGTTGAAGAACTCCAAGGAATACCATTAATTGTCTCAAGAACTGGTTACACGGGTGAACTTGGTTATGAAATATGGTGCCATCCAAAAGATGCACCAAAAGTATGGGATAAACTTATGGAATATGGGAAAGATGATAATTTAATACCTGCTGGATTTGCTGCTTTAGATAAATTGAGAATTGAAGCAGGTTTAATTTTGTTTGGAAACGAATTTGATGGTCAACAGGATCCGTTTGAAGCTGGAATTGGTTTTGCAGTCCCTCTCAAATCAAAGGAAGAAGATTTTATTGGTAAAAGTGTTTTGAAAGAAAGAAAAGCAAATCCACAAAAAAAACTTGTTGGTCTTGAGTTAATTGGTAAAGAACCTTCAGGTCATGGTGACTGTGTACATGTCGGAAGATCTCAAGTAGGTGTAATTACAAGTGGTTGTTTATCTACTACTCTCAACAAAAATATAGCTTTATGTAGAATTGATAATCAATATTCTGAAATAGGTACTGAGGTAGAGGTGGGTAAAATTGATGGTCATCAAAAAAGAATTTCTGCTAAAGTAGTTGCTTTCCCACACTTTGATCCTAAGAAAACTAGAGTTAGATCTTAATGCCCAAAACAGCAAAAGATTTATTAGAATTTTGGGAAGATCAGATGAAACTTTCTCACATGTCTAGTAACTATTTTTTTAGAAAATCACCTTCCCATTATCATATGATGCTTTTAGTTATGCACGCCTATAAGTATAAAGAGGACTTAACAGTTGAAGAATTAAAGACTAAATTGTTTAAAACTTCACGTCCTAAGTCAGCTTTAATGATTAATGAGGCATGTGAAAAAGGTTTTTTTTTCTTAGAAAAAACTTCTGGAGACCAGAGAAAAAAGCACATAAAGCCAAGTGTATCTTTTATTGAAGAGTTTAATAAATACATTGAAACCCTTAAACATCTAAGCTTTTAAAGCTTTATTATTTTTACTTATATTTTTTATATATATAAAAAATTATATATTTACGTCGCATGAAAAATAAAGATGTGAGTATGTCATTACCGACAAAAGCAAAAGTAGTAATTATCGGTGGAGGTATCCACGGATTAAGCACTGCTTGGAAACTATCCGAAACGTATAAAAATCCAGGAGATATTGTTGTTTTAGAAAAGAAAGATACTGCTGCAGGTGCGAGTGGTATAGCTTGTGGCGTTGTTAGAAATAATTATTTTCAACCAGCAATGAGAGAATTAATGGCCCATTCAGTTTCAGTGTGGGAGAGTGATCCAAAAGCATTTAAATATAATCCAGTTGGTTATTTACAAATATCACCTGAAGTTATGCATGAGGATGTAGCTAGTATTTATGAACAACAAAAAGCAATTGGTTATGAGTCTGAATTTATAGAAGGTGAGAAAGATTGCATGAATTATATGAAGGGTATCTTTGATGATTGGCAAGCTCAAGGAATTACGTCAATTCTTCATGAAAAAAAAGGTGGATATGCTTTTAATAAAGACTCAATTAAAGCACTTGAAAATAAATCTACCTCAAATGGTGTTCAAGTGATGAAGGGTGTTAGAGTTACAGGTTTTAAAAGAGGCAGTAACAGCAAAGCTGTTACTGGAGTAGAAACAGACAAAGGGACAATTGATTGTGAACAAGTCGTAATTGGAGCGGGACCTTGGGCAAGAGATTTTTGGAACATGTTAGAGCTTCCAAAAACTGCAAACATCAAAGGCAAAGATGGTAAGATGCATGTTACTGACATGTGGACTTACTGGATGCTTCAAGAAGGTGTTATTGGAGTAGAACCAGATTTCTTAAAAACAAATGATGGCAAACAACCGCCTGTGGTTCATGTCGACTCTACTGCACCATTGTATTCAGATAAAACAAAAAAATTAATTACAGATAAAATTTGGGGGATTTATTATAAGCCTGATATTGAAGGGTTAGGTGTTCAAGGAGGAACTTCTCCTTATATTGTGAAAAAACATTTTGATAAAGTTAACGTTGATCCATATGGGATTGAGTCACCAGAGTATCAAACAACTGATGCTTTTAGTGAAATGTGGTGCTCAGCTTTAGCTCATTGTCAAAAAAGATTTGAAGGGAAATCAGATTTATATAGAAAAGGTCCTTCAGGCGGACTAGGATGTATGACCCCTGACTCTTTTCCGATCTTCGATAGATTTTTTGAAAATGTTTATATGATTGCTGATGCTAACCATGGATACAAAATGATTGGTGTTGGCGAATTGGTGGCAAAAGAAATTCTTGGTACTGAAAGTGATTTATTAAAACCATTTAGATTCAACCGTTACGAGAAGGGAGAATTGCACCCTACTTCGAACAGTCCGTTTCCTTGGAGCTAAACTTCAAGCCTAGACACTAATAAATTTTTCAGTTACGCTTGAGTAAATTTATAATTCATTGAGGGGAAAATGACGGATCTAGAAAAACACGTAAACCGACCAGGTAGAGATAAGCAAGTCAAAAAAGTCAGAGAAAAAATAAACGAATTAGGAATAACCTATATTTATTATCAATTTATTTCTGTAACAGGAAGAGTGGTTGGAAAAGGAATACCCGCCGATCATTGGGAAAGAACAGCTGAAAAAGGTTTCCAATTGGTTTACGGAGCAACCGCGAACTTATTTTTAGATCGACATAACAACTATATTGGTTATGGACCAGAGGCAATGGAATTGGTTGGAATTCCTGACCCTGAAACTTTTTGTCAATTACCGTGGGATAAAAGAGTTGGAAGAGTTTTTGTAACTTGTTTTAGAAACAGAGAAGAAAGAAATAATCCCGGAGGTCATTTAACTTCTGATTGCAGAGGAAATTTAAGAATTTTCATGGATGAATTTCAAAAGAAACATGGTTTAGAGCTAAGAGTAGGAACTGAGCCAGAAATGATGTGGTTGACTAAAAATGATGATGGAACTCCAACAGGAAAAGGATTTTCTAAACCATTCTGTTATCACATAGACCAATTTGAATCATTAAGACCTGTATTTATGAAGGTAATAGAATATGCAAAAGCAATGGGTCTAGATATGATTCAAGGTGATCACGAAGATGCACCTGGTCAATTAGAATTGAACTGGACATATGATAACGTTTTAAGAAATGCAGATAGACTATCAACTTACAGACAAATATGTGCTCAAGTTGCAAGAGAACATAATCTAATTGCATGTTTTATGACCAAACCATTTATGGGAGTTTCAGCGAGTGGTTGTCATACTAATATGTCTTTATGGAAAGGTGGAAAAGTTAAAACAAATAAACTTGGACACAAATCTTTACCAGGCGTTGAAGAAGTTTTTGGTTATGTTGAAGGTGGAACAAACACTTTCATGCCAGATACTAAGGATATGCAGTTACCTGGAAAAATTGGATTACAATCAATAGCAGGTATCATGGAACATTTACCAGCTTTGACAGCGTTAGGATCTTCAACTGTAAATTCATATAGAAGATTATGGGATCAAGGTTTTTGGGCTCCTGTTTATGCTGACTGGGGTTATCAAAATAGAACTTGTGGATTGAGAGTATCAGCACCGGGTAGATTTGAATACAGATCGGTAGACTCAATGCATAATCCATATTTATTAGGAGCAGCTTTACTAAAAGCTTGTGATCATGGAATTAGTAAAAAAATGCAACCAGCAGCTCCAGAGTCTAGAAATATTTATGAAGCTCAAAAAGCAGGTAAAGATGTTAAGAAACTTCCTTTAAGTTTAGGTGAGGCTTTAGAAAGATTATCAGAGGATGAAATAATTAAATCTGCAATGCCTGATGAGATGTATAAAGTTTTCCATTGGTATAAAAATGATGAATGGGAAAGATTTTTAGGTGCAACAACTCAATGGGATTTAGATACCTATTT
>CABYFA010000024.1 GCA_902518155.1 uncultured Pelagibacteraceae bacterium
CATTTAATTTGACTTCGTGATCTTTTCTTTGAAATAAAATCATCTTACTAATTTTATGTTGAGCTTGTTTGATTGCTTCATCTACCAAAGGTTTGTATTCAACAGTTCGTCCTGGTTCAAAGCCACATGATGCGGTCACTAAGAGTTTGGCTTTACTATCATCAATTCTGCTTGCAAGTTCATTTGAAGCAAAACCACCAAACACTACTGAATGTATTGCACCAATTCTTGCACAAGCCAGCATTGCAACCACTGCTTCAGGGATCATTGGCATATAAATTATAACTCGATCCCCTTTACTGACACCTTGATCCTTAAGTGCACCTGCAAACTTTGAAACTTTTGATCTTAATTCCTCGTAAGTGAACTTACTTTTGTTCCCTGTAATGGGGCTATCGTAAATTAGAGCAGTTTTATCACCTTTTCCTTGATCAATATGAAAATCTAAAGCGTTGTAACATGTATTGGTCACCCCATCTTCATACCATTTGTAAAAAGGAGGATTAGATTTATTTAAAATTTTTGTTGGTTTCTTAAACCAAAAGATGTCATCTGCTGCTTCTTGCCAAAATTTTTCGGGATCTTTAATAGAAAGATCGTATATTTTGCTGAATTTGTCTGACATCGTTATTTTGATTCGTTGTTATAATTTGTTGTGGTTTTTAAATCACAAATTGTATTTAATTTTAAAAAACGAGTAAAATCAATGTAAATTAATGACAATTAAGTCTTCAATAAAGTCTTTTAATTTGGTATTTAACCACAACTTTTGCTTAGGGCGACCTAAGCTTAGTTTATATAAACTAATAAAAACTAACTAAAGAGGGAGTTTTTTATGAAAAAACTTAAAATGTTTGCATTAGCAGCTGTTGCCCTTATCGGTATTACAGGTGTTGCAAACGCAGCGACCACTATGTTAGCTCAAGATGACTTTGTTGGGATATCTTTCTGGATAATCTCAATGGGTATGTTGGCTGCTACTGCTTTCTTCTTCATGGAAAGAGGAACTGTGGCTCCTGGCTGGAAAACGTCAGTAACTGTTGCTGGTCTTGTAACTGGTATTGCATTCATCCATTACATGTACATGAGGGATGTATGGGTGACTACTGGTGATTCACCTACAGTGTATAGATATATTGACTGGTTAATTACTGTGCCATTACAGATGATAGAGTTCTACTTAATTCTAGCAGCTGTAAGAAAAGCAAACTCTGGAATGTTCTGGAGATTGTTAATCGGTTCATTAGTAATGTTAATCGGTGGATATTTAGGAGAAGCTGGATATATCAACGCTACACTTGGTTTTGTAATCGGTATGGCAGGTTGGATATACATTCTATATGAAATATTCTCAGGAGAAGCTGGAAAAGCTGCTGCTAAGAGTGGAAACAAAGCACTTGTTACTGCTTTTGGTGCAATGAGAATGATCGTAACAGTAGGATGGGCTATTTACCCATTAGGTTACATTTTTGGTTACCTAACAGGTGGAGTAGACGCTGACTCACTAAACGTGATTTACAACTTAGCTGACTTTATTAACAAAATTGCATTCGGTCTAGTAATCTGGGCTGCTGCAGTAAGTTCAGCTGGTGCAAGAGCAAGATAATTACGCTTTTAAATAAATTTATAGGGCGAGTATGTTTTTACATACTTGCCCTATTTTTTTTTATACCTATATCAAATCAAATGGCAAAAATTACATACATCACCCACGACAATCAAAAGCACGAAGTTGAAGTTCAAAATGGCCTGACTGTTATGGAAGGGGCTGTACAAAATGATATTCCAGGAATTGACGCTGATTGTGGTGGAGGAATGGCTTGTGCAACCTGCCATGTTTATGTCAAAGAAGATTGGTTTAATAAAATTCCTAAAAAAGAAGATGGCGAAGAAGATATGTTAGATATGGCATTTGAACCCAAATCAAATAGTAGACTGAGTTGCCAAATTGTAGTCTCTGATGAAATAGATGGTCTTGAAGTAAATATTCCATCGAAGCAAGCCTAAATGATTAAAACAGATGCATTGATAATTGGCGCAGGTCCAACAGGTTTATTTACTGCGCATCAATTAAAGTTAATTGGTCTTAATTGTGAAGTGGTTGACAATTTAGATAAGATTGGTGGTCAATGTATTGAGCTTTATCCAGATAAACCAATTTACGATATACCCGCTGTGCCAGAATGTACGGGTGAAGAATTAACAAATAACTTAGTTAATCAACTAAAACCATTTGATATTAAATTTCATTTAAACGAAAGAGTAGAAAAAGTTAAAAAAGAAAATGATAACTGGTTGGTAAAAACTAATAATGGTACATCTTTTTCAACACCCAATGTTATCATTGCAGGAGGTGTTGGTTCATTTGAACCAAGGAAGTTTTCGCCAAAAGAGTGTGAAAAATTTGAAAATAAATTTTTATTTTACTCGGTAAAAGATAAAAAGATTTTTAAAGGAAAGACAGTATCAATTTTTGGTGGAGGTGATAGCGCATTAGATTGGGCTGTTGAATTATCAAAAGAATGTAGTGTTAATTTAATACATAGAAGAGATGAATTTAGAGGTGCACAAGCTACAATAGATAAAGTGCATCAACTTGCAAAAGATGGAAAAATAAATTTATTTACTCAATATCAAATGGCTACTGTTAAAGGAGACAAAAATTTAGAAAGTATTGATATCAAACATGATAACAATGAGATTAAGAATTTAAAAACTGATTATGTATTAGGTTTTTTTGGATTAATTATGCAGCTCGGACCAATAGCAAATTGGGGTCTAAATATTGATAAAAAAACTATTGAAGTGGATACAGAAAAATTTGAGACCAATCAAAAAGGAATTTATGCAGTAGGGGATATTTGTCATTACCCTGGCAAATTAAAATTAATCTTATCTGGTTTTCATGAAGGTGCTTTAGCTGCAAGAGCGTGTTTTAAATTAGCAAGACCCAATGAAAAATATAGATTTGAATTTACAACCACTTCAACAAACTTATTGAAAAGACTTGGAAAAAAAGAGTGATTGAACTTTACTCTGCCAATACTCCTAACGGAAAAAAAATAAGTATCATGCTTGAGGAGATTGGCTATGAATATAACGTAGTTAATATAGATCTCAATAAAGGTGACCAATTTAAACCTGAATTTAAAAAGATAAGTCCATTTAGTAAAATACCAGTGATCATTGATCAGGATAATAATAAGAATATTTTCGAGTCAGGGGCAATCTTAATGTATTTAGCTGAACAAAGTGGGAAATTTTATGATGTAAAAGATCGATTAGAGATTAACCAATGGTTGATGGCGCAGATGGGTTATGTTGGACCCATGTTAGGACAACATCATCAATTTCATCATTACAATCCTGGTAAAAGTCAGTTTGGCGAAGAAAGATATTTCAAAATATCTAAAAGAATATATGAGGAATTAGACGCAAGATTATATAGAGCAAGATTTCTAGCTGGAGAAAATTATACAATCGCTGATATAGGAACTTTTCCTTGGATAGCACGACATGAGTGGCATGACATTGGTCTTAAAAATTATAAAAACCTTACTAGATGGTATGTTGAGATATCTGAAAGAGAAGCGGTGAAGAAGGGTTTTAAATTTATGAATAAAGATGAAGTTCCACCAAAGCCTTAGTTCATTGAGCTAATTAATCTAAAAAGTGAAGCAAAAATTCCGTGACCAGATAGTTCTATGGCTACAATTGCAATAATTATTAAAATTAATTTTTGGTTCATTTAATTAATGAATACAAATAATAATAACAGAACCCAAAAAAAACCATAATAATAGTAAATATATTTTTTGGTAAAATTATAAGTAATTGGGTTATGAACTTTTTTACTTTTCTTTTTTTTAGTCGTCGGCATGAACCTTTTCATCCTTTTCATGTTTTTCTTGTGCAGCTATAGTATATTTTGCAACAGGTCTTGCCATGAGTCTTTTTAGCCCTATTGGTTCTGCAGTATCTAGACAAAATCCATAAGTATCTTCTCTTATTCTAGCTAAAGCTTTATCAATTTCTGAAATCAGTTTGATTTGTCTATTGATTGCTTTCATTTCAACATTTTTATCTGTGTATGAACTTGCTTGATCGACAATATCGGCTGAAATACTATTATCATCCATACTACCGTTATACAGAGCTTCATTATTTGCTCTAACCAGCTCTTTTTTCCATTCTTGTAATTTCATTCTAAAGAAAACCTTATGTTTTTCACACATATATTTTTCAGTTTCTTTTGGAATATATGTTTTAGAAATTTTAATAGGTCCCTTGCTAATTTCTTTTGGTTTACTGATGGTCTTAGGTTTTGCTTTAGTTACAGTTTTAGTTTTAGCTTTAGTAACCTTTTTTTTAACTTTACTAGTTTTAGGCATTTTTCAATTTGAATTCGAGGGAGTATATTCAGCAAAATAGGGGTGTCAAGCAACGTTAATTATTGTAAA
>CABYFA010000025.1 GCA_902518155.1 uncultured Pelagibacteraceae bacterium
TGTCTGCTGCTTTTCATGGCATGTTATCTTTAAATAAACAAAAAAAAATACCCAAAATTTTAAAACTAATGCAGTTTCCTTGTGCAGATGCTCTTAGCTACTCACATCTTGCAGAAGGTAAAGTTGATGTGGTTATTCAATGTGGAAATAAAATTTGGGATATTCATCCTTTGATACCAATCATTAAAGCAGCTGGTGGAGTTGTTAGTACATGGAAAAATGCAAATGCGGTTAAAGGTGGAAATATTGTTGCTTCAGTTAATAACAATATTCATAATAAAATTTTAAAAATGCTTAGACCAATAACTAAGTAGTTTTACCAAGAGTATTCAAAAGAATTACACCGACAACAATTAGAGCTATCCCAATAATACCATAAAGATTTGGTATTTGATTGTATTTAAACACGCCAAATAAAGTTACTGCAGTAATTGTTAGTCCCCCGTACGTAGCATAAGTGAAACCTACCGGAATGATATTCATTGCTTTTGATAAACAAAAAATACAAGCGATTATTGATATTGCACAAAAAATTGTCGGGCCAATATTGGTAAATCCATTAGTTGATTTTAAAAAACCATTTGAAGTAATGCCTAAGATAATTGCCAGTAGAAGAAATATATATCCAGATAAATTAGTCATAAATTTAATTTGTTTTACCAAGAAGATTAACTATTAACACTCCTGAAATAATTAAAGTTAAACCAACAATAGTGTAAATGTCTGGCATTTGATTAAATTTATATACCCCAACAATTGTTGTGGCGATAATACATAGACCTGCAAATGAGGCATAAGTAATACCCACAGGAATAGTTTTCATAACAATTGATAATGTAAACATACAAGCAACTATTGTTATTGCTGTTAATAAGCTTGGTAATAATAATGTAAAACCATTAGCTCCTTTAGCAAAACCATTTGCTGCAGTCCCCAAAATTACTGCAAGTATAAGAACTATGTAGGCAATTATATTACTCACAATATAAAGAGTATTATTATTTGGTAATTTTATCTACAAATTTTTCTACTATCGGAGCTACAATTGTTGTAGCAACTAATGCAACCGGTAAGCTTACTGACCAAGCTTTAAAAAATCTCTTATAATAAAGTTCATCATAACCTGTATTGATATATGTAATTATAAGTGTCATGATCAAGCTCATGCCAAGACCCATAAAAAATATGAATATTAATTTTGAATATTTTTTTGGAAACATAGAAAATTATAAATCAAAAATTAAGAAATAAAAATAAATTACCCATAAAAAACAAGCTGCCATCGTTACAAAAATTATCGTTACTCCAGTAGCTGTCTCATTTTTGTATTTTTTATTTACCTCTTTTCGCCATTTTTTTGGATAAAGTGGGATAGTCAATGCGTAGATGATTAAAAAAATATCAAGTGCAGTTATAGCTATACAAATAAAGAGTAATTGACTCACCTATTTTGGCATTGGAGTGGCGCCAGTCTCTAAACTTATAATTTTTCCATCTTTGTATTTATAAACTGCCATTACCGCCTCAACATTTCCGTCATTAAATGTAACTATTGAATGGTGAACTCCAATTTCATCATTTTCATAGACTACTCTAGCCTTGTCTTGGTTTATATCACCGCTCATTGCCCACTTTATAACATCAGCTTTACCTATGGTGTTTCCTGATTTGTGCATTGTGAATTTAAAGTCATCATGTAAAAGTTCATTCATAGTTGACTCATCTTTTTTATCAATTGCATTAGTATATTTCTCTAACATCGACATTTAATAATCCTTTTTTGTTAAATATAAATTTTGTCACTAAAACCATAGATCATCACAGCACTAAGTATAGTCAAAACTAATGGAGCATAAATTCCTTCATCCGATGTTTTGTCTGTGTGTCCAAGTTTATTAATTTTTGTGTTATAAAAGCCAACAATAAATGCAGATAAGTTTTGTAAAAAGATTAAGTTAAAGAATGCCCAGGTTGTCTCCAAACCATTAGGTCTTACAAAACCAACATAAATAGCCATAACTACAGAACCAAGGAATATTGATCCAAAAAATCTAACCATTCCAGCACCAGTATCATCGATATCATATTTATCTAAGAAGGACTTTGTCTGGAAAACGCATCTAAATCCATAATAAGCAAATCCTATAAAATGGATTATAAAAACGGCTAAATAAAATATTCCATTAAATTTTTCTATCATCGAGCTCCTTAATCGTTGAATACCATTCTCATTTCATCTTGTATTGTACCTTCTTTAAAGACTCCCTTCATTTTTTTTTGAAGTTCTATAAATTTAGGATCTGCAGACATGTTTTGATCATTTGCAAATGCTTTGTCTGTAAACTGTTCTCCCACAAGAGTTTCTCTAACTGTTCTTGGATTTCCACCAATTTGAAAAGAAAAATAAACTTCATGATCAGGATAATGTTTTTTTCTTACTTCAGCTAAACCTTTGGAAATTTCCATTGCCTCACTAAGCTTGTCATCATAAACTCCGATGGTTCTTGTGTAAATTGCTTTCATTATTTATCCCTATTTTGCGTTATAATCCATTACCTGGTCAGTGCACTCAGTAAATTTGTGAGGTTCAAAGAAGTCGTTCATTTGACCTAGTTGGTTAATTATATCTTCCTCACTATTTCCTTTCCACCAGCAAAACATTTGCATTGTATCAGCTGGTGTATTCCAAGTCATTTGACACGCAGCTTTATCTGAGGTTGTAACAGGATCGAATCCCTTGCCTCTTAATTTGTTAGAGACTTTAAAAGTTCTATTAAGTTTAGAATAATAAAACTTAGTAAGTTTTCTAGCTAAGCCATCAACAAACTTAGAATACCTTTTAAAATCTGATGAATTTAATTTTGACACATGGGACTATTACTATTTAATTTATATTGATTAAAGTAAAATTTTAAATAATTCTCTTATTATTGTATGAAAATAGAATTAACTGATAACAAAGTGTTTTTTGAAAAACAGGGTGCAAAAAAAGAAATCCACCCTTTTTGGCTAAGAGAACGGGTGAATAGCGAGAACTTTGTAGATCAAAAAACTCAACAAAGATTATTTGATCCAACAATGCTTAAAAGTAGCTCAGAAATTTCAAAAGTGAATATTTCAGATAAATTTCTTGAGGTAAGTTTTAAAGATGGTGCATACGCAAAACTAGTTATCGAAAATATACTTAAAGAGTTTGAGAAAGATAATGAATTGTACTTTATCAATAAGATTTCATGGAAATCAGACTTTCAAAATAACAATATTTATAAGTTTAATAAAAACTTTTTTGAGGAAAAAATAATGTATGAATCTTTATTAGACTTTTACAAATATGGATTTGTTATATTTGAAAATGTTCCCACCAAAGATAACTTTATTGTCAATTTTGCTAATTCAATCGGAAGTATTAGACGAACTAACTTTGGCGAGTTTTTTAATGTTAAATCAAAACCAAATCCAAATGATCTTGCCTATACTTCATTGCCTTTAGCACCACATACTGACAATCCTTATAGAAAACCAGTACCTTGTATACAATTGCTGCATTGCATCGAAAATGAAGTTGGTGGTGGCTTATCCACATTGGTTGATGGTCTTGCCGTAACGGAAGAGTTAAAAAAAGAACATCCTAGTTTTTTCCAAATTTTAACTGAAATAAAAGTCAGATTTCAATTTGTGGATGATAATGTTGTTTTAGAAGACTGGGCAGAGATGATCCAACTTGATGAAAACAAAAGACTTAAACAAGTCAGATTTAGTCCTCGATTAGATTTTGTCCCCTTAATGGATAAGGAAAAATTAGAATTATATTACGCAGCTAGAAACAAAATTTCAGAAATGTACAATTCAAAAAAATTCAGAATTGAATTTAAATTAAAACCTGGTGATTTATTAATGATGGATAACTATAGACTTCTTCATGGCAGAACCGAATATAATGCTAATGAAGGTAATCGATTTTTACAAGGTTGCTATATAGATTATGATAGCACTGAGGGAAAACTCAAACACTTGAAAAGAAAATTCAATATATAAATTATTTGTTAAAGCAATTGTTTACTAATATTGCCATTAATATCCAAATTACAAATGTTTCCCCATGACTAAATGTGTAATCAGCTCCAGCAAAACCTGCTGCAATATTTATAGCGTAAATAATTATCGTAGAGACAATTAAG
>CABYFA010000026.1 GCA_902518155.1 uncultured Pelagibacteraceae bacterium
TTAGTATCCCTATTTCTCCTTCAAATGCAGGAACAACTACCTCATTAACATCATCTTTTGATAAGAAGGATTTCTCTGGATTAACTATTTCAATTTTAAATTCATCACTCATTAAGCTGCTGCATCTTTAGACATTTTTTCAGCTTTTTCGATGGCTTCTTCAATGGTTCCAACCATATAAAATGCGGCCTCTGGAAGATGATCATATTCACCTTTGCAAATTGCATCGAAACCTTTAATCGTTGACTCTAAATCAACTAGTTTTCCTGGTGATCCTGTAAATACCTCGGCCACGAAGAATGGTTGAGATAAAAACCTTTGAATTTTTCTAGCTCTCGCTACGACTAATTTATCTTCCTCTGATAATTCATCCATACCCAGGATAGCAATAATATCTTGTAATGATTTATATGTTTGTAATATTTTTTGCACCTCACGAGCTACTCGATAATGTTCATCACCAACAATTCTAGGGTCAAGAATTCTTGAAGTTGAGTCTAATGGGTCAACTGCAGGATAAATACCTATTTCAGCTATTTGTCTTGACAATACAGTTGTTGCATCTAAATGAGCAAATGAAGTTGCTGGCGCAGGATCCGTTAAGTCATCAGCAGGCACATAAATTGCCTGTACTGATGTAATAGAGCCTTTATTGGTTGTAGTGATTCTCTCTTGTAAATTTCCCATATCAGTTGCTAATGTTGGCTGATATCCAACAGCAGAAGGTATTCTTCCTAATAATGCTGATACCTCAGAACCTGCTTGAGTAAACCTAAATATATTATCAACGAAAAATAGAACATCCTGTCCTTCTTGATCTCTAAAATATTCTGCAACAGTTAATCCCGTAAGTGCTACTCTTGCTCTTGCTCCCGGAGGTTCATTCATTTGTCCATAAACTAAAGCAGCCTTAGAACCAGGGCCCTCAGATTTTATTACCCCTGACTCCATCATTTCATGATAAAGATCATTTCCTTCTCTAGTTCTTTCACCTACGCCGGCAAAAACTGAAAAGCCACCATGGGCTTTAGCAACATTGTTTATCAATTCCATGATTAAAACAGTTTTTCCAACACCCGCACCACCAAACAAACCTATCTTTCCTCCTTTTGCATATGGAGCTAAAAGATCAATAACTTTGATACCTGTTACAAGTATTTCTGTTTCTGTGGATTGATCGTTAAATTCTGGAGCTGGTCTATGGATTGGCCAATTTTCTTTTGTTTTTACTTCTCCTCTTTCGTCTATAGGCTCTCCAACAACATTTATAATTCTTCCTAAAGTTTCAGGTCCTACTGGTACTTTAATTGGAGCATTTGTATTTATTACCTCATCACCTCTTTTTAATCCTTCGGTAGCGTCCATTGCAATAGTTCTGGCAGTAGACTCTCCTAGATGTTGAGCCACTTCAAGCACTAATCTATTATTTCCATTTTTACATTCTAAAGCTGTTAATATCTCTGGTAAATCACCTTCAAACTTTACATCAACAACCGCTCCTATAACTTGTGTTATTATTCCCTTGCTCATAATTATAAACTTTCTGCTCCTGATATTATCTCTATTAGTTCTTTTGTAATTGCTGCCTGACGACTTCTATTATATTCAATAGTAAGTTTATCAACCATTTCACCTGCGTTTCGAGTTGCATTATCCATCGCACTCATTCTTGCACCCTGCTCGCTAGCTGAATTTTCTAACATCGCTTTAAATATTTGCGTCGAAATATTTTTTGGTAATAAATTACTTAAAATTTCATCCTCATCTGGTTCAAATTCGTAGTTATCTTCTGAATTATTTTGATCATCACTTTTTGTATTTAACGGGATGATTTGTTGAGCCTGAGGTATTTGGGTTATTACGTTTTTAAATTGATTGTAAAAAATGGTACAAATATCAAATTCTTCTTTTTGAAACTTTTCAATTATAATTTTTCCAACTTTTTCTGCATCAAAGTAATTTGCATTTTTTGAATTTTTAAAAGAAATGTTCTCAACAATTTTATTTCCATATACTCTTTTTAACTGATCGTTACCTTTAGAACCAACAGTAATAATCTTCAATTCCTTACCCTCTTTATTCAATTTAGCAAAATAACTTTTAGCTTTTTTAATTATATTCGCATTAAAACCACCACATAAACCTCTATCTGACGTCAGCACAACACAAAGATGAACTTGTTCTTTCCCTGATCCAGATAGTAATTTAGGAGCTGTTTCTTTATCAGAGATGCCGCTAGATAAATTTAAAATTATATTATTCATTTTTTCAGAATATGGCCTTCCTTTTTCTGCACTATCTTGAGCTCTTTTTAGTTTAGCTGCAGCTACCATTTTCATAGCTTTTGTAATTTTTTGTGTAGATTTTACACTTGTTATTCTTTTTTTTAGATCGTCTAAACTAGCCATAAATAAATCAAGATTTAAAATTTTTCTTAAGATTAGTAATTACATCAATTAAGCTTTTTTCTGTTGCCTCTTCTAATTTACCTGAGCTCTGAATAGACTCGATTAATTCTGGTTTATCAGATTTACATCTCTCAATGATCTTGTTTTCAAATTCAGCAATATCTTTTAAATCAATATCATCTAAATATCCTTTAACTCCACAAAATACAGATACAACCTGTTCAGCAACAGTCATTGGTGAGTATTGTTTCTGTTTTAATAACTCAGTTAATTTCGATCCTCTATTCAAAAGCTGTTGGGTTGAGGCATCTAAATCTGATCCAAATTGGGCAAAAGCCGCCATTTCTCTATATTGTGCTAATTCGAGTTTCATTGATCCTGATACTTTTTTCATAGCTTTTGTTTGCGCAGCTGATCCAACCCTAGAAACAGAGAGACCAACATTAATTGCTGGTCTTATACCTTGGTTAAATAACTCAGTTTCTAAAAAAATTTGTCCATCAGTAATTGAAATTACATTAGTTGGAATATAAGCAGAAACATCTCCACCTTGAGTTTCAATGATCGGAAGAGCTGTTAACGAACCTCCACCGTGATCATCACTTAATTTAGCAGCCCTTTCCAGTAATCTACTATGAAGATAAAATACATCACCTGGGTATGCCTCTCTACCTGGTGGTCTTCTTAAGATCAGTGACATTTGTCGGTAAGCAACCGCTTGCTTAGATAAATCATCATAAATAATCAGAGCATGCATTCCATTATCTCTAAAATATTCTCCCATTGCACATCCAGTGTAAGGAGCTAAAAATTGAAGTGGAGCTGAATCAGATGCTGTTGCTGCGACTATAGTTGTATATTCCATCGCGCCAGCTTCTTCTAAAGTTTTTTGAATTTGTCTTACAGTTGATCGTTTTTGACCAACGGCAACATAAATACAATAAAGTTTTTGTTTTTCATCACCCGACTCATTAATTTTTTTTTGATTGATAATTGTATCAACTGCTACAGCAGTTTTACCTGTCTGACGATCTCCAATAATTAACTCACGTTGACCTCTTCCAATTGGTACAAGACTATCGATTGATTTTAGACCTGTTTGCATTGGTTCGCTAACAGATTGTCTTGGAATTATACCTGGTGCCTTAACTTCAACTCTACTTTTTTTAATGCCTTTGTTCAAAGCACCTTTCCCATCAATTGGATTTCCTAATCCATCTACTACTCTGCCTAACAACTCTTTTCCAACAGGGGTATCTACAATGCTTCCAGTTCTTTTTACAACATCACCTTCTTTAATATTCCGGTCGTCACCGAAAATTACAACTCCAACATTTTCACTTTCTAGATTTAAAGCCATTCCTTTCGATCCATCAGAAAATTCAACCATTTCTCCTGCTTGAACATTATCAAGGCCGTAAATTCTTGCTATACCATCACCTACAGACAATACCTGTCCAACCTCAGAAATTTCTGCTTTTTTTCCAAAATTTTTAATTTGTTCTTTTAGTATTTTTGTAACTTCTGAAGGATTTATTTCCATTTATGCCTCTATCATTCTATTTTCAATTTGTTGTAATTTACTTTTTATTGACGTATCAATCATAGTACTTCCCACTTGTACGACTAAACCTCCAATTAAACTTTCGTCTTGTATATAGTTTAATTTTATTTTAGATTTGAAGTTATTTG
>CABYFA010000027.1 GCA_902518155.1 uncultured Pelagibacteraceae bacterium
TAATAATCTTTTATAGTTTTAACTAAATAATCCATCATACTTGGATCTGTTTCAGGTAATATTCCATGACCTAAATTAAATATATATGGATGATCTTTAAAAATATCCAGATACTTGATTGCTTCTCTTTTAATGTTTTCTTTATCAGTGAGTAAAACTTTTGGATTCATGCCGCCTTGCACAGGAATTTTTATCTCTTTTTCAATTTTTATTGGATCAACTTCATAATCTATACAAATTGCATCTGGTTTTACAATTTCACAATATTTTTTATAATCCTTTATACCTCGTGGAAAGCAAATCACTGGAACATTTAAAGATTTAGTGAATTCAACTAAGGAAAAAGTTGGATTATAGATATAAAAATCATAATCCTTATCTTCTAGTAATCCTGCCCAACTATCAAAAATTTGTATAATCTCTGCGCCACTATCAATTTGATTTTTAATATGAATTTTTAAAAATTTATCTATTATCTTTAAAGTTTTTTCAATGATAGAAAAATCTTTAAAAAAATTTTCTTTAAGTTTTATTTTTGGAGATTGTTTATTTAAAATATAAACAAGTAATGTCCAAGGAGCTCCAACAAAACCTATGGTAGATTTGTTTTCTGTTAGATTGTTATTTTTTACCAAATTTATAGCTTTATAAACAGGATCAACTCTTTCAATAAAATCTTTCTCAGTAACTTCAAATGCCTGGTCAAGGTTTAAATCACCAAGAATGGGTCCAACATTTTTTTTAAATTCTACTTTTTGTTTCAAACCGTAAGGTAAAATTAATATATCAGAAAAGATTATGGCTGCATCTAAGTCAAATCTTTTTAAAGGTTGTAAGGTTATCTCAGCTGATAAACTAGAATTTAAACATAGTTTGATAAAATCAGTATTTTTTTTTCTAATTTCTCTAAACTCTGGCAGATATCTTCCAGCTTGCCTCATAATCCATATGGGATTTAAATCTGTTTTTCCGTTTTTAATAACTTCTTTGATGTTAGACATATTAATAATTAAGTTTATTTAATAGTAGTTTTAGTATGAGCTGTGAAATACGTGAATTAAATTTTATATACATTTTATAGACTAGTTGTTAACATTTAAATGTAATTTTTTGATATATATATAAGTAATATTGATGCTTATTACCAATATTTCAATTTAATGAAAAACTTTATACAAATGTTTAATAATGTTAATAAAAGCTATGTTTTACAGCATAAATTTTAAATTTATAAAATTAACCAACTTTGTCTAAATAAAACAAAACTATTAACACATTATACATGAGTAATATTTATCAGATTTATCTAATATCAGACTCTACTGGTGAAACGTTAGATAGAATTTTTACTGCAATTAAAGCTCAGTTTAAAAATATAAATTACAAAATACACACTTATTCTTTTACAAGAACAGAAAATCAAATTTTAAAAATTTTATTTAATGCTCAGGAAAATCAAAACTCTATTATTTTATATTCGATCGTAGATAGTAGCCTAGCAAAATATCTTGCAAGAAATAGCGAAGATAAGAAAATACCCTGTTTTGGTGTTCTTGGAGATTTAATCTTAAGCTTTTCAAAGCTGCTTAACCAAAAAGCATCTCATCAGCCCAGTGGTCAATACACTCTTAATGATGAGTATTATAAAAGGATTGAAGCAATTCAATTTACAATGAACCATGATGATGGAAATTTAGTTAAAGACATTAAAAAATCGGATATTATTTTATTGGGAGTTAGTAGGACCAGTAAAACACCAACCTCGATTTATCTGGCAAACAAAGGTTATAAAATATCTAATATTCCTTTGGTAAATGAAAATTCTATCCCTGAGACTTTAAAAGAAGATCCAAAAGTAACTTGTATTGTTGGATTAAGCACAGAAGCAGATAGGTTAGCTGATATTAGGAAAAATCGTATGAATTCATTAAAAGAGTCTCAGAATAAATCTTATACGGATCTATCTAGTATTCAAAAAGAAGTTGAGGACGCTAAAAATACTTTTAAAAAATATAGGTGGCCAATTATAGATGTTACTAGAAAATCGGTCGAAGAAACTGCTGCCTCAATTATAAAAATATACGAAATATATAAAAATAATGGTTAAAATTATACTTGCCTCAAAAAGCAAAGTAAGAAAGCAAATTTTGGATGATAACAATATCTCCACAGAAGTACAAAACTCTAATTTAGATGAGGATATTGTCAAAGAAAGTTTAATTAAAGAAAAAGCATCTCCTGAACTAATATCAAAAAATTTAGCTGAGTTAAAAGCAAATAAGGTTAGTCAAAAAAACCAAGGATTTTTAGTTTTAGGTGCTGATAGTGTAATAGATTTAGAGGGTAAATTAATATCTAAACCGACAAACAGAGATCAAGCTTTAGAAATTTTAAAAAAGCTTAATGGAAAAAAACATAATCTCATTAGTTCGGTTTGTATTTCTCAAAATGGTGCCATGATTTGGAATTATACTGATAAAGCAACTTTAACAATGAAACAATTTAATTTAGAAGAGCTTAAAAGTTATTTGTCAAAAATCACGGATGAAGCGTTATATGCTTACAACGTTTACCAAATTGAAGGAGAGGGTAGAAAATTATTCTTAAATATTGATGGGGATGAAGACACTATAATGGGTTTACCGATCAAAAAAATAAAACAATACTTGAGTAATTACGAATGAAAAAATATTTAGTAATAGGAAACCCAATTAATCATTCCTTGTCTCCCAAACTTCAAAACTGGTGGCTAAAAGAAAATAATATTAATGCTACATATGACAAAATTAAACTAGAAGATCATGAAATTAAAAATTTTATTCAAACTATTAAGGAACAAAAAATAGCTGGTTGCAATGTGACTGTCCCTTTTAAAAAAACAGTTATTCCTTTTTTAGATAAATTAAGCCCAGAGGCAGAACAGACAAAATCAGTAAACACAATTACTTTTGAAGATGGTGATCTAGTTGGACATAATACAGATATAGCTGGTTTTGATAGTGCGATTAAAAAGTTAAACTTTAGTGTAAATGGCAAGAAAGTTTTGATTTTGGGGGCCGGTGGTGTAGTTCCATCAATAATTTTTGCATTACAAAATATGAATGTTCAAGAGATAACAATTAGTAACAGGACTAAAGAGAAGGCAGAAAATTTAAAAGTTTTGTTTAATAATATTAAAATTTTAGAATGGGGAAACCTAACTGATTTTCATATGGTAATAAATGCCACGAGCCTTGGTTTGAATAATGAAAAAATAAATCTAAATTTTTTA
>CABYFA010000028.1 GCA_902518155.1 uncultured Pelagibacteraceae bacterium
CAACTGCTTTATTAACACCTTCATCCCATTCTTTTTCTGGAATACCAATTTCAAGAGCATACGTTTTTAAAACTTTTACTGTTGAAATAGATTTTTCTTTCATGCCATATTCAAATTGTTCACCAGATGGTAAAAAGTAATTTGCCATATAAATTCCAATACAATCCCAGGCTTTAGATTTATCATCCTTACTCATACCTGCATGTGCAGATGTAAAAATTAATAAGGATAGTATTACTGCTATATATTTCTTCATGAACCCTTGATGTTAATTAATATTATTCTGAAAATGTAACTGTTTTGTTACATGGCTGATATGCGATATTATAACCAGCTAGGTATTGGAAGGTTTTTTTCCTTTAAAAAAGATTTATTAAACATCTTTGAGTTGTATTTATCAGACTTATCACAAAGAATAGTTACAATAGTTTTTCCTGGGCCAAGTTCTTTTCCAAGTCTAATTGCACCCGCAATATTTACACCACAACTGGTTCCTAAACTTAAACCCTCATTTTGAATTAAATCATAAAGTATTGGTAAGGACTCTTCATCACTAATTGAATAAGCACCATCAATTTTTGCCTCAGCAAAATTTTTAGTTACTCGACTTGAACCAATTCCTTCAGTAATTGATCCTCCTTCAGCTTTTAATTCACCATTCGTAATATAATTATAAAGAGCAGAACCTGTCGGGTCAGATAAATAAATTTTGATATCTTTATTTTTTTCTTTTAAAAATTTACTTACTCCACCTATTGTTCCTCCTGTTCCAGAAGCACAAACAAAACCATCAACCTTACCATCAGTTTGTTCCCAGATTTCTGGTCCTGTGGTTTCATAGTGACCTTTTGCATTAGCAGTGTTATCAAATTGATTAGCCCAAACTACACCATTATTATTTGTACTTTTTAATTCTTCAGCAAGACGACCTGCAACTTTTACATAATTGCCATCATCTTTATATGGTTTGGGTGGTACCAACCTAAGATCTGCACCAATGTTTTTTAAAGTATCTTTTTTTTCTTGTGTTTGATTATCATTCATTACAATAATTGTTTTATAACCTAAAGAATTTCCTAAAAGACATAAACCAATTCCAGTATTTCCAGCAGTGCCTTCAACTATAATTCCACCCTCTGAAATCAATTTTTTTTCCTGTGCATCTTTAATTAAAGCAAGAGCAGCTCTATCTTTAACTGATCCACCTGGATTAAGATATTCCGCTTTACCAAAAATATGACATCCTGTGATTTCAGAAGCTGCTTTTAATTTAATTAAAGGAGTATTTCCAATCGACTCAAGAAAGTTATTTTTAATTTGTGTCATTATCTTTATCTTTATCAGTAACCGCATAAGGTTGAAATCCTTTTGTGGCATCTCCAACTCTTGTGGCTGGAATTCCAACCATGATGGATTTTTCAGAAACATTTTTGGTAACCACTGCATTTGCACCTATTAAAGAATTTTTTCCAATAACAACTGGTCCTAAAATTTGAGCACCAGATCCAACTACGACGTTGTCTTCTAATGTTGGGTGTCTCTTAACATTTCTTTGATCATTTGCATTAATACTAGGAGCAATCCCACCAAGCGTAACGTTGTGATAGATGGTAACATTATCTCCTATCTCTGAAGTTTCACCAATTACAACACCCATTCCATGATCGATAAATAAATTTTTTCCTATTTTTGCTTTTGGATGAATCTCTATGCCAGTTAAGAATCTTGAAAATTGAGAAATGATTCTTGCAACTAAATCAAATTTGGCGATTGCAAAAAAGTTTGCAATTTTATGAAAAAAAATAGCTTTTACTCCGGGGTAGGTAAGAATCAAACTCACCTTTGATTTTGCCGCAGGGTCTCTGTCTATTATAGATTGTAAAAAATCATTCATTATTCTTTGCCAACTTGATTTAAAAAATTAATGCTTATATAGTTGTTTTGTTAAGTATTTAAAGGAGAAATTATGTATAAAAACACGAACTGCTTTCATTTAGCAATACCATGCGGTGATTTAGAGACAGCAAAAAAATTTTACAGCGAAACATTAGGCTGCAGATTGGACAATTCTGCTCAAGAGTGGGCTGATGTTGATTTTTGGGGAAATGAATTAACACTTCATGCAAGTGAACATAAATTAGATAATGAAAGACACGATGTCGACATGGGTAATGTTTCCGTACCTCACTTTGGTGTTCATTTATCTAGAAAAGATTTTGATACTTTAAAACAAAGATTAAAAGATAAAGGTGCAAAATACTATGATGAGCCTTACTTAAGATTTAAAGGCACAAAGTATGAGCAAGAAACTTTCTTTGTTAAAGACCCCAACGAAAATATTTTAGAAATTAAAACATTAACGGCAAATCCTGAATAATTTTTATTAAATTATTATCAGGCGTGTTTTAATGAGTAGAAGAAGAAATCTATTAAAGATTATTGGTGTATCCTGTTTATCATGGATTTTGTATCCATATAAATTTGTACTTTCTGAAACCAAAAAAATAATCAATCAGAACCTTACTAGTAAACAAAAAGAAATTATGTTTAACGAAGGTACTGAGAGACCATTTACTAGTGAATTACTGCAAGAGAAAAGAAAAGGCTTTTATCATTGTGCCAATTGTGGAAACAAACTATTTTCCTCAGAGGCTAAATTTGATAGTGGCACTGGCTGGCCATCATTTAGTGAAGCTTTGCCAGGTGCCTTTAAAACAAAGATAGATTATTCATTTGGCATGAAAAGGATCGAATATCATTGCGCTAAGTGTGGTGTTCATCATGGACATGTTTTTGACGATG
>CABYFA010000029.1 GCA_902518155.1 uncultured Pelagibacteraceae bacterium
ATCCGATAACTTTAAAAAATTATTTTGAAGATGAAAAAGATGAATTAAATGTGCCAGAATATTTAGTAAAGATCACGAAATTTTCAACTTCTTTAAGACAAGCAATCGAATATTCAAAAATTATTTATGATATGTTTGTGCGAAGAGAGCTTATAAAGATTTCTGAACAAACCATTGATGATGCGAAATTAGGTGATCTTAATAGAACTGGACAACAAATAATTGAAAATTCAGAGAAAGAATTATTTAAATTAGCAGAAAAAGATTCATACGGTTCTTCTTTTATAAAATTTGATAAAGCATTGAAGACAACTATTGATATGGCATCTGCTGCATTTAAAAATGATGAGGGAATTGTCGGGGTTCCTACTGGACTAAGAGACTTAGATGATAGATTAGGTGGCCTTCACAAATCTGACCTGATTATAATTGCAGGAAGACCAGGTATGGGAAAGACAGCACTAGCAACAAATATTGCATTTAACGCAGCTCAAAAATTACAAGAGAGTGGAAAAAAATCAACTATTGCTTTTTTTTCATTAGAAATGTCATCTGAACAATTATCTACTAGAATTTTAGCAGAACAATCTAGAATTAAATCAAATGACATAAGAAGAGGTAAAATTTCAAATGAACAATTTGATAAATTTATAGAAACCTCAAAAAATATATCTGAACTTCCACTTTATATAGACGAAACACCAGCAATAACGATCGCAGCAATGAGCAATAGAGCCAGAAGAATAAAAAGAAAAGAAGGACTTGATATGATTATAGTTGATTATATTCAATTAATGCGAGGGACAACAAATTATAAAGATGGAAGAGTTCAAGAAGTATCGGAAATTACTCAAGGTTTGAAGGCGATTGCAAAAGAATTATCGATACCTGTAGTTGCTCTTTCACAGTTATCAAGACAAGTAGAACAGAGAGATAATAAAAAACCCCAATTATCTGATTTGAGAGAATCTGGTTCGATAGAACAAGACGCAGATGTGGTAATGTTTGTATATAGAGAGTCTTATTATTTAGAGAATAAAGAACCAAAACCAGCAACTGTAGAGCATGCTGAATGGCAAGCAAAGATGAATGAGGTATCTAATCTGGCAGAATTAATTATTGGTAAACAAAGACATGGTCCAACTGGAAATGTATTTTTAGAGTTTGAGGCAATGTTTACTAAATTTAAAGATACTCAAATTAACTAAATTCCAATATAAAAGGGTAAGATGATTGCCCAATTTTATCAAAATATAATCCTAAAAAATCCAAAGGCGATATTGATATTTTTACTCTTAGCCTTGTTTACTTTTGGTTATTATTCAAAAGATTTTAAATTAGACGCTTCGTCAGAGACATTGCTAATTGAGGGGGACCCGGATCTTAAATATCTAAAAGAAATAACGAAAAGATACGGATCAAAAGAATTTCTAATATTAACTTATACACCTAATGAGGGAATGATTTCAGATACTTCTATAAATAACCTCCTTAGTTTAAAATATAAAATTCAAAGTTTAAAATGGGTTCATAGTGTAATTACTCTTTTAGACATTCCTCTATTAAATAATTCAGATGCGCCTTTGCAAGAAAGGCTTGAAAATTTTAAAACTTTAAAGGATGAGGATATAGACAGAGAAAGAGGTTTTAATGAAATTTTAAGTAGCCCAGTATTTAGGAATTTTGTAATTAGCGAGGATGGAAAAACTTCTGGAATTATAGTTAATATAAAGAGTATGGAACCGATAGAAAGCATCTCTAACAAAACAAAAAAAGAAATTGAAACATATAAAGATTTAATAAAAAAACAAAATCACGAAAATATTCTTGAAATCAGAGATGTTATAAAAAGTTATGATGATGTTGGAAAAATAAATTTAGGTGGAATACCCATGATTGCTGACGATATGATGACATTTATAAGAAGTGATATAGTGGTATTTGGATTAGGAGTTTTATTATTTATTATAGCGACATTATGGTTTGTGTTTAGAAAACTAATTTGGATTATCGTTCCAATTAGTAGCTGTTTTTTTTCAGTAATAATTATGACAGGTTTGCTCGGGTTGTTAGGGTGGAAAGTTACAGTTATTTCGTCAAACTTCATTGCATTAATGTTGATTCTAACAATGGCAATGAATATTCATATGTGCACAAGATTTTTACAAATTAAAGAAATTTATCCAAACAAAAAAATTTTAGAATTGATTATTTTAACAACTAATAAAATGTTTTGGCCAATTTTATATACTGCTTTAACAACTATTATCGCTTTTTTATCTTTAATCTTCAGCGAAATAAAACCAATTATTGATTTTGGTTGGATGATGACCTTAGGTTTGATTACATCATTTGTTATTACTTTTACATTACTTCCATCTCTAATTAATTTTATGCCGAAAGAGAAAATATTTCTAAAAAAACAAGAAGAGTCGATAATTACCTCTTTCTTTGCACGAATTTCCCTTAATAATCACAAAACAATTTTTACCCTAACTATTGTAGTTATCGTTTTTAGTTTAATAGGTATAAGCAGATTAGAAGTTGAAAATAGTTTTATTAATTATTTCAGTAAAAAAACTGAAATTTATAAAGGTATGAAACTTATAGACGAAAAATTAGGTGGTACAACTCCACTCGAAGTAATTTTAAAGTTTCCAAAGAGAGAAAACAAGAAAACTGATGATGAAGATGATTTTGAAGATTGGGGAGATGAAGAAAATGAGAACGATGATAAATACTGGTTTACCAAAGATAAAATAGATAGAATT
>CABYFA010000030.1 GCA_902518155.1 uncultured Pelagibacteraceae bacterium
TTTTAGGGACCTCTGAAAAAATTAGTGTTATTAGTTCTGTCATTATTCCATTATTAATACTTACAATCATAAATTCTTTTTTAATGAGAAATTTAAATGCAAAATAAAATAATAATATTATTAGTATTAATTTCCAATTTATTTATCTTGAATGCGTTTAGCAATGATCAAATTAGTTTTGATGTATCAGAAATAGAAATTTTAGATAATGGCAATAAAATAATTGGTAAAAATAGAGGAACAATTACCACAAATAATGGTATTACTATTGAAGCTGATAGATTTGAATTTGATAAAGTAAAAAATATTTTAAAAGCCCAAAATAATATCATAATTGAGGATACGACTAATAACTATAATTTTTTTGCACAAGATATTTTGTATATCAAAAATGAAGAGAGAATTGAAATTAAAGGTGATGCAGAAGCTTTGATTGAAACTAATTATAAGTTTAATACTCAAGATATTATAATTCTAAGAAATGAAATGATGATAAGCTCAGATGTTGGCGCAACAATCACAGATCAACTTAATCAAACTAGATATGAAGTTGGTAAATTTAGTTATGCTCTTGAAAAAAAAATTTTAAAAGGAGAAAAAATTTTTATTAATACAAAATACAATGAACCTTTTAGTGATAAATATTTTTTTAAGAATGCAGTTTTTAATTTAAAAACACAAAATTATATTGCTCAAGATATTAATATAAATTTTAAGAAAGATATGTTTGGAAATGAAAATAATGATCCAAGATTTAAAGGCTTATCGTCATCAAGAAAAAATAAGGTCACAACAATTAATAAAGGGGTATTTACTACTTGCAAAAAAAATGACAAATGTCCTCCATGGACCATTCAAGCAGATAAAATCACTTACGCTGAAAGCAAGAAACAAATAAAATATGATAATGCCTTAGTTAAAATTTACGATTTTCCTGTTTTATATTTTCCAAAATTTTTTCACCCAGGACCTACAGTGCAAAGACAATCGGGTTTTTTAGTGCCACATATTAACAACTCTAATGTTTTAGGCTCTTCTCTTCAAATACCTTATTTTTATGCACCTTTTAATAATAAAGATTTTACTTTCAAACCTACCATATTTAATAAAAATATTTTTATGTTTCAATCTGAATATAGACAACAAAATAAGAATTCATTTTTAATAACTGATTTTAACATTGTAGATAATTATAAATCGAAAAATTCAAATAAGGAAAATACTCTTACTCATTTATTTTCAAAATATGAATTAGATTTAGATTTTAAAGATTATGTTGAAAGTTCTGTAAATATTTCACTTCAAAAAGTAAATAATGACACTTATCTCAAGGTTTTTGACACAAATATAGTAAATACAGATCTTAAACCAGATAACTTCGATACTTTAACTTCTGAGATAGATTTTAATCTTGAAAATGAAAAATTCGCATTAAATGCTGGTTTTACATCCTATGAAAATCTTTCTGAACAAAATAGTGATAGATATCAATATGTTTTGCCATACTATGATTTCTCTAAAACCTTTTTTGATAATAATAATTTTGCCTCTTTTAATTTTTTATCACAGGGAGACAATATTTTAAAAGATACAAATAGCCTAAGATCAAGAATGATAAATAATTTAAATGTCAAAAGTTTTGATTATTTTTCGAAATATGGATTTAAAAATAATCTCAATTATTATTTAAAAAATACAATTTCTTCTGGAAAAAATAATATCGAGTATGATTCAAGTCCACATTTAAAATTTATGAATATATTTGAAGCAGTTTCAACTTTCCCTCTAATTAATAAAGGTGAAAATTATAATGATTATTTAAATCCAAAATTATCTTTAAGAATAAATCCATCAGATATGAAGGGCTATAAAAATGAGAATAGACAAATTAATACTAAAAATATATTTAATATTAATAGATTAGGTCTTATAGATACACTTGAGTCTGGACAAAGTTTAACTTTGGGTGTCGACTATAAAAAAGAAAAAATAAGTGATATAAATAAATATTTCGAATTTAATCTTGGTAAAGTTATTAGAACAAAATCTAATAATAATATCCCCTCAAATAGCACACTTGACAAAAAAAATTCTAATTATTTTGGTAAACTAACAAATAATATAAATAAAAATATAAATTTAAATTATGAATTTTCAGTAAATCACAATTTAGATGAAGTTCAATACAATTCGGTTGGAACAACTTTCTCAAAAAATAATTTTATTACAACGTTTAATTATTTAGAAGAGAATGGAGTAATTGGGACTACGAATATTTTGGAAAATACGACAACATTTAATTTTGATGAACAAAATTTTATAACCTTTAGAACTAGAGAGAACAGAAAAATAGATTTAACAGAGTACTATGATTTAATTTATGAATATAGAAATGATTGTCTGACAGCTGGGATCAAATATAATAAGACCTATTATAAAGATAGGGACCTAGAACCTACTGAAGATTTTATGTTTAGTATAAAACTTGTGCCATTTAGTGGTATTGAGCAAAAATTTGCGAATTAGCAAAATGCTTCTAGCAAAGAAAATCAAATTAATAATTATTTTTATCTTTACAATAATTTTAAATATTCAAAATTTAAATGCTTTTGAAAATAAAATATTATTCAAAATTGATAATGAAATTATTACAACAATT